>PAWP01000097.1 GCA_002714125.1 Gammaproteobacteria bacterium
CGGAAGCAGTGCGTCGAGGCTCCATGGGCGGGACCGGTCGTTCAAAAATATTCTCGCCAACGCACATGTCGTAAAATCAAAGCCTTGCTGAATGATGTGGCTTAGACACTTGGCCAAACCGAACAACCTGGAAAGTGCGAGAATCGCGCAAAGTAATCTGCGCCGGAGCCGATGATGGTCCGCAACGTCTACCCGAACCCCTACCAAAACCTGACCCCTGAAGACTGGTGGCACCCTGACTCACTTGCAGGCAGTGCTGCACCTGAGATTCTCAACTCGGCGCAGATTGACCGGTTCCGTCATGATGGGTTTCTAGTGGTTACTGGCCTTTGGCCCGACGAATTCATTACCCAGGCGGCCGAAGAGGCGGCTGGCCTGCACCCCTTTGACGAGGTGGTGGAGAACCGGCGGGGCTTCAGCGAGATGCCATGGGTACAGCAGCGTGAGGCGGCACCGGACGTTGCGCTCAATCACATGACGGTCCATCCCCGGGCGCTGGCGGCGGTTGCGCAATTGATGGAGGTGACCGTGCTGGACCTGCGGCTCAGCCAGTCCCACCTGATCGCCAAATATGGTCATCACATCAATAGGCCTGGTGAAGCGCGAGACGGAACTATTGCGGGTGATCAGGACATACACGTTGACTACGGCAACAACACCCTCATGGTGCCGCCACATAGAACCTCTGCGGAAGCGGTCGCCTGCCTCTGCTACTACAGCGACGTTGAAGAGGCGGGCGGCGCCACGCACTTTNCGCGTGCCGACCCTGGGGAACTGACCACTTATGCACCGGAGCGGTTTAACCCGCCTAACTTCGTNATCGGTTCGACGAANGGTTCGGCAGGCAACGACACTGGACCGCGTTCGCCAGATCGTACAGAGCAGCGCTACCGAGAAGAGAAGCCCGTCCATTACAAGCCAGGTACCTGCATTCTCTACCGGCTCAATGCNTGGCATCGTGGCACCCCTGCGGCCCTCGGCAAGGTGCGTTACACCCATCATCATGTTTGGCGGCATCGGAATGCTGAGTGGGTGAACTGGCAGAGTCTTGCGCCGCGCATGTCGCAGATGCCCACTCGTTTCCTCGCAGAACTTTCGGTGGAGCAGCGCACCGTGCTGGGTTTCGCGCCGCCGGGAGATGCCTATTGGACCGAGGAGACGCTCGATTCGGTGGGTCGGCGCTATCCTGAAATGGACATGAGTCCTTACCGTGCGAAGCTCGCGAGCTGAGCACATTNCTCGCGGCGGATTACGCTGACCGGTGGGGAGTCACTACGCACACGGGGATGTATCTATAGCGTTTTTAAGCCTGCTCAAACTTGGCGGCTTCGGATTGTTATTTGGCGGTTTACGTCTAGCACAAGGTTGAAGAGCGTATGCAGGAGCCGGCACGTAGATCGCTGGACCGTCGCGATCGTTCGCGTGACCTCGCTATTTTTGCGGAAGTTTTGCCACGAGAGGCGGTCCACAGTGATATTTTGATATCTATTTAGTGGCACATTGAACTGCANCTCACGCACGCCGTCGAGCTGGACACCGCGAAGGTGGAACTGCGCGAGGACCTGAACAACATCCCTCAGACCGACTGGCTCATCCAGTCTGGTACAGAGATCCCGCAGTCACGTCCGGGCTGAACGCTTGGTAGACCGATGAAACATACACAGCGCGTACTTAAGCGCTCAAGAACTCCATTCTGCAGCAGCACAAGGGCTGAAGTACTGATCGAGGTCGGTGCAACCAAGTACTTCTAGACGCTGCAAGGCGGGTCCTACTGTGCAGGCTCGTTGGGTAGACCAAACACAACGTGCGCGAGGGCCATCGACTACTACCAACTCGGCTACAACTAACTCCTGAGAGCCAATCAAGGGACAACCATCTCGAAGAGATAACCAGTTGGCCAAAAAAGGCGCTGAAGGCGGCGTAGATGCAGGTACCTGACGTCTCAGCGTCGGGTGAGGCCGAGGGTCCATTCGTTCAAACGGCTCACCAACCGCTCGTTAATCGAGACGGCAAAAAGGTGACCCGCGAAAGATCCAGAGCTAGAAGCCATGGCTGCACGATCAATAGCTGAAAGGTTTAATATCAAACTCATTTGACTACACCGACACTCGTTACGTTCATCGCCTATTTGGCGGTCATTCTAAGCATTGGCTGGGTTGCATCCCGGCGCAGCNACTCTGTGAGTGGCTACCTGCTTGGCGGGCGATCTTTGGGGCCAGTTACCACTGCGCTGTCAGCTGGCGCGTCAGATATGAGCGGCTGGTTGCTGCTGGGCCTTCCTGGAGCGGTCTACTTATCGGGTCTGTCTGAAGTNTGGATCGCAATNGGNTTGAGCGTCGGTGCCTTCTGTAACTGGTCGTTTGTCGCCGGCAAGCTGCGNGCCGACAGCGCTGCCTCGGNCGCCATGACCCTGCCGGGCTTCTTTGCCGCCAGGTTTGGTGATCCTACACGCATCCTGCGCAGCGTCTCTGCACTTGTTATTCTGGTGTTCTTCACCTTCTACGCCGCAAGTGGGCTGGTAGCTGGGGCCAGACTGTTTGAAGCCTCATTCGGTTTGCCATATGGGGTTGCGCTGGGGCTTGGTGCCGTGGCGATTGTTAGCTATACCGCGCTGGGCGGTTTCCTTGCGGTCAGTTGGACAGACGTGCTGCAGGGCATAGTGATGATGCTGGCGCTGTTAGTGTTGCCAGTTGTGATCCTCATGGACCTGCCGGATGCGGCATTTGCTCATGAGCAGATGCAATATCTCTCGCCGCTTCAGGGTGTCACTGTGCTTTCAGTGCTCAGTTTGCTGGCATGGGGGCTTGGGTATTTTGGTCAGCCACACATCCTTGCGCGCTTCATGGCTGCCGAGGATGAAACGGCCATATCAAAAGGCCGGGCTATTTGCATGTCCTGGATGGTGGTCACACTTGCCTGTGCGATAGCCGTCGGCGTGCTTGGCAACGCTTACCTGCACGCCGCTGGGCAACCGCTCAATGCGGCAAACGCAGAAAAGGTGTTCATCACGCTGACCCAGGTGGTATTCAACCCTTGGATTGCGGGGGTGCTGCTTGCTGCGATCCTTTCCGCAATAATGAGCACTATCGACTCTCAACTGCTGGTGTCCTCCAGTGTGCTGGCTGAAGACTTTTACCGTCCACTCCGACCTAAAGCGAGCGAGTCTGAGTTAGTGCTGGTCGGCCGGATCATGGTACTGGTGATCTGCGTTGTGGCGGTGAGCATTGCGCTCGATCCCGGGCGCCAGGTCCTGGGCCTTGTGAGCTATGCCTGGGCAGGACTGGGTGCGGCCTTTGGACCCGTTGTGTTGTTCAGCCTCTACAGTCGTGATGCAAATCACTGGGGCGCTATTGCAGGCATGGTTACCGGTGCGGCAACAGTCGTTGCCTGGTCGGCGCTGTCCGGCGGGCTGTTCGATCTCTATGAACTGCTGCCCGCGTTTGTGCTGGCGTGCGCGGCGATATTGCTGGTCAGCCGCGCAACCACTCAGAAGTGAATGACTGAGCGGATGCTCTTACCCTCATGCATGTAGTCGAAGGCCGTGTTGATCTCATCAAGCGGCAGGTCAAAAGTAACAAATTCGTCGAGCTTAATTTCACCGCTCATGTACTGATCAACCATGCCCGGCAGTTGTGTGCGACCTTTGACTCCGCCGAACGCTGTGCCGCGCCATACCCTGCCAGTAACAAGTTGGAAGGGGCGGGTTGCGATTTCCTGACCTGAGCCAGCGACGCCAATGATGATCGATTCACCCCATCCCTTGTGACAGCACTCAAGCGCCGAACGCATCAACTCTACATTGCCAACACACTCGAATGAGTAGTCGACGCCGCCATCAGTCATATCGACGATCACGTCTTGGATCGGTCCTGAGTGATCTTTTGGGTTGACGCAGTCAGTCGCGCCAAGCAACTTCGCCATCTCGAATTTGTCGGGGTTGGTGTCGATCGCAATGATTCTGCCAGCTTTGGCGAGGACCGCGCCCTGAACCACTGAGAGCCCAATGCCACCCAAACCAAACACCGCAATACTAGCGCCCGGCTCTACCTTAGCGGTGTTGATCACGGCGCCGATTCCTGTGGTCACACCACAGCCCAGCAAGCACACCTTGTCGAGCGGGGCCTCTTTGCCGATTTTCGCGAGTGAGACCTCGGCTGCAACGGTGTACTCGGAGAACGTTGAGGTGCCCATGTAATGGTGGAGCTGCTTGCTGCCCATCGAGAAACGTGAGGTCCCATCCGGCATGACACCTTGCCCCTGGGTGGTCCGCACTGCAGCACATAGGTTAGTTTTTCCCGACTTACAGAACTTACACTGGCCGCACTCGGCCGTATAAAGCGGAATGACGTGGTCACCGGGTGCAACCGAGGTCACCCCTTCGCCTACTTCTTCAACGATGGCGCCACCTTCATGTCCGAGGATCACTGGGAATAACCCTTCAGGGTCGTCTCCAGAGAGCGTGAAGGCATCGGTATGACAGACGCCTGTAGCGGCGACGCGGATCAGGACTTCGCCAGCCTTCGGACCGGCAACTTCGACTTCTTCGATTGAGAGAGGTTTGCCTGCTTCCCAGGCGACTGCGGCGCGAGACTTCATACAACGGTTCCTTTCATAGCTTTGCGTTGGGCGCTCGTGATGGAATCATATGCCGAATTAGAGGGCGCGCTCGATGCCCATATAAATGGACATTGGCTCACCCACAAAGTAGCGTTCGCTGCCAAAGCCAAAGTCGGCACGTTCCGCATAGTCGCGATCGGTCAGATTCATCAGCCGGCCGAACAGCCGCCAGTCTCCGGCTTGCAAAGCGACCCGTAGATTGATGAGCGTATGCCCGGGGTAGTCGTTCGTATTCGACGCATCGGTATAGTAGCGGGCCAGGCGAATGATCTCGAGTTCGGTGCTAAGTCCGCTAAGCGGCCGCCAGCTGAGCTGGGCTGAGCCCATAAAACGTGGCGCTGTGTCGATGTCGTTGCCAGAGACGCTCGTGCCCGAAACCAAGATCCCGTCCTCGTATTTGTGTCGGGCATAAGTGGCAGCGAACGTTGCGTCGAGGCTCGGCGCAAGGGNTTGCGAGACGCTGAACTCGAGCCCGCGGTGGGATGTCTCGCCATTGTCGATGTTGACGCGGTTGCTGTCACGGAAGATCACGTTGTCTTTGGTCATCGAGTAGATGGCGATATCAATTCGGCCCTTTGAGGTGAATCGTCGGTAGCCCCCTTCAAGACTCAACATGGACTCTGAGTCGATCCGGCTAACCGATTGAGCGTTCTGCAACCGGTACAACTCGGTCGTTTGGGGTGCACGAAAGCCACGGGTCAGGTTGACATACAGGCTNTCGCCATCGTTCAACTGATGCAGGAGGCCAATTGAAGGCGAAAGGTTGTCGAACTTGTCTTGCCGGTCCGCTGGGCGGTTGAAACGACAACCACCAAACCCACAGGGGGTCCCGTCGTCCTGTGTACGGCCGACCAACATGCGGTTTTCATAGTCATAATCGATGTGCTCGCCACGCANGCCCGCAATAAGGGTGGTGTCGGNAGACAAGTCGTATTCTGCGTGTGCNAAAACCGCGAGCATGCCGCCATCTACTTCGTAGTCATAATGTCCGCCCTGGGGGATAGTGTTGCGTATGAAAGCGCTCTGCGAGTCGGTAGGACCCGCNTGTGTCTCTTTNAAGAAACCTTCGGTGCCTTCAGCATCTATGCCAAGGGTGATTCGCCAGTCGCCAGCGCCNCTGTNCCACGCGGCTTGCGCCCCAAAACTGGTATGACCGTTCTCTTCGAGGGCCTGTCCTGGCAAGAAGTGCTGCAGAAAGTCCATTTCAGTGTGGCGCACATAAGGTGTGATGACGANATTACCGCCGGCTTTCGCTTCGAATTCGATCCGGCTGTAGGCTCGGATTGACGTCACGTCCCGGAACGCTTCGGGGTTGGGGTTGGTCCTTTTCAGGCTACTGACCTTGTAGGCATCGGCGCCAGAGACAAAGCCGGAAGTTTCCTGATTNAGGTTGGTGAAGCTAACTGTGGTTGTAACTTCGGCCCCCATGATTTCTCGNTGTAGCCGTGCCACGAGCTTTTGCTGGTCAAACCCGGAGGAGNGCTTGTANCCGCCATCGGATGTNCCNCTGGCGTCGACGCGCCAACTGTCACCAGACAGGCCGAGGCGCGCACGGCTGTANTTGTGNGGCCCGCTTTCGAAGATCACGCTGCCGGGGGTGTCGATGCCCCTGGATATCACGTTGACGACGCCATGCATGGCATTTGAGCCGTAGAAGGCTCCAGCGGGTCCTTTGATCACTTCGATCCGNGAGGCGAGTTCGGTCGTTGATTCGAAGAGNTCATTGACATTGCAAAAACCGCTTGCGCGAACGGGGATGCCGTCCTGGGCCATTAAGAATCCNCCGCAACCACCGGCGCCCGTCAGCACCGGAGAGCGAATCGCGGTCAGATGCTCCTGGCCGTTACCCCGACTGATCCATGCGCCTGCAATCCGCTGCATTGCTTCGTTGATATGGGTGTGGCGTGTTGNGGCGAGAGTGTCCGCATCGATTACGTTGATGCTGCGTGCCACCGTCGTGGCGCTCTGGCTGATTCGCTTTGCCGAAACGACGGTCTCTTCCATGTTGGTCGCCGTAGCGGTAGCGGTCATACCAATGGCACCGCATAAGAGCACAGTGCGAAAGATTNGGTGGGGTGCAGNGGGACTCAGTTTGGTATTCAAGGTTTATGACCGTGGGNTGGAGTCAGGCGCGAGACTTTATAGAAAAGACCTGTTGCGAACAAATAGTACGGAAGCCTTTGATTATCAGCAGGTTATNGNGTCTTTTACAGGTGCTTGGAACGTANCATGGTATAGTGCAAACGCTTATGGGCTAGATGCGCGAGCAATCACGTATGACGGATCAAATGATCANCAGGCAAACAGTGCCCACCGTCTCGACCTATACGCCTTCGCTGCTGGAATCGCTTTCTCGTGAAGACCAGCGTCGATCGCTCGGTATTGCCCCGGACGCGCTACCTTTTCGCGGTGTGGACATCTGGAATGCGTACGAATTCACCTGGTTNAANNNANGNGGNAAGCCAGAGGTTGCGCTCGTCCGGTTTAAAATTCCCGCAGGCTCATTGCAGCTGCCCGAATCGAAGTCCCTGAAGCTCTATCTCGGCTCTTACGCGCAGACACGTTTTGCGCGCCGCAGTCAGGTGATCGGAACACTGGAGAANGATCTGACCCAGACTNTCCGAGCNCCCGTAAGCGTAGAACTGCTTGCACCNGAACAGGTGCAGAGCGATGGTATTGGCATGTTGGGTGGTCAGTCCCTTGATGTGATCGACGTTGAAGTCGAAGACTACTTCTGGGATCCGGACCGCCTTGAGATCGAGAGCGATGTGATCGTTTGCGAAACGATCTACACACATCTTTTCCGNTCCATATGTCCGCTTACCGCGCAGCCNGATACAGCGAGCGTGATAATTCAGTACAACGGTCGCAGTATCAGCCACCCAGCGCTGTTGCAATATCTNATCTCCTATCGTGAACATGCCGAGTTTGCGGAACAG
The DNA here is from genome assembly GCA_002714125.1 of Gammaproteobacteria bacterium. Next base: position 7,557 of record PAWP01000097.1, read on the forward strand.
GTTGTGGAACGGATCTTTGTGGACATTCTGAATCGATGTGCGCCGGCTCGNCTCACCGTGCAGGCCCGCTATAACCGACGGGGTGGCATCGATATCAATCCGTNTCGCTCCCATGATGAGGGTTATGCGCAGGAAGTNCGTCTCTGGCGGCAGTAACTNGCGGNGCGTTTGCGGGTNGCAAGGATTCGCGTATGGTGTGCGACCTAACNGATTTGNTACGCGCGATATGGAAGCACTTGAAGCGCTGCANACCCGGGTCTCTATAGGCCGGCTCGGGGGTGAACCNCCNGCAGGGGAGACCTTGCAGAAGATCTGCCGTGCGGCNTTGCGGGCACCTGATCATGCTGCGTTGCGCCCCTGGCGGTTCCTACGCTTGACGGGNANNGCGCGCGAGCGCCTNGGCGAGCTGTTTGTCGAGGCTACACAGGCAGATGAACCTGATGCTCCTCAGGCCGCACTCAACAAGGCGGCGGGCAAACCCCTTCGCGCGCCCATGATCATTGTGGCCATTGCCAGCTACCGCGCTCATGACAAGGTGCCGGAGGTTGAGCAGGTGATTTCCGCCGGAGCCGCTGTTCAGAACATGCTGGTAGCTGCACATGCACTGGGTGTAGGTGCCATGTGGCGCACCGGTGGTATGGCATATCACGCGGTGGTGGCGCGTGGCCTTGGGCTCGCTGAGAACGAGAGCATCATCGGTTTCCTGTACCTGGGTGAGGTGGCAGGCAGGATCAAGCGAGTGCCTGATCTCAGAGTTGATGACTATTTTTCAGAGTGGAACTAACAGATGGGCAAATCATCTCGCTCAAGGGCGTCAGTACGAATTCAGGACCGACTGATCGATGAGTTAATAGGCATCAGTCGTGGCGTCATCGCCGACGGAGAAGTTGACGAGCGGGAGGCAATTTTCCTGGGACAGTGGATAGAGTCCCACCGCGAGGTCGCAGGCAAATGGCCTGTCAACGTGCTGTACGCGCGCCTCATTGAGATGCTGAAAGACGGCATTCTAAGCAAAGGAGAGCAGCACGAGTTGCTGGCGACCCTGCGTGATATCACGGGCGGCGATACGGCTTACGATCAACAGAAGTCCACGACGCTGCCTCTTGACCGGCCAGCTCCTGAGATTGACTTCGAAGACTCGGTGTTCTGCCTGACTGGTCGCTTCGTATTCGGCTCCCTGCTCGAGTGCGAGGAGACGATTGCCGAGCTTGGCGGGGTTGTGGTGCAGGCGCCTACCGCGGATACAGACTACCTGGTGATTGGCGAACTGGGCAGCCCGGATTGGATTCATGCAACCTTCGGGCGCAGCATCGAGCGTGCGGTTGAGCTTCAGCAGAGCGGTCACGGGCCGAGAATCATCTCGGAAGAACACTGGGTCAACCAACAGGCCGCTAAGTCTTGAAGCATCGCGTGCCCCGACAGTCTAGTCTGGGCAGCGATGCTGGTCCCGGTTAGGAATCTTNGNTACCTATCGGCAGATGTTCACANCCTGCACCGGCCGTTTAGTCGGTTCGTGGTCTGATGACCGGTGCGTATTCCTGGTGGCTTTTGAGGCCTTCTTCCGTAATCTGATACAGGCTTGCAGTAACTTCGCCCGCGTAGATTTCGAGCATGCCGACCGTGCCCATACGCGTGGTCTGATTCTGAGGCAGAGTTGGCGACCCTGGATTTATGAGTAGAACGTCATTGTGAANTTGGATGGACTCGNNGTGGGTGTGTCCGTAAATGATCACGTTGGGGCGTCCCTGGTCGAAGAGCCGTTCGATCTTGGCTTCGATGACCTCCGCGGGCTTCTTTCCCGGGGTCGGGAAATGGTGAATCATCGCGACGCGCACACCTTCCCACTCAAGGGTCCACGTCTCCTCGATGCGTGCATCGACAATACCGGCGTCACCGTTGCCCCTTGACACTATCGTTGGGGCCAGTTTGCCAAGTTCGTCGACTACTTCAAGGGTATGCAGGTCTCCGGCGTGCAGAATGTGGTCAACGCCGGTGAATGCGTCGTATACCTGCGGCCAGAGTTTGCGTATAGAACCTGGCATGTGGGTGTCGGCTAGGAGGCCTACTTTCACTGAGTATCACGCGGCGAAAGGTGGGGGAAGAAGACGTAGCGTGTACTGCACGCCCCGCCGGAAAATGTCAGCCTTTGGCACCCGAGAAAGGGAAGCTGCCAAATGCACCTGCTTTCACGTCACCGCTGATGTTTTCGCCGTCAACGGTGGCAGTGAACTCGAGTTTCATTGGCATAGGCTGCTGGATTTCTGTCGACCAGCTGGCCGCATTGCCATCAATCGCGACTTCGGCAAGGTCCTGAGAACCCTGCGCACCTGCCATGTTGCCGGTGCCGTCGTCGTTCAGCGTCAGGGTAGCCTCTTGCGCGCCCATTGGTGAATTGATCGTGATCTTGTACGTGCCTGCTACGCTCATATTTTCTCCAAACGCGTTTATTGAACCCTGCGGCGCAGGGCTGCGAGCCAACTTAACCGCTCGTGCAGGCAAAGTCACCTCGCAAAGTGATCTGTTCGCGTGGGTGTATGATCCTGTTCGTCTGCACGCCGTCGAGGTGGTGAATGCACGAGTACCGGGTTGAACATGGTGTGGCCGTTCTGTCTTTCGATGACGGCAAGGCCAACGCCGTTGGGTATGAGTTTATTGAGCACATGGAGGCGGGGCTTGAACGAGCCCAGCGAGAAGCCGACGCGGTACTTATCTCCGGGCGATCTGGACTTTTCTCGGGTGGTTTTGACCTTAAGGAACTACGCAAAGGAGCAGAAGCCGGCAGCGCTCTGGTCAATCGTGGCGCAAAGATGCTTCTTGACCTCTATCGTCATCCACAACCTGTGATTGCGGCTTGTACAGGTCATGCGGTTGCTGCGGGTGCATTCGTCCTACTGGCCTGTGACACGCGGATTGGTGCCTTGGGTGAGTATTCGATTGGCTTGAACGAGACGGCACTTGGCATGAGCTTCCCTGTGTTTGCCATCGAGCTGACCCACGCACGGCTGTCAAAACGCCATGTCACCGCTTCGTTTGTGCAGTCAACCCTCTACAGCGCAGGCGCAGCGGTGGATGCCGGTTTCCTCGATGAGGCCGTTGCTGAAGAAATGGTTGTCGAGCGAGCAATGGCGGAAGCCAGGCGCTTGGGCGAGTTGCCAGCGCAGGCGTATGCTGCGAACAAGCGCCTGATTCGAGCCATCGCCATCAACACAATCGAAGCGAGTCTGTCCCGTGGCTGAACTTCGTCTTGCGCCCGGCTTCAGGGTTGGTCACGCTGGTGATGTCCGGCTAGGTTCTGGCGTTTCGGTAATCATTGCGGATGCGCCGGCAACGGCTGGGGTTGTTGTGCAGGGAGGAGCTCCGGGTACGCGGGAAACTGATTTGTTGAACCCAGCCAAAACGGTCCAGCAGGTAGATGCGTTGGCACTTTCTGGTGGGTCCGCGTATGGCCTTGACGCGGCCTCGGGCGCCCAAGCTTGGTTGAGGAGTAAGGGCCGTGGATTCCCTGTGGGTCCGCATTTGGTCCCTATTGTGCCTGCAGCAATTCTTTTTGACCTGAATCCCAACGCTACTTGGGAGACCTGGCCGCCCTATCGGGATCTGGCCTGGCTGGCGTGTGAGGCCGCGTCGGTAAAGCCAGCACTGGGCAGCGTGGGAGCTGGTGCCGGCGCCACAACCGGAACTGGCAAGGGCGGGTTCGGCATGGCAAGTACATTGTTGCCGGGTGATGTAGTGATCACCGCGGTGGTGGCAGTAAATGCCGTGGGTTCGGTCTACGTGGGCAGCACTCGGCACTTCTGGGCGGCACCGTTCGAGGAGGAGGGTGAGTTTGGCGGCCGCGGTTACCCGCAGCCCTGGCCGCTCAACGCAACCGAACTCATGTTGAAAGGTGCGCGGCAGCGCGAAAATACAACGATCGGCGCTATTCTGACCAACGTTGGGCTTGATCAGGCTGAGTGCACGCAGCTTGCAACTATGGCCCATGATGGATTCGCGCGGGCCATCTATCCAGCGCACACGCCCTTTGATGGTGATCTCATCTTTGCGGCCTCGAGTGGCCAGGTGCCGCTTGCGGACAACCTGCCACTCCTNGTGCTCGGNACGTTGGCNGCAAACACGATGGCGCGNGCGATCGCGCGTGGCGTCTATGAGGCAGAAGGTGGCGCGAAACAATGAGTGGNCGATTTGAAGGCAAGCGGGCTGTGGTCACCGGNGCCGCCTCGGGATTCGGCGAGGGTATCGCGCGTCGGTTCGCCGACGAAGGNGCAATGCTNGTCTTGGCAGATCTCAGTGCCGAGGCTAATGCTNCGCTGGCCCNTGAACTTGGCAACGGCGCGGTTGCGGTGTCATGTGATGTTGCGACCCATGCCGGGATGGATCAGTTGTTCGAGCGTTCCGTTTCTGATGGTCCCGTTGACGTTCTGGTCAACAATGCCGGCGTTACTCATCTTCCCGCGCCTCAGGAGGACATTACTGAAGCTGATTTTGATCGCGTGGTGGCGATCAACATGAAGGCCATCTTTTTGGCCGCCAAATGTTTTGTCCCCCATATGAAATCTCATGGTTCCGGGGCGATCGTTAACATTGCCTCAACGGCTGGTGTATCGCCCCGGCCTGGGCTCACTTGGTATAACGCCTCGAAGGGCTGGGTGATCACCGCAAGCCGATCGATGGCCGCCGAACTTGCACCGCTTGGCATCCGGGTCAATGCAGTGAGTCCTGTGGCTGGTGAAACACCACTGTTGCCGAGCTTCATGGGCGGTGACTCAGATGAACACCGTGCCCGCTTTCTGGCGACTATCCCCAGGGGGCGCTTCTCAACACCAAAGGACGTGGCGGCGGCGGTTGCATTCCTTGCCTCGGATGACGCTGACATGGTGACTGGCGAGTCACTGTTGGTGGATGGGGGGCGTTGCATCTAGCAAAGCCGTCTATTTGAGCTGGGGCCGACCCGGACGGTACTGCACCAGTTGCCCTGCAAGAGACCAATCATGGCTAAGTGGATTGTTCGAAACGTACGCGGATTCCACATGGCCTTGAAGCCAGCGCATGCAANCCAATAGCGGACTTAGCTTTGCNGAGTAGGATTTCCGACNTTCGACGAGCATNCCGGCATATGGCAGTGAAGCATCACAAGAGGCNTCCTCCCCTCAGCTNCAACCAGCGCGAGCATGGCGCTGACNGATGCGGCAGGTCTATTGACGCGTGTTCGAGTCCGNAGGTGAGCGNAGTCGAGGGGGAGTCCTTAACNAATCTTCAGAGCTTCGCGTCGACGGTCAGTACCATCAGTGTTGCATCGTAGTTGGGGCTCAGGAGGCCAAAGGAGATCGCGCTGGGAATGGTGTCTACCTCGACGCCATCAAGCTGCCAGTCGCTGCTCGCGTAACGTTCCTNGTAGTAGCGCAGCTGAGCNGAGTAACGTTCTCCGAAGGGCANGGTGAGTCTTACGTCGAGGCCNCGGTGCTCTGAGACGAGTTCCGGGAACACCGAGAGCACGTCGCTGAAGTCCGTGTCATAGCGCCCTGAACCATCGGAGTGATCAAGCGTAACGCGTAGGTCCACACGTCCAAAGATCTGGCTTACCTCCAGGTCCGCCGTGGTGGTACGCACAATGTCCCGNGTGCCACTCTGCCAGTCCCGCGGGCCGCCTGTGCTGCTGCCCGNGGTATCGGTGCCAATTTCGTGTTTGCTGCGATGCAGAGAGACATGTACTTCGTTGCTGATCCGCCAGGTCAGATCACTGCTCCAGGTCTGATCCTCATGGTGCAGCAGTCCTAGTGTGGAGCTCGGGTACGTATTTTTGAGTCTATCCAGCGTGACGCTGACACTGAGCCTTTCGCCGAGCTGAGCAGANACCGAAGCATGCCAGGCCCGTTGCTCGCGCACCGCCATGAAATAGCGACGTGTAAGGGAGTTGTTTTCGGCGTTGCCAATAAAATCCGAGGCATTCCTGTCAGCTTCGGAATAGCTNAGGGACAGGCGCACTGAGCGCGGCATGCGCACACGCAGTGCGAGCCATTGTTGATCCTCTTCGTTGGACTCGATCTCTAGCAGCGAACGAGCTCGATCATCTCGGGCTAAACCTGCAATCAGACGGGTCCGANCGGAGAGCNTGAATGTCGCCTCTGCCGCCAACCGNCTGCGTTTGAAGCTGTAGTGTCGGCTCATCAAGAGCGGTCTCGGGAAGCGTTCTCCCAAAACCGGTACGAGTGNTAAAGGTCTGGTGTTGTTGTCGCGTTCACGTTCCAACCGGGTCAGNCGTAGGCGCGTCCAGTTGCCAAGGTCGACCACCCATTCGAGATTTGAGGCAAATGTATCGACCTGACCGTCGAGACTGGGAGGCGGCGGCGTGGTCGGTGGNGGTACCACCGGATATACCGAGGAGGGTAGGAATGCATCGTTCTGTCGTAGTTCTGCNCTGCGTGCATGACCGCGCAACACACTGCCCGCCCACGGCTTGGTGCGGAAGGTTAGGCCCCATTCGGTNGCCTCGTTGTCCGGCGCGAGCGCNTTGCGGCCCTCCTCTGGTGTTCCGAGCCCGAACCAATAGGGGTTTTGCCAGGTCAGTGAGCGATTGCCGTTCTGAAACTCTGACTCCAGAATATGTACACCGAGCAGCAAACTGCGGCTTTCGTACCGAAGGGCAGCGTTGAGTGTTTCNGTGGTGTAGTCGATGGGTNNTATCAACGCAGTAGCCTGGTATAGGAAGTCACCACTCGACAGCTGGCGCCCTTTNCGGGTTTCGCGCTCGAGCCCTGCTTCAACTGTCCAGGCTGTGCCAGGGTNCCAGGCAAGGCNCAAATTGGCCCGTTNGCGTTGCGNGCCAATGGNGGCTGCGCGACTCGCCGAAGTCAANTCTGTCATGCCCTTAGTTGAGCNCGCCGTTGTCCAGANCATNGGNAGGCGCAGGTTGGCGTCACCTTGAAAGGGCGTAAGTGCATTTAGCCATTCGTTGCGCGGGATCTCCCGCCAGCTGAAGTCAACCGCGTANCGTCTAGGTTGTGCAAAGGTCATCGCCAAGCGCTTTGAATCAAGGCCAAGATCGGTGCCGATGAGGCTGACGACNCGACCGGTCTTGGCGTCNCGACTGAAATAGGTTCCGCTTACGTTAAGTGTCCCGCGGCTGTCATCCACCAGGCCGTTGTCTCGGCCAAAACGCGCATCGGAATCATTGGTNTGCAGTGCGGATGNGCTGATGGAACTCCGTGCCTTCGTCCCAATTTCAAAAGGGCAGGAGCTGCAGCGCCAGTGCTGGTTCGCGACCTTGTCGTAGTTGGGCTTGACTGCATTCGCTGCAACCAATGGACTCCCGGCGAGCGCGAGCAGACATGTAAGCGCGACCGACGCTGAAAGGGATGATAAGCGCATTACCGGCGCAACCTGTCACCGGAGGGGTGATTCGATCCGTGGACCTCGGAGTGGCAGTTGAGGCACCCGCGGGCGATAAGAAATGGTGATGCACTGCCGTCCGCCAATTGGCTTGCCAGTTGTGGCATCGACCGGTGGCCCATAGAGGAGTGGCAGCCCTGGCACAGCTGCGGTGGTCGCCGCGTCAGCAAGGCAGGCTGATTCGAGCCGTGGGGCACATGGCAGATGGTGCAGTCTTCAGAGGCTGGCGGGTGCTCGAATACGTGTGGCCCGCGCTTTTCAGCATGACACGTGTAGCATGTGTCGTTGACACTAGCGTGCTTCGTTAAGTGATCGCCGATATCGCCATGAGGCGCATGGCAGTCCGCACACGTCAGTTGACTGTCGCGCAACGGATGGGACGAACGCTTGAGAATGTCCGCTGCGATATCAGAGTGGCAGGTTGTACAACGGTCAACCTGGGTGCCGATGCTACGCACCCGGTCATGGGCCGTGTGTATCTGGTGGCAGTCGGCGCATGCGAGCCCGGCAGACTGGTGTGCGCTGCCTTCCCAATGAGTTCGCCTGTAATTTGCATGGCAGTTGAGGCACATGCTGTTCTGGAGACTTGCCTCGACGTTACCGCGCCCGCCATAGGCAAGCATCTCCTGTCGGACTTCGCCATCGGCAAGGATCTGTTTGCCATGTTCGTCCAAAGGCCCATGGCAGGCTTCGCACTGCAGTCCGGCCGGCAGCATAGCCTCTCTCGGTGGTGCAAACGGCGCGCCGGGATGACTGGGCTGACCATGCACGGTACGGAAGATCTCGGTCGTCGGGAACGGGGACATCTCGTCGTGGCATCGCAGACAGGTATCTGCGCCGCGCCGCGAATAGTTGCCGGCGAGCAATTTCTGGGTGACCAACTCGGTTGAGTCCTGGCCGAATGCGATACCGCTAAACGGTACCGCGGTAAAAAAGATGATTGCTATGACCGCCAGCTGTCCTTCTAAGCTGCGCAAAATCGTTCCATAATCGCGTGAAGATCGCTGATAGCTATGTAACTCCAATCGCTGGGATGGTTCAAGAAAGAGGTTGAATTGTGGGCAGTCTTGGTGGGTTGGCATTTGCGATGTTGATGGTCTGGACCACATCGGCGTTGGGCGCGGACGGAGCGGAAATTGCCGCACGCTGTGGCAACTGCCATGGCGAGAATGGCCACAGTGCGACGGAAGAAATCCCTTCGATCGGCGGATTCTCCGAATTCGGCATCATGGATCTGCTAGAGAGCTACCGCGTTGGCAACCGCGAGGCTCGCAAGGTGACGTTGCCAGACGGGCGCGAAATGGACATGAACATGATAGTTGGGCGCATGTCAGACGAGGAGATAGAGTCGGTTGCGGAATTCTACTCGGAACAACCCTGGGTGCCGCATGAGCAGGCATTTGACGCCGCGCTGGCAAAACGGGGGGCCGAGGTACACGACATCAAGTGCGACAAGTGTCATTCGGAAGGTGGCAGCGTTAAGGACGATGATCTAGCCATCATGTCTGGCCAGTGGCGTAAGTATCTTGAGATGGAGTTTAGTGACTTTGACACGGGTACGCGGAAGATGGCGGAGAAGATGCGTGTGAAGTACGACACGCTCTCCGCCGAGGACAAGCGGGCGATTATCGAGATGTACGTGAGCGCCGGTAATTACTAGGCAGATGCTGGGGGTTACAGGCGCGCCTGCTGGGATTGTCGGCCGGGTGGAGGGTGTGACCTGAACGTTCTGACGCAAGTCGGCCAAGTACGCAGCACGGCCAGCTGTTAAGTTGGTGTGCCGGACTCACACAGTGTTTATAAAACCAAGTTATGCATTTCCGGACGAATTCGTAAATTGATCCCAGACTACAGAGCACCTGCCGTCGAGCAACTGGCAGAGGTGTGANTTGGTTGTACGAGCCTGTAATTGGCGTGCGCTGCGTTCATTCCGTTTGGAGTTTCCGGTGGGCAGGAATGGTCGTTGCCATGCATAATGCGACGGGGTCAATTGCTCGGGTAAATCATTGAACCGGCTACTTACTCTGCTGCGGCACAAAGGCGTTCTCATTTGGGTCGCGGTGTTTGCTGGTGGCGTCATTTTTGCGGGCGTCGCGTCCGAGGCAATGCATCAGACCAACGTCAACNAATTCTGTGTTTCGTGCCATTCGATGACTACTGTGAACGAAGAATACATGGCCTCGATTCACTACAAGAATGCTGCTGGCGTGCAAGCTACCTGTGCCGACTGTCACGTTCCCGAACCGCTCGGTCCGTTGCTGGCGGCAAAGATCATCGCGTCGAAGGACGTGTACCACGAGATTGCTGGGACTATAGATACGTTGGAGAAGTTCGAAGCACGCCGCTGGAAGCTCGCCAACATGGTCTGGGACAAGATGGAAGCGACTGATTCTCGTGAATGCCGCATCTGTCATGGCTTCGAGCATATGGACCATGATGCTCAGGGGCGTAAGGTGTCGCGCCGCCATACCCGAGCTGAGAAGGCCGGCAAGACCTGTATTGAATGTCACAAAGGCGTAGCACACAAAGAACCGCTGCCGCCGGAAGATCTCGCGTTGCGTTAACTGGAGAGTATCCGACTTGACCGAACAAGCCGCAGGGAGCGCCGTTGCTCCCCGGACCGCCAAGAAATACGCCTACCGTTTCGACCAGTTGCAGGATGTCATAAATCTTGTAGATGGCGGCTGGGAAGACGTCCGCGCGTTACTTGGCGGCAAAGGTGCAAACCTTGCTGACATGAGTGCCTTGGGCGTGCCCGTGCCACCGGGTTTCACGTTGACGACAGACGCCTGCAACGACTACCTGGCAGGCGACGAGTCGATGCCACCTGGACTGTGGGACCAAGTTGTGGAAGTCGTGGCCACAATGGAGGGGCAAAGTGGACACGGCTTTGGGGACGCCGATAATCCGCTGCTGGTCTCCTGCCGCTCCGGCGCGCGGTTTTCGATGCCGGGAATGATGGATACGGTACTGAATATCGGCCTGAACGACGATGTCGCACGTCGGCTGGTGATAAAGAGTGGTGACGACCGGTTTGTCTACGATCTATACCGCAGACTTGTGCAAATGTTTGGCAGCGTCGTCATGGGTGTGCCCGATGAGGTGTTTGAGGCGGTAATCTCGGCACAGCGCCGGCGCCTGGGTGTGTCCAGTGACTCTGCACTGGGTGGTGAGCACTGGCGCGTGATCACTGCCCGCTTCAAGGAGATTTATCGGACCTACGTGGGGGAGGACTTTCCCCGTGACCCCTACGAGCAGTTGAAGCTAGCGATCGAAGCGGTATTCAAGTCCTGGAAGGGCAAACGAGCCGAGGATTATCGCAACGCCGCAGGTATCCCCCACGACCTCGGGACCGCCGTCAACGTTCAGACCATGGTATTCGGCAACATGGGTGGAAGTTCCGGTACCGGGGTTGCGATGTCGCGCAATGCATCCAATGGCGAGCGCGAACTCGAGGGTGATTTCCTGATGAAGGCCCAGGGAGAGGACGTGGTGGCAGGGATCCGTAAGACTCAGCCGCTGGCCGAACTGGGCGACGAAATGCCCGAGATCTACCGGGAATTCGCCGATATTGCGGAGCGGCTCGAAAATCATTATCGCAACGTGCAGGACATCGAGTTCACGATTGAGGAGGGTAAGCTCTGGATTCTTCAGACCCGGGATGCCAAGCGTACGGCCCAGGCCGAGGTGCGCTGTGCAGTGGATATGGTTGAAGAGGGTCTGATCAATCAACAGGAAGCGCTGCGCCGTGTGTCTCCGGAACAGGTGGACTTCTTTTTACATCCGCAGCTCGATACGACTGCCGTACCTGACGTCGAACCCTTTGCAACGGGACTGAATGTCTCACCTGGCGCTGCAGTAGGTATGGTGGCACTGGATGCGACGGTTGCTGAGCGCTGGGCTAACGATGAAGATCGTGATGTGATCATGGTCCGACCAGAAACCAAGCCTGACGACGTCCACGGCATGCTGGCTGCGAAAGGGGTTGTGACCTGTCGGGGCGGTCGGACTAGTCACGCTGCACTGGTTGCTCGACAGTTTGGTAAACCCGCGGTGGTAGGCATTGAAGAGTTGGTCATCGATCTGGATGCGCGGGAAATGCGCATTGGCGATCATGTCATTCGAGAGGGTGACTACATATCCATTGATGGCACCAATGGGCTCGTATATCTNGGCGAGATTCCAACTCTGGTACCCGATCTGTCGAACCCGCATCTCCTTAAGCTGCTGACCTGGGCTGATGAAGTGCGGGAGCTCGAAGTCTGGGCCAATGCGGACTATCCCCGCGACGCTGATCGCGCACGTTCCTATGGTGCGGAGGGCATAGGGCTGTGCCGCACGGAACATATGTTCTTCGAAAGCGATCGCCTGCCAATTGTTCAACGCATGATCATGGCGCGTGACATTGGCGAACGTAACGAGGCCCTGGCAGAGCTGCTGCCGATGCAGCGCGCCGATTTCGAGGGGCTTTTTCGCTCTATGGACGGGCGGCCGGTGACCATCCGGTTAATCGATCCGCCCCTACACGAGTTTCTGCCATCCTATGATCAGTTGGTTCAGGACCTGTCGGACCTCAAGGTTAGGATTCAGCACTACAACACCATGAGTGAGATTGATGCCGCGCTCGAGCAGATCCGCGTCAAGCAGAACTATCTCGAGCGGGTTGAGGCACTGCGTGAGGAGAACCCGATGCTCGGCACTCGGGGTGTTCGGCTTGGAATCCTACTCCATGAGCTGACCCGTATGCAGGTGAGGGCTGTGTTTGAAGCAGCATGTGCCTGCGTGCAGGAAGGTCTGAGCGTAAAACCTCAGATCATGATTCCGCTTGTCGCACATGTCGAAGAACTGCGCCTGCAGCGCGACGTGTTGGAGAAGGAGGCGGAGGAAGTTCTGGCTGAGTTCGCTGGGATCGAGGTGGATCACCTCTTTGGCACGATGATCGAGATACCGCGGGCGGCTATCACTGCAGCAGAGATAGCGGAGGTCGCCCAGTTCTTCTCCTTCGGCACCAACGATCTGACGCAAATGACCTTTGGCATCTCGCGAGACGACGGTGAACGGTTCCTGCGGGAGTATCAGAAGCGCGGCATCTTGAACGACAATCCATTTGAGACACTGGACACTCGTGGGGTCGGAGAACTGCTGAAGATCGCAGTCCGCGACGGTCGAGGGACCAATGCGAAACTACACCTCGGAATCTGCGGCGAGCACGGGGGTGATCCGGCGAGCATCGCCTTCTGTCACCAACTGGGACTCGATTACGTCTCCTGCTCCCCATTTCGAGTACCCATCGCCCGGCTTGCGGCCGCGCAGGCGGCTTTGCCAAAAGAAGAGAGTATGGATTGATGAGCGCGCAGGCAATAAACGAGCAGGAAACACTGGTTCTTGATGCGGTTGAACAGTTTCTCGTTAGGGATGTGGAACCGTTTGCGCGCGATCTCGAATTGGCGGACGAGTATCCCCATGAGATCGTTGAGAAGATGAAGGGGCTTGGGCTTTTCGGCGCTACGATCGGCGAGGCACACGGCGGGCTTGGGCTGCCGGCGACCACATACGCGCGCATCGTTGAGCGGGTTTCCCGGACCTGGATGTCCGTGTCTGGCATCTTCAACTCTCACCTCATTATGTGCGCCGCTATTGAGAAATTTGGTACTGAGGCGCAGAAAGATGCCTATCTACCGCGTCTTGCGGCAGGTGAACTCCGTGGTGGGATTGCATTGACGGAGCCGGATTGCGGCACGGATCTGCAGGCGATCAGAACCCGTGCAACACTGGATGGCGAAGACTACGTCGTCTCCGGCACCAAACAGTGGATCACAAACTCGGTTGAAGGCAACGTTCTGTCGGTGTTGGTCAAGACGGATTCCAATGTGATGCCGGCGCATCGTGGAATGGCGCTCCTGATTGTCGAGAAGTCGATGGGCTACAAAGCGACGAAGCTCAAAAAGCTCGGGTACCGAGGCGTCGATACGGGCGAGGTGTTTTTTGATGACGTTCGCGTACCTTCTGCGAACCTTATTGGAGGTACCGAGGGCCGAGGGTTGCAGCAGATTCTCTCCGGTCTTGCACTGGGCCGTATCAATGTTGCCGCGCGCGGGGTTGGGGTTGCCGACGCTGCGAGTCGGGCATCGATAGCCTACGCACAGACGCGGAAGACGTTTGGGCAGCCGATTGGTGAACACCAAGCGATTCAGATCAAACTGGCTGATATGGCGACCCGGGTTGAGGCGGCACGGCTGCTCACGCAGAAGGCTGCCGAGATATACGAAACGGGCAACCGCTGTGACCTTGAAGCAGGGCAGGCGAAGCTGTTCGCGACCGAAGCCGCGGTAGAAAACTCAATGGAGGCGCTGCGAATCCACGGGGCATACGGGTATTCGCCCGATAACGTGGTTGAGCGCTACTACCGTGATGCGCCGCTGTTGGCGATTGGCGAGGGCACCAACGAGCTCCAGCGCATCCTTATTGCCCGTCAACTCATCGAACGAAACCCCGTTTAGCTGCTACAGGGTTACTGAGGGATAGGAACATGGCAGAGCCAGTNGTAACTGAACGGCGTGAGGGGGACGTGCTTGTGGTCACCCTCAATCGCCCGCACCGGCATAATGCAATGACCTCGGAGCTGAATCATCGGCTCGGACAGGCAATTGCAAGTGCCGAACCTGCAGGTGTGAAGGTCATTGTGGTTACCGGAGCAGGGNAAAAGGCTTTCTGTGCGGGCGCCGACATGCTTGAGATGAGCGGCGTNGAGAAGCCTGAGACGCCTNTGCCTGCNCCTGAAGAACGGGTGAACGGTNCCGGCCGNCTCGCCGCGACCCCGCTGCCGGTCATTGCTGCCAATGGCATGCGCGCTTCCATGGCCTATGCCCGCCGGGTGCCGATTGTCGATCTGCCGCGTATCTCGATCGTCATGACCGAACTGGGCCTGAACCCGGACAAGACCCGGCAGGCAATCGAGCAACTGCCACCGGATGTCAGCCTCGCCTTCCATCCCTATGCTCCGGCACTGGACGACCTGATTGCCGCAGCGCGAGAGGTCGGGCATGAATCCCTGCTGGCCCTGCCGATGCAGCCGATCAATTATCCGTTCGATGATCCCGGCCCGAATGTCCTGCTTGTCGATTCTGATCCTGCAGACAACATCACCGCCCTCTATCGTTCACTGGGCGCTGCCGAGGGTTATGTCGGTGTCACCGGCTTCCTCGGCTCGGCCCTGCTGGCATCACCGCAAGCACTGGACCCGATCCTGCGCGAACTGGCGCGGCGCGGCCTGCTGTTTATCGATAACAACTCGACCGTCAACTCGGTCTCTGCCGATCTCAGCAATCGGGCCAATCTGCCCTATAACCGCAGTGACCGGCTGATCGATGCTATCCCGACCGTCGCCGATATTGATGAACAGCTTATGGGGCTGGAATCTCTGGCCAAGCTCAATGGCCATGCCATCGGCTATGCTCAGGCCTATCCGGTAACCTTTGAACGGCTTGAGGAATGGATTCCGCTGCTCCGTTCCCGCGGTATTGATCTGGTGCCGGTAAGCGCCACCATCGGCCTCGACGACCGCAACCCAAGCTGATCCAACCTTCCATGACCGACCGCCAGATCGAGCGTATCCCAAGCGAATACCGCCCCTGTGTCGGTATTGTGCTGATCAATGATCACGGCATGATCTTTATCGGCGAGCGCACTGATGTGCCGGGCGCGTGGCAAATGCCACAGGGCGGTGTTGATGCCGGTGAGGATGTGGAGGAAGCGGCACTGCGCGAGTTGCAGGAAGAGATCGGCACGGACAAGGCCGATATCATTCAGGTCACGCCGTCTGAATTCTACTATGATTTCCCGAATGAAATGCGCAACCATCCCCGGCGCGGCAAATGGCGTGGTCAGCGCCAGCGCTGGGTACTCGCCCGGTTCACCGGGACAGAAGATGACGTCGACCTGACCGCGGACAAGCATCAGGAGTTCGGCCGCTGGCGCTGGGCCACCGCCGATGAGGTGGTCAATGCCATCATTCCGTTCAAACGGGCGGTATATCAGGCGGTTCTTGCCGAGTTGCTGGATCGACCGGATCTTCTCGAACCTCGATTGGAATGACTTCCAGTTCGGGTGTCGGACCGGGATCATTCCTGAGCGGCGGTTCCTGCAGCCACATTTCCAGACTGGCGAAAATCGACCCGCCGACGATCAGGAGACAGGCCAGAATGATACTGATATCGAAGGGCCGTACCCCGGCGATGATCAGCAACCATGAGGACAGCAGCGGCGTGAAAAACAGCAGGGCACTAACCACCCGTATATCGCCATGCTTGGTACCGTAATCCCAGACGAAGAACACCGCCCCGGCAGGCCCCAAGCCCATCAGCAGGATGGCGAACAGCTCTTCCGGCATGGGCATGACAGTTGTTTCCAGCGCCAGATGCAGCGGCAGGGCAAGGGCGGCGCTGGCCAGGGTGTAGCCGACCACGATTTCCGTCGGCACCTGTTTGAACTTGCGGTTCAGGACCGAGTACAGCGCCCAGCTGACTGCTGACCCGGCAGCCGCGAGCAGGCCCAGAACCGGTGCCGGTGCCATCTGCTGGTTCTGGTAATCAACGCTGAGGATAATCACCGCCGCCCCGGCAAAACCGGTCACGGTGCCGATAATATGGAACCAACGCAGCCGTTCCTTCAGCAGCACAGCGGCAAACAGAATAATCAGCGCCGGATACATATAGTTGATCAGGTTCGCCTCTGCCGGTGGCCCCATCTTCAGGGCAAAGAAATACAGGACATGATTGCCGAAGATACCGGCGATGCCGAGCAGCCAGACCGCCGCCGGTTGCCGGAAGATGCGTTGCAGCGCGTTACGTGTGGGATTGCGGCGGATGGTCCAGACCAGACCGGCAATACCGCCGATGGCAAAGCTCATGAATAGCAGCTGCAGTGGTGGCACCGACCCGGTCTTGACGGTCAGCAGGGCGAGCGTCGACCAGAGGAAAATAGCTGATCCCCCAATGATCGTCGCCCGTATACGGCGATCTGGCACCGGTCCCGTCATCTGGCTGCTCGATTTTTGTCTTTCCATAATCTTCCGCCAGAACCACGACAGGAAGAAGCAAAAACAGATAACGGGGTAACTAGTTTAGCATTTCTGTCATTTTGCGGGGTTTGCGCCACATCTCGGCACTGGCCATCACCGCCCCGCCGATAATCAGCAGGCAGGCAAGCCCAAGCAGCCAATCAAAGCCACGCACGCCGATTACCACCAGCGACAGGGTGGAGAGCAGCGGTGCCAGATAGGCAAGCGCGCCCAGTACCCGAATGTCGCCGCGCTTGGTGCCGTAATCCCAGACGAAGAAGGCACCGCCAACCGGCCCCAGACCGAGGGCCAGTGCCGCGAGCCATTCGATTGCAGTTGGCATGACGCTTTGCTCGAACACCAGATGGGCGGGGATGGCGAGCAGGCTGGTGGCGAGGCAAAACCCGGTCACCGTCTCGGTCGGCACATCGGGCAGACGGCGATTGAGGACGGAATAGCTCGACCAGATCAGGGCAGCGGCCAGTGCGACGCCAAGCCCGGCAAAGGATGAGGCATCATCAGAACTGGCCGTCTCGACACCGGTAATGATCAACGCGGTACCGGCAAGGCCAAGCAGTGCCCCGACAAGATGAAACCAGCGCAGGCGGTGGCCGGGCAGCAGGGCGGAAAACAGCACAATCAGCAGGGGCCAGAGATAGTTGAGCAGATTGGCCTCAACCGGCGGTGCCAAACGCAGGGCCAGAAAATAGGCGAAGTGATAGCCGAACAGCCCGCCAACCCCGAGTGCCCAGACCGATAACGGCTGACGGAAGGTGGCACAGGCCGCCCGCAGGCTGCCGCGCTTGCGGATCGACCAGATCAGGCCGATCAGGCTGGCGACGGCAAATGACATGGCCAGCAGCTGAAACGGCGGTATCCGGCCCGACAGCACCGTGAACAGCGCCAGCGTCGACCATAGTAGCACAGCGGTTGCGCCGATCAGGGTCGCCTTGACATGGACATCGGTTGCTGGAGCATCTGGCAAGGGAGCATCAGGCGAGACCGACATGGCCTATTCTATTCCGGTTCCGGTTTCAGGATGCCGTCGATCACTGTGCGGGCATCGGGATTGACCTTGTAAAGGATCAGCGTACCAGCGCCACCGAAAACCAGCGCACAGATCAGCAGGGCGAGATGCCACCGGCGCGGCATAGGCCTCACGCGGGCGGCGCGGATTGACATGCACCTTGAGCACCGTGCCCTCGGCCATGGTGGCAGCAACCGCCTCCACGCCCTGTTTTGTCTGGGTGACCAGACCGCCAGGTACGGGCTGGCGACCGATATAGTCCTCGCCCCGGAAGCGATAGCCGAACTCGATATCGAGCGCATAATGCCGATGCCGCGATGATTTCTGCCGAATTATGGATTTGCGCACCACTGCCTCAACCCGCGGCCAGTTCGGAATGCTGAGCCAGAGCCAGATTGCCCGGCAATGCCAGTAAAGACAGAGCAGTGCCGTGCCGAAACAGGCGATCACCATATACCATTCCATGAACGACATGGCGTTGCTCTCCCTACTCTATCCCTGCTGCCATCAGGATCACCCGCCGGGTTTCATCCCAGATGCCATGCTGATCGAGCCGATCCACCGGTATCCATGCCGCCTCCAGCGCATCATCGCCAGCAACCGGCTCGCCGCTGACATAGCGCGCCACAACATCCACCAGCAGATAATGGTACTGCACGGCGCCATCGGCATCGCGGTCAATACGATCAACAGCAGTCAGGACCGATACCGCTTCCGCAACGATGCCGGTTTCCTCCGCCACCTCACGAATGGCGGCCTCGGCGCAGGTTTCACCGAGATCAAGCGAGCCGCCCGGCAGGCTCCATTTGCCCTGCTCTGGCGGCTTGGCGCGCTTGACCATCAGCACGCGCCCCGCATGAATGACAATGGCCCCGACACCGACCCAGGGACGTGTCGGATAGGCACGTGGATCGGTATCGGGGCCGGATGTCATGAAACTACTCGCTGATTGCAGGAACTGCAGGATCAGACCATGTACTGGCCACCATTGACGGAGAAGGTAGCACCGGTGATGAAGGCGCTGTCATCACGCACCAGATAGGCGACCATATCGGCGATCTCTTCCGGCTTGCCCATACGGCCAACCGGGATCTGTTTGATAATGCTGTCGAGTACTTCCTGCTTCATCGCACCCGTCATCTCGGTCGCGATATAACCCGGGCAAATGACATTCGCGGTAATGCCCTTGAAGGCACCTTCCTGCGCCAGCGCCTTGGTGAAGCCGATCATGCCGGCCTTGGCTGCCGAGTAATTGGTCTGACCCATCTGGCCTTTTTGACCGTTGATCGAGCTGATATTGACGATCCGCCCGAAACCGGCCTCGCGCATGGCGGGAACAACCGCGCGGCAGAGGTTGAAACAGGAGGTCAGGTTGGTGTCGATCACCGCCTGCCAGGCATCGATATCCATCTTGTGCAGCATGCCATCGCGGGTAATGCCAGCATTGTTCACCAGCACTTCAACCGGACCGAGGGACGAAGCCACTTCATCGATGCCCTTGGCCACACTGTCGAAATCGGCAACATCGAATTTGAAGACATCAATACCGGTATCAGCCTTGAACTTCGCGGCCTTTTCATCGTTACCAGCATAGTTCGCCGCAACCTTGTAGCCGTCGGCTTTCAGTTTAATGGCGATATCGGCACCGATACCGCGGGTACCGCCGGTTACTACTGCCACACGTGACATCATTTTCTCCCAGATAACTGTTATTTTTTATGGTCATCGGGCCGGTCGCGTGTTGCGCGCCCGGCCCGGTGATAATCAGGTCGCGTTCACTTAGTCGCGTTCAACACACATGGCAATACCCATGCCGCCGCCGATGCACAGGGTGGCGAGACCTTTCTTGGCATCGCGCTTGCCCATCTCATGCAGCAGGGTGACGAGCACCCGTGCGCCGGAAGCGCCGATCGGGTGGCCGAGAGCGATGGCACCGCCATTCACATTGACCTTGTCCATGTCAAAGCCGAGGTCCTTGGCTACCGCCAGAGACTGTGCAGCAAAGGCTTCATTGCTCTCGATCAGGTCGAGGTCCTCAACCTTCCAGCCTGCCTTCTCGAGTGCCTTGCGGGAAGCCGGGATCGGGCCGGTACCCATGATCGCCGGATCAACACCACAGGTTGCCCATGAGACGATGCGGGCCAGCGGCTCAACGCCACGCTTTTTGGCTTCATCGGCGCTCATCAGCACAACAGCGGCGGCACCGTCATTGATGCCCGATGCGTTACCGGCGGTAACCGTGCCTTCCTTGGCAAAGGCCGGGCGCAGTTTCGCCATACCATCCATGGAGGCACCAGCGCGTGGATATTCGTCGGTGTCGACAACCACATCGCCCTTGCGGCCCTTGATGGTGACCGGGACAATCTCGTCCTTGAACTTGCCAGCCTTCATCGCAGCTTCGGCCTTGTTCTGGGAGGCAACCGCAAACTCATCCTGCTGTTCGCGGGTCAGTTGCCATTTCTCGGCAACGTTCTCTGCCGTCTGGCCCATGTGATAGCCGTTGAAGGCATCCCAGAGACCGTCACGGATCATGGTGTCGATCATCTGGAAGTCGCCCATTTTCTGGCCGTTGCGCAGTTGCTGGGCATGGGGTGCCTGGCTCATGCTTTCCTGACCACCGGCGACAACGATACCGGCATCACC
>PAWP01000098.1 GCA_002714125.1 Gammaproteobacteria bacterium
TTGTTTCGAGATCAATGACTTCTTGCTTACCTGCCCGTTCCTCCTCGAGGAGACGACGACTCCAAGGCGAACCCTCAATCTGTTCAGCTATCGGGTGCAGCCACTTGTTAAGCAAAGTGGCCTGATTGATAAAGCCTTGAGCAAGCTGATACGCCTTGTCTCGCCAGCCCTTAAACATCGGATTATCGTCGAGTTCGGCCATTGTGTCCGGCAACGTCACGTTCTGACCCGTGTAAAGCCTCCACATTTCAGCGATAGTGCTCAGCTCGTTTGCTACCTGAACCGACCGTTCTGCGTCACTCGACTGCCCCCACTGCCTCGCTTTGTTAGTTGTGCTGTTGTAGTAGTCGGTCTGCCTGTAAGCGGTTTCAAGAGCTAAAACGTCCATCTCGCCATTAGGAAGGAGAAACTCCCCTTGAGGAATTCCAGCGAAAAGACGTTGCATAGACGGATCTTGAGCCGCAAGTGGCCCCAGATTTGCTATCAGCGAATCGACACTCGGCATAAACACTCTTAGGTCAGCACCGGGCGTCTGAGCTTTATCTAACCAAGTCCAACCACGAGAGATATTAGAAAACTCTTGAGCGTTCATTTGGATAGGAACTTCAGGATCCGAAGGTCGCCCCACTAGTTGTTGGGCATAGGTGCTCACACCAAATGAGTCTTTACCAGTTCGGTAATACTCACCGTCAACTAGATACAGATCTGTGGAGCCTTCGTAGGCTCCCGGAATCGGTTCAATAATACTCATTGGGTATTCCTTATGACGTCTATAGCCTGCCGCATCATTCTTTGCTGATTTTCATCTTGTGCGCCTAGCGCCGTTGCACCGAAGGCACCAACATCAGACAGGTTGCCTGACCTCATGCCAGCTCTGCCTGCTTCACGAACAATGGTCGGATCGTCGTAGACGCCTAAAGCAAAGTTGCCGAAGCGTGCCGCATACTGCTCTTGAGTCAAACCCGAACGGCGGAACTCCTCACCATACAGATCCTGATACAAGTCAGTGTCCTGAATGAATCCGAGAGCAGCATCATCCGCTGTGGGTCTCGCATACATGTCACCTTCCATCACGCCAGTGAACGGACTTAACGACGCATTCTGACGTTGGCTCCAAGCTGCGATGTCTTGCTCGAAGTTTCGTTGGAAATCATTGAGCGTGTCATCGTCAGGCACTGTAAGAAACAACGACTGATAGAGATCTCTAAACGTGTCTCTTGCGCTGCCTTCAGACACAGCTACTTCAGGTTTACGGTCTGTGAACCCGTAGTTGGAAATGAAATTGAAGTGCTCTTCGTTCGTGCTAAACGAGCTAACACTATTGGCAAGGTTTTGATAAGGCTTTACGACACCATCTTTCCAATTGATCTGTTCCTCAGTGAGCTGTGAAGGATCAGTGAACAACAGCTCTGCTGTTGTTTGCGTCGCACCAGCATCACCTCGACGGTAAGCCTCAGCGTTCTCTTGTTGCCATTCCGCTGCATACAAGTAGGCCAGCTCATTACTGCCACCAAACTTGCGACGCCCTTCAGCGACCAAAGCAGCCGTATCACCCATCGAGCTAGCTATCCCAGCTTCCTCTCGAGCTACATGAGACATCAGAACGACTCGCCAGTCCAAACCGCCGTTACGAGATGATGCTCTAACTGCTTTCTCGATATCGCCCGTGCTTTGCCCAGTAGCCGAATTAATTGCTTGAATTTCGCTGGCTTTAACGATTCTGGATGAACCGTTAGGCATGATCACTCGAAGCACATTCTCAGACATCTCGTAGTACTCGGTCATAAATGCGTCTCGACCGTAAGCACCAAGCTCATCGATGTATGCAAAAGCTTCGTTTAACCCTCGAGCGTCGCTCTTAAAGTCTTGACCGGAGTGAGCATTGACGTTCCTGACAAACTCTGCAAGTTTGTTCTCCCGCCAAGCAAANTTGCCACCGCCAGTACTTTCGATTAAGCCGATCTCGGATAGCTCATTACNCAANGTCTGCGGAAATAGGTCACCGCCACTTTGCCTATTGGTGGCAGATAATTGGTTAAAGGCTTCAATGTTGGCTCCAGAGTTGTCACCCGAGTTAGTTTGTTCCTTTGACTTATTAGGGTTTGCTGGCTTGATACCCCCAAGCGTCTCGATAGACAGGTTGCCCTNTTCAAGAGCGTCTTCCCAAAGAGTTACTCGAGCTGTTTGCGCCTCAAGCGCAGCNATTTCACCAGCGTCAAAACCTTGATCTGCAAACCATTTNNTTAANNCATCACTCATCCGAGCACACTTTCAATCGGGCCCCACGTACGCATCAGGTGTTTCCTCCACCCCAAACGCAAATAGTGCTCATCCTCCGCCCAAGAAGCGGCTATTTCCCTGAACTGGTCACGAGCCTCAGGCGGAATCTGGTCATAAGAACCAGCTCGACGAATCAGATCATCAGACAGCTTCANCAAACCGCCCATCTTNACTTCACGAGGAGAATCATTTGTTAACCCACCTGCGTTCTCNAACGCTGCGATCAGCTCTTTTTCTTCTTGGCTTTTCAACACCGAGTTACCAACACTTGCAGCAACAGCTTCCTTATATGCCGGATACCGATTCCGAACTGCTTCCTTCGCAGCTTGCTGGTAATCGAAATAGTGAGACCAACGCTTCCGNCGNATCTCACTGATACCGCCCGCACCGCCCTCTTCTTTAATNGCGGCATCNATCATCTCGTTGAGCTGCGNTACCTCGGCATANCCNCGTTCCGCTTCAGCAGCTTCCGTTAAACCGTTCCCACCAAACAGAACGTGGCCTTGTTCTCGAGCGTCCTGCAACAAATGCTCAACATCGTTAAACACGGGAGCGACTCGACTCAACGTGTCGAACGCAGCCTCAGCTTCGGCGTTGTTGCGAATCTGATGTCCTTGAGGCAAGAACACGTTCATGATCGGGTTGACCGTGACTTCGTCAACACCAGATTCTTTCAAGAAGTTGATGTATGGCCTGTTGGCACCACCAAGCTCACCGGGAGTTAAACCGTAGGCGAAGATGTTGAGACGTTGNGCTTTCTCGAGCAACGGCAGACGTTCTCTCCACACATCGGAAAGGTTGTAGTGCTCGTCGAGGAACTCGTAAGTTTTGATTGCGTCGTGCAGCATCGCTGCTCTCGACCAGTCTTGGCCTAGGAAGTTGGCTGCGTGACCGAAGCTTTTCTTCGAGAAGCTGAACGGGAAGAACACGGCGTTGACGTTCATTTCGGCAGCCGAACGAGGATTCAATCCGTAGGTGAAAGCGCTCTTGGCGGTCTCGTACGCTTTGTACTTCTCCATGCCATGGATACGAGTCAGGTCGGCATACAGAGAAGCCATCCAGTCTTGCGTGTTGAAACCGAGAATACCGATCTGGCGGAACCGAGCAGTGGTTGCTTCTAACGCTTCAAAGTCAAAGTCGTTGCGTGCTCGACCGATACCAGCAAACTCGTCTTGGACTTCCGCCCACTCCTTTTTTGCTTGGCGAATAGCTTCAGGTGTTGGTTTCTTCGATCCTGATATTTGACGTGCTCGGTCTTTCTGCCAGCGAGTGGGACTCATGTTGAATCTCAGACCACCTGCTTCTTGAACAGATTCTGGGATGTGACCTATCTGTGACAGGACCATGCCTTCCGTGTACCTCGANGCATCAAAGATGGGTGACAGCGTGAATCTCATGTAGTCACGCATCGTTGCTAAATGGTCAGCAACATACGAGTAATGCTTCCACTTCTGATTGTTGTCGAGCTTGTCAGCCCACTTGTGTAGCCCTCGACCACCTTCGTTGAATCGCATCACTTCGGCACTGTTGCCAATACCCATTTTCTTCAACATTGACTTTTGGGCTTTGAAACCAATTTTGCTGTTGGCCACTGACCTGCCGAGCACCGTAAACCCGAGGGCATGAAAGAAGGACAGATCTTCGTCCTGNTGTGNAGCGGCGAGCCCNNAGGCTGCTCCGCCCGGAGCTGCCGTNATAGCGCTCTTCGTAGCGAACTGTGCTGCTTCTTGATAGTTACGTTTCAGCATTCCGGCAGTTGGGTCAACTACTCGAGTCTTGGATAAGAACCTCATAGCGTTCGTCAAGTTCGGAGTGGCTTGCAGACGGTCCTGTATTGACACGAGTCGACCACGAAGCTGCGGGCCAACATCACGAGCCCTCTTCAAAGCGTCAATGACTGCAACGATCTCTTCGTCTGAATAGCCGTAACCCTTTAGACCTGTAAACGGATAGGCGCTATCCCCCTCACTCACGCCGTTAATTAAGAGCTGCGTCATCTTGTTTGTGCGAACTAGATCCGGTGCAGCTTCAGGACTGAACGACGACTGCACATTCGGCAGCATTCGACCCGGTCGACTAGCTGTCGTTCTCGCATCCTCTAACCGTCGAGCATTCAAATCTCTAATAGAAGAACTGATGTCTTGCATGCGTTCGATCAACAGGTCCATGTCAACAGAGTCGACTTTGGAAAAGTCGTGCGCCCCATCGGTAGCCCACAACGTCTTTAAGAGACTGTTGCGAAGCTGAGCGTTGTACATCATCGTTACTTGGTCTTGCGTGTACCTCTTGCCTGCCGTACCTAAACGTCGAGCAGCTTTCAATGCTCGAGCTTCGGCAGCTTCAAGATGAGAACCCCATCTACGACCAACGAAACCCAGTGAATCTTTATATTTTTGTTTCTCGACGAGGTCATGAACTTCGACGAAGGGCTTGCCTCCATCAGCAGTCAAATCTCGTGGGGTCACATACTCTTGCCCGTGAACCAGCTTGTACCCCATATCGTCCAGCGCATCAATCAAACCTGCCGGAACAGAATCGGGGTCAACTTCGGCGGCTGTGAAACCAATCTGACGCTTTAACGCTTTCATCTTTTGGTCAGGTCTAAGTGTGCTGTTGATGCCGTGGACTCTCGCCCAACGGTCGCTTTCGTAAATCTCTTCAAGACGACCAGCGAAATGGCCCTCGAGCTGAGTGACGTCGACTTGGTTCTTAATTGCGTAACGACGCAAACGACGGATACGACGGGCAGCGTCAGCACCTATGCCGATCTCATTCATCACTTTGTTGAGGTCAGCTTCTTTAATACCTGCAAAGTTGTTAGTTGAGATACCGAACTCGTTTTCCAGACGTACGAGAAGCTGTCTCCATTTGCTGGCAAGTTCTGGGTTTGTGTCTAATTGGTTTGCGGCGTCTTTCAATCCGTGCAACGTCTTCAGTGCAGCATATTCACCTTGCTTGTCGCCCTTTACCAGCGTCTCTTTGCGGGCAATAGTCATTTTGCCCCGCACGTCGTCTGCTCCACCGAAGATGTTGAACTTGCCTGCTTCAGCCAGCTCACGGAATTCTGGGTCAGCTAGAACGTCACGTAAGTCAAAATGAATCGAATCCTCTAATGGGAACGTTTTGACGTCTTGCGGGGTGCGTTGCCTTAAGAACGTTTCTTTCTTGCCGACCAGTCGACCTGTTTCAGGGTTGACGCCTCGCTTAGATTGAGCTTGGTTTAGCAACCCCTTACCAAACTCGTCTTCCACAAGGTTCATTGATCGGTTGAACGAATCCCAGTCACCCATCTCGTCGAGCTTGCTACGAACAGCTATCTCGAAAATGCCGGGCGTCATGTGAGTCTCAAGCAGCTCTTGAATTTTCTGTCGCCGAGCAACGTTGTGAGCATCGATCATTTCCCGCAGATCATCTGCGCTGGAACGACCGGCAGAACCGGGAACTCCGCTTCCTTCAGTAAAGAGATCTTGCATGTAAATGCGAAGCAGATCATCGGCGTCTTCTACAGACTTGACACGACTGTCTGTAGCCACGATCGTTCGCAGAGCTGCAGGCATGTCATCGGGATCGGCATACCTCAACTGGCTAATCAGCGAGTTACGTGCCGTATGGAACTTTTGTTTGAAACGTGCTGGTTCGTCAATGAAGTCGTCAACCATGTTGATTGCGTCGTCGAGCTTCGCAGCGCTGTGAGCCTGAGCATCGATAGCTGAAGTAACAGCCATCCACGTCATCCACCCGCCAAGCTCTTCCTTGTCACCACCGGTAAACCGATTCGCTAAAGCTTGCGTTGTCCCAACCTGCTTTACTTCGGCATCCCACATCTGGAGCGCTTCAGCGGTAGTGGCTTCATTCACTGCTGGTGAAACGTCTGGATCTTCAATTCGGTTAGCGATCTGTTTACGAACAGCACTGCCCATTTCTTCTGAGAAGAATCCGTGGTCAGCTACTTTGCTGAAGTTCGAGATGTACCCGAACGGGTTACGAACTACACCCGGGTTAATGATTGTGGTGGGTGTAAACATTGCTTCGAACATGATCGAAGCAGGCAAACTGAACTTTGTTGGCTCTCCGTACCCTCGCATGAACTGAGTGGTTGGCTGCACTCCGGGAATGTCCGACAGGGAAGCTCCGGGCTCATATCCGAGCGCCTGCTCGGTGCGGGAAACCAAACCAAGCTGCATGCCTTTCTGCACAGCTTTCTTAGCAACCATCACATTGGGGATCTCTCGCCAAGCTTGCATGCCACGACCAATAGCCATGCGAGTCGGACCTACTGTTCGGCCTGAAGCTTCCAACACAGAAGCGTTAGGAGCTATACGGCTTGACAGCATTCCGCCTCGACGCATGCGCTCAATGTCGCCTGCTAGGTCAGTTGTCTCCATCGCAGCTCGACCAGCACCAGAACCAAGCTTGGATGTTATTGGTGCGTATCTAGCTCCATGAACTGCCTGTAACGCTTTCGATCCTTTAGCTCCTGCTTGCACACCTTTAGCAAACAAACCAACTTGTCCGACACCTGAGAACAGCAAAGCCACGTTGAACACAGGCATCAAGAGGTCATCGACAGGTCCGAGCGCACGCCAGCCCTGCTTCAGCGCTTCAAGCGGATTGCCTTTCCGTAACTCGTTGAGCGATCTACCAACAATCGCCAACGGGTTTAACGTCATGTCACCTTTCTTGAATTCGCTGCCTATTTGTTCAAAGTCCCAGAACAAACCAAGTTCGGTAGCTGCCTCCAACAAACCAGTTGGTGACAGCCACTTATCGAACGTGTCCATGACTTCACCGATTGACGAACCGGGACCGGGCACATTGCCTTGCTTAGCTCGAGTGAAATCGTCGTTACTCATTTGCCAGTAGACGTTGTTGAGAGCTGGATCCCATGTCGAGTCCATGGTGATGCTCTCTGGACGCACATAACCGAGACGTACTGCACGTTCCTTGAATGCCTCTACTCCGCCAGCGTCCACTTTCCTAGGCAACGGCATGTTCGCTATACCGCTCGCTACTCGTTGCGCTTGTTGACCCATCGTGTAGGTCCTGCTCGTCGGATTCGGAGCAGGCATCGTTTGTTGAATATCGTTCTCTAAGTCACCTACAAATTGTTGCAAAGCACGAGTGCCAAGACCCGAAAATGCTGCAAGGTCAAGAGTGACCATTTCCGGCAGTTTGGGAAGCGACCAAGAATCCTCGACAGCTCTAATAGCTCTGACGCCTGCATCGATGCCGGGAATTGAAACCATTATCTAACGACCTTGAAACTGGGGAATCCTTGAGTGCGTGGGCCTTGTTTGGAACCACCTACGAATCCGGTGCGTTGCATGAACTGCACCATCTCATCCATCAACGTTGGGTCCATGCGTCCGTTACCTTTCACGTCAGGCACATCAACCTCAGATCGGAATGCGCCTTGCC
Source organism: Gammaproteobacteria bacterium (assembly GCA_002714125.1). The sequence goes on from PAWP01000098.1 coordinate 7,699, forward strand.
GGAATGAATCTTCTGAACCTCGAGATGTGAGTCTCCACACCACTGTCCTGTTTGGGTCAGCTCCCGGGACTGTGGTTTGACCAATAGCCATTTGCACTTGACCAGTGCCTTCGATTGGTAAATGCACAGCGATCTCTGACACTCGGTCACCGTCAATCATCAGATCGAACGGATGCACAGCTTGTCGAGCAACGTTCTCCCACTGGTCAACAGCACCTGTGTTAACTACTTCGCCGACACCGTCCCAGTACCAGCGGCCATTCATACGTTCGAAAGTTGGTTTGTGGCCGGATCCGTAGCGACTAGTTTCGGCGTCTTTGAAGTATTCGAACAAGCCGTCACGTTCCACCCATGCCTGCACTGTGTTCGCAGAGTTCGGATCACCTTGACGACTTAAATGTTGAACCATGTTCACGTCGTCCCGGTAATAGTGCTCGTACACGGGACTCATTCCCGGCGGAATCTTTTCTCCGTTGCCGTACATGACGAAGTCGAGAATCTGTTCGTTGTAGACGTGGTCGATCATTCGACCCTGATCTGAACCTTTCAACAAACCGGGGTGAGCTGCGAGCGTCTCATCTGACCACATGTCTTTGGGAAGCACTTTGGCTTTTTGTTCGATGAAGTCACCGTCGTAGGAAAGTCCTTGACGGACAGCTCGACCAGCTTTCGCTCGGTTCTGTTTCGAGTAGTTCAGCCAAGAGTTCTGGCCTGCTGTTTCCGAATGCATCGCTCCTCGAGCTGTTTCAGAAAACATTTGTGAATGCAACAGGTAAGCCGACTCTTCGCCGTGTCGAGTGAAGCTGTTACCCATCACTGTGTGACCGAAGAAGTCATGTACTGCACGGAAACGATCATTTTGTTCGTTTGACATGTACGGATGTCCACCAGTTGCTTCGGTGGACAGCACTTTGATTGTGTTGTTGTCNCGAATATCGGCTGCCATTTGGGCCGGTGAGCTGTAAGGGTTCGAGTCAACTACTTCAACCTTGATGTACATAACTTCGGTNATGTACTGGTATTGAGCGTCGACTTCTCGAACAAACTGGTCATACGAGGCAATGTCGGCGTCAGTCATCACAGGGTCAATCGCCTCATAGGCGTCAGCCACTCGTTGTGCCGTTTCGGGATCTGCTTGTGTGCGGTCGAGCGGAGAACGCTGACCTCTCAGCTCTCCCTCTACGCCTCGATACCTGAGTTCTTTCTTAACTCCACGAACTGGGCCAAGATCGAACACTCCACCCCACGTATCTAAATATCCTTGCTTTGCTTTTGAAGCAGCAGGAGCATGACCAGCCTCTAAGTGAGGGTTAGCTGAATGCATAAAGTTGCGTGCTCGACGCATCATCTCCGGGTCGTCAAAAACGAAGTGGACGCCGCTACGAGTTTCAGTATCAGTGCCCGGTGTTACATCGTCAACGGTAAGGCCAGCTTCTTCGAGGTCATCTATTGACCAGTACTGAATGCCGTCATCATCGACCCACACTGTTGATCGACCTTGGAACTGTGGTTCCTTAACTACACGGTGAGTAATGCCTGCTTCGTTCAACATTGCAGACATGTGATCGTGCGCTCGAGTGGCATCGATCCCGTGGTTAGTGACTGCNGGTGCAGACACACTGATAGCCATCTGACCTTCAAGCCCCGGCATTTCTGCCGTCGCACGTTTAATTCGGCTGCCAGTGAACGTCGGGCCTTTAACAGCGTCGACTGTTTGAGTTCGCAAAACGTTTTCGTAAAAGCGTTTAGCGGACCCAACAACCATTGGTTGTCGAGGCCGAATGTTTTGACCGCCCGGGGTGTAACCAAAACTGCCGTAACCACCGGTCATGTTTGCACCGGATGGCACTTGCACCTGCATGCCCTCAAGACCGTGAGCTAAACCAACTTGACGTATCGAAGCCCCTAATCCTGAAGCCATACGTTGCTTACCGGACTTGACTCGACCCACAAGATCTTTCGGGTATCGCCAAGTGGGTGTTGATGTTTGAGCGAGGTTGCGATGTGTGAACGCCGGAGGTAGCGGAGTCGTTACAGCTTGAATCAGACGGTCGTTAAAAATGTGAGCTGGGCCTTGACCATGAATCCANTTCGATGGCGATTGGACCTGCTTAAACGTTTCCGGGTCATAGGTTTTGTAGTTCTTAGTGGTGCCCTTCCACTCTCTCCACCGCACCCACGTCAAAGCTTGCAACTCAGACGGNGTNAAGTTTCGGCGAGACCCATCAGGAAACTCGACTTCGCCTAAGTGTTCGCTGGCGATCTCATACGCACGTCGAACGGAGCGATACAAGTTGTTNGACATGCGAGTATCGGGTGCGATGCTGAACCCCATAGCAATAGCGAAAGCGTGACGGTCAATCACTACTGGAACAGTTTCGTCTAACTCGCCAAACAAGTACTTGGCGTTGTAGTTATCAATAGCGCCGGTCATCATGCCGTAGACAGCGCTTTGATGGCGTTCTAGGTCTGATACCTCAGACTGCAAAATTGCTTCAACAAAGTTTGGTTGTTTCAACGTGTTGATAGCAGTCATCTTGTTNAGGAAGAACTGTTCAACGTCGTCGTCAGCCATTTTNAGAAGAGCTACAACGTTCTTGGCTTCTTCATTTGTGGTTTTAATTCCAACCACTTTGTTCATGTGATCAGCAAGCTGGCGAGGAGTCGCATCAGCGTGATCAGTTAGGTATCGACCTGCAGCTACAGCTTTNTCAATGTTCTGTTCCCACAGCTCACCAGCGGACATTAGCGAGGCAACACCGACAAGCTTTCGGTGGTTNATCCCAATNTCGTTCGCTGCTCCTCGTAAATCATCGGCAGCGAACTTGTACCAAGCAACACTTGTATCCATCTGACGTTGCGANTCGGGAATAATGCCTTGGAATGCAGCCGGTGCTTTCCTGATTGCCGGGTTGGCTCCACTACCAATATCTTGCGGACGTAAAACCTCAGGCACGTCGCCCTTAAACTTTTTGAGTCCTTTGATAGCTGGGCCTTCTAAAGCGTCGTTGCGAACAACCTTCACTGGGACAGCTTCNAGCCCTCTCATGTCNGCTGCNGCTAAACGCTTTTGTCCGTCAGTTAACGCAGCAGCACCAGTTCTCGGGTTGTACTCCAACACCACAGCTTCACGAATACCGTTAGCTCGNATGTCGTCAGACAGTTCAGTTACGTCATCAACAACGTCAATGCCGAAACGTTTNAGATCTTGTACTGGCACNACCTGAACAAGGTCATTAGTTAGAGCTGGATGNGTAGCGGCAGGTCTCATCACTGCCGTGTCCAACTCTTTAAGGTTTGTNAGTACTTCTTTCTGTGTGAATTCGACAATGTTGTTCACATACAAAGGCATCGACTGGATTGGGTTAACCATCGCTGCTGTTGTGAGACGCCGATTCATTTCAGCTTCGTCAATTGTTCCCAAGCTTCGAGCGTCAATGTCGAGAATGTTGAGGTACACCTGATCGGTTGCCGGGTCAGTACCCAAGTAGATGGAGTGAACACCTGCACGTAGGTCAGCTAACGCCAGCTCAGGATGCCCGTTNCCCATGGTGATCTTGGCTAACTGCACCATCCCTGCACGCAGCTCAGCCATTTCAACATCAGTCAGCTCTTTACCTGACATCAGTTTNTTCCAATGCTTATCGATCTCAGGCATTCCTTTGCCTAGACGCAGCGTTGGCTGATTAGTCCAGCCTTTCTTACTGGTTACTAGGTGATCGAATTGTGAGGCTTCGACAGCTACAGCAGCTACCCGCACCTCACCTAACGTCATTCCTGTNCTTTGCGACATCCGATAATCGGGTACTTGTTCGAGCAGATCGTCGGCGAGTCCCTTAAAGAAAACGTCAGCTTGGACAGCGTTGCTGTTATTTGGTTTCCATTGACCTAAGTCGTCAGCTTTGCCTATCAACGATTGACGCAGATCCGTGAACGCTGCAGTTTCGCTGAAGGTAGGTGTNCCCATTCTTGCTCGAGCTACAGAAGACATTGCCTGTCGGGACCGTCCACCAATGGTGGGGATCAGCGATCCGGCAATTATCGGTTCATTTAGTCGGCCTGATAACTGTGCCAGCGTGCCTGTATCGGTAGTGGCAACCATTACCGGTATTTGTGGTTCGAACGGAGTCTTTGGACCGAGCGGAGCNAAACCCAATATTGAGTTCATTGAGAACGCTCGAGGTTGAGCTGCACGACCGGCAACTACCGCCGCACCGCCAACACCGGCAGCTACACCGATCGTGCCAAGNGTGCGTTCAATCCACCCGGCGTCGGGNTCTGCTGCAGCTCGGATAGCTAACGCTTCACCAAGTACCGGAGTCGTGTATGCCTGTTGAGTAGCGAAATCGCCGAGGCTTCCGAAAACGTCAGAAACTGAAAAACCGTCAGTAGCTCGACCGGCTATCTGTTGCCCAAGAATGCTGGTCGGCATCATGTTGCCGAGCATCCCTAGTCCGCCTCGAATAACACCTTCCTGCCTGATGGGGTCAAAGAATCCCGGTTGGGGGCCTTGAGGTTCAGGGGTCGGTTGTGGAACTGGTTCCGGCGCAACAGGTCTTTCGGTGAACTCTTCCTGTTCAGGAAGCATCCCGCCGGTAAACACCATGACTGCTACCGCCGGTTTTCAATCAAAGCATCCATGACAAGTTTCGCCCACTCCCGTGTCTCTTCGGAAACTTCGGGGTGAGTGGTTAACGCATCAAGGATTGCTAGACGTTGCTGATCAGCAGCTTGCTGTTTCGGTGGCATAGGCGCAGCGCCTTGATCCATTGGTTGCGACAACGGAACATTTGGTCGTTGCGTGGGAGTCATGACGCCTTGCGGAAGCATCGACGGGCCTTCTTTAGGTCGTCCTTCCTGCTGGGGCATGCCACGGCTTGGTAAAGGACCGGGAGTTCCACCCACTCCTTGCTGTTCGGGAGCAGCCATTGGTGGAAGCGAAGACCTAAGGTTCGCCAAATCCGCTTTCTCTCCGTACGTTCCAGACTCGGGTTTGTTTACCGAAGTGTTCTGGGTGGGTGTTTTTTCAATATCCATTTCGGCCATTACTGACAGCTTTCGCAGATCTCATATCCGTCGATCGAGCACTCGATAGGAGTGTCATCCTCGAACGGATCCAATTCGGGTCGTTCCCCCATCATCTCGGTAGGGGTTTCCGTCATTTCCTGCGTCTCTGTCATCCAGTCACCTGTGTTCCAAGCATTCCGCCCTCACCTGCGGGCATTCCCAAACGTGCTAAAAGCTCAGCTCCCCCCGGCGGGGCGGGCGGTGTCATACCTCCCGCTGCTTCACCGGGAGGAGGAGCACCAGCCGGAAGTCCCGGATCCATTGGGGCCCCGAGCCCTGTAGGTACCTGCGCTTCCAACATCTCTTGTTCTGGCTTAACGATGTACTCCTCAAACAAGTCGAACAAGTCGTCGCCCTTCTCACGGGCACGAGCTATCTCAACCAAAGCCTCGTTAGGTACAAGACCTGACTCGAGACCTTGAAGGAGTTTCGCTAAAGCCATAGCCCTGAACTTCTCCACGTCAAGACGGGAACGTTCACGACCAACGTCAGTCAAACCATCAATGTTTTCCTGAACGAATTCTTTCGAAACAAACTCTGCTTGCGAATACTGGATGTGCAGCACAGCGGACTGTGCAGGGTCACGTCCCAAACCAAGCCCGTACTCCACTCGGAGACGGTGCGAAGAGTCAATATCGGTACGTGCGTTGTACTCCGACAAGAACTCTTGGTTACGGAGAATCCCAGCCGCAGTTTTCGGTCCCGGGAAATACGCACTGTCAACCTCGAGAGCTATACGAAGCGCCCGCTCCATCTGCCGTTGCAGAATCTGGTGATAGGTCCGTATTGCTGTGTTCATCATCCCAGCAGAAGCTTCAAGGAATTTTGCTGAAGCGATCGACTGGTCAATCTCGCCGGGTCGACTCTTCGGCCAGCGTCCACCAACGTGGATGCCTTCGATGAGTTGAGCCAAGTCGGCTTGAACATTCAGCGATGACACTGCTGGTGGGACACGACCAATAGCGCCTTGCGGTCCAAGTTCAATAAAAGAGCCACCGCCGTAAGGCATCTCACCGATCAGGTCTTTCACGAATATGTCTGAGTAGACAGCTTGATCGGCGTAATCCAAGATCAAACCCATTAACCGGATGTGTGCTTCGAGAAGACCAATTACCTGATCGAACTGGCCACGTATCTCACCGTCGAGCGAAACACGAGACCCGATCACTACCGGACATATGCCGGTCTTGTTTTCGATTCGTTCCAGCTCAACTGGCAGCGGCACATCTTGTGCAGATCCGTAAGCCACTAACCCAGAAGCAGATGCCTGATATAGGCCAGTAAGGAGGTACTCGTTTTCGTCGTAGTACTCAACCAACACAACTTTGGTGTTTTCGTCAGGATCGCCATATTCGTTGTACTGGCCAAGAGCGTCACGCAGTTTGTCTTTGTAAGCGTTAGGGAGCTGAGTGAAGAACACTTCCCGTGCGAACATGCAGCGTCGAACATCGTCACCCGGACGGAAACCCGGCTCCGGGTAGCACTGCCGTGGATCCCTACGTTCAATAAGCGGGATCTGCTGCTCGAGGTCGGGAACNATNGTCCACACCGACATGCCGTANGCNGCTTTNTCCATCACTGATCGAGGGATCAGCATGTCTATCGCATTGATGTCCATGTACGACACAGCGATCTGTTCCATCAACGCAGCAGTTTTCTTAGCTCCCTGAGTNGGCCGATCCGGTTGCACCCGAACAGTAGGAACCAGCGAAGCTGACTCAGCGGTGTCCTCGAGCGCTACCTGAATCAGGTTCGGTGACCGAGAATCAACNCCTTCTTCGTCCGGGTCGAAAATGTCGAAATCGCCACGGACCACACGGTCAATGGTTTCCATNCGAACATCACGGTCATAGTGTCGTGAACGCCACGAGGCGTACATGTTTGGAATCCGATCGACGTCAAGCATCAGTTCTGGACTTCAACAATGTCAACTAGGGCTCGTTCGACTTTCGACATCTCTCTACCAGTCCTTATCTCGAACGCCTTCGCCCGGACTTCAGCCTCTGTGGCATCCTCCGGCATTGTGAAATAAACGGGTTTCTCGTCTACCAACGTGGCGCAAACAATTTCGTTCTCTGCTTTGGCCGCTTTGGCCCTCGCAAACGACTTCTTATTCTTAGAATTTTTGAACATAGGGGCCTCGTAGGCCCACCCGACAAGTGTCGCCTAGTTACTGGGATTCCAGATCTGAGGGTCAACATTCATAGGCGGAGGACCATCTTCGATGTCGTATTCCTCCACCGAACCATGCGATTGTGCTTGCCCGACGGTCTGTCGACGGTATCCCCACTGGCCACGAGTCATATGACCCGGGCGTTGATCCCGAAGGTTTATGCCCCGTACTTCTTGGTTCTGGAAGTCCACTACACGACGTCGACGTTTCACACGGTTAGGTACCCGCATACGTTCATGGAACATCGGCAAGTGCGCTCGGTTCATCAGCTCACGAATACCAAGATCAGCGAACCACAGACTCATGACACGGTCAGAGACCTGCCCCATTGGAAAAGCAATCAGCTCCTCGAGTAACGGTTGGAAGATCTGTGTGGTTGGGGCGTTACCCCACGGGATAGAAACCAAACCAGTTTCCATTAGAGGAGCTAACGACTCCACACCAAACTGTGGATCCCATTTGTTGCCGTGCGTGTGGTGAGGAACAACTCTTACTCCCCTCTTAGCGAGATGCTGTACCAGCTCCATGTCGTATTGCACGATCTGTGACTGCACACCGTTCGACTCAACTCTCCACTCAAACAGTGGATACCTGTCAGTCCAATCCAAAATCTGGTTCTTCATCTGAGGAGCCTTCATTGACTTCACAGCCAACGAGTCCACCAAATACCGTTTNCCGGTAGCAGGGTCTACCCCTATCAGTGTGAAAGCGGTGTACCCCGATCCTTTATTAGCCCCCGCCGGATCCAGCCCAGCGAAAAGCCGCCACGAAGAATCAAACTGGCCTTGCACACGAGAAGTGTCCTTACACAAATCCAGCATGTCCTGAGTAAACGAAGCACCCACACCCGGAATATCGACCTGCTGATAAATCAACTGGAAATCCGCAGGGCGCATCTCCGAACGGTGAACCAAAGCTTGCGTGTACGGGAAATGCTCAGGCCACAACGTCGCCTCAGTCTCATCATCCATAATGCACGGATACCGAAGAACCTTGTAACCCGAACGAGTACCCAACGTCGAATACACGTCACCCGGATTCACACGAGTACCAATCCAAATAGCTCGACCCGACTTACCAATACGAGACAAAGCTTCCTTATCGAACCACTCCAACATCCCCGCCACCCGGTCGGGGTTACGTTGATTGTCGAGGGTGGCGACGTCGTCGAATTTAATGACGTCGGCTCGTCGACCGTAGATCTGTTGTCCTACGCCTAGAGCTGCGACTGTTGGGTCTTTCTCTGCTGTGGTTCTTCCTGCCACATAGATCTGTTCACTTGACCAGTTTGACTGTCCGTCAGGTTTGAATGGCCCCCAGTCCTCTATTGGGCTTGGCCCTCCTTCATACAGTTCAGGGTTAGTGAGCATTTCTGAGATTGAATGCATGAACGTTCTTGCGAACGGCAACGACTTCGACACGAGAAGTGTTCGAAGGTTCGGGTCCCGGCAAATGTCGTACACGGTGTGCCACACAGTCACAAGCGTGGACTTCGAATGGTACGGCGGCATGTTGATTAGTACTCGAGGGTTAGCGCCAGTTACCGCATCCGCAATTTCCTGATGGAACCCCGGGGTTTCGTGATGCACACCACAGTCCGGGCACGACCAGTTCTGCAAATAATGGTCAACAAACTCGGTGAACGTGCCAATGCGACGCTTCTCGTTCAAACCCAAAGGACCAACCCGCTGCTGCTCCTTCACCTCAGCGATACGAGTTTCCCTCTTCTCCCGCTCACCCTTCATTCGCCCAGACAAATGCTGACGAGACAAACCAAACTCTTTAGCGGCAGCCGTTTGCGTCCACCCATGATTCAAACACTTATCGATAGCCGCCTTATACAAACGATCCTTCGGCCACGTCTTATATTTCGCTAACCGAGGCTCAGGCACCTAGCACCCCATATCTCGGCGAAGCTTCTCCCAAACCGTCCACTGATTCTCCGACCAGTTGTGATCGATCGAATCCATCAACTGACTGCACTGCGGCGAATACCCAACCCCATAAACAATCGACCCAGAATCGGGAACAACGTCCTCGCCACCCGGCCACAGCATGATGACACCGCCGACTGCGGTGCCGATCGCTATGACGGCAGCAGCGACCGCTTTCGTTATTTTGCTTACCGCTTGACTCCACTTGTCTGCTTTCTCTGCAACGTCTTCGATAGTCATGTCCGTCCCCTATCTATAAACCCTTGACGAGTAGACACGTCTCGGGTAATAGATTGACTAGACAACCTTCGGTCAACATGTTATGCCAGTCGAAGGAACAACCTAATCACCTTGGAACCGGAACCCCGAGCCACTGGCAGGCTGGTCGGAACGGTAGCGTCACCCGAAGAGGGTCAGCAAAGAACGTATAGAGCGACGACAGCTCACTAAAAGGTCGGGGATCACACAGGGCGGGGGGACATTCGACGTATGTCCGTACGTCAACAAGAGCAATCACAAAAACGACAAGAAAACAGCTCGACGAAACGACTACACCAGTATGTCGTTTTGTCGGCGACTTTCTGGGAAGCCTTTCCCCAGCCAGCCCGCCGCCGATCTTATGGACCCCGGTTNNGNGCATGGCTGAGACGCTGAGTTTCTGGGCTCAAGCATCTGTTTCTGCGCTGTGCAGGCCTGCGACCAGTCGATGTGATGTTGTACATCGAACATCCACCCTCTTCGCTGTCGATCTGGATGTATTTCGAAGGTAATGAGGCGACCGTCAATAGATACGACGCTCAAGCGAGCGGCGCAAGTGACTGGTCGGGTGTGTGGGGGGGGGGGTCGGGGNCGGTCTTGGTGGTGGTGGTGGTGGTGGTGTCGATTGGGGTCGTGTTGGGGGTCGTGTGGCGTTGTTGGGGGAAATTATTTGAAATTCTTTGGGCCTATGTATTCAGGCGCTGGTGGGTGCTTTGGATCTTTTTGTGCACAAATGTTTACAATTGACTTGACTGGTCTAGTTGACCTGTGCGTTTAATAGATGCATCGACACAGCCCCTAGGTGAAACAACCACGGCAAGCATCGATCGGGGGGGAGGCAGTCCCCAATAGTCGCAGGGCAACCGGAGGGCAGACTCCGGGACCGAGGGGCCGATACGTCGGACCGGGTGAGATTCCCACAATCCTGAAGCGGCGAGTGCGCCCCACCCGGCTTCATCGCTGGCACCGCTTAACGAGACGGGAGAACCACCAGATGAGATCAAGGTATTTGAGTCTTTGACCAATCGGGTTCCGGGCTATCGAACCGGGACTGCCTAGGGCTTCGGCCTAGCGAATCATTGGACTTGATCTACGACGGTGAAATTCCTTCTCCTCGTCTTGAGCTAAGTCGCTCAACTGATGAGGCCCAGCAGGCCGAAACGAGGAGGAACAATGATTACAACGAGCAACTACGAATTCTTCATCCACGCACAGTGCTTCGGCGGCTTCTATCCGGTCTATGAGCCTGTACAAAAACGATGGGTTCAAGTCTTCGATGCGATGTTGGTTAGAGACGCTGAAGGCGCTGCTAACCACTACAGCTTCAAGATTGATGATGAGGGCGGTATGGATGAGTTGGTGCTGCCTCTTGAGGGCAGTGTCGGCTGGATGAACCCGAACGCTCGCTAGTCGAAACGGCCTTCGGGCCGTCGTTGTGGTGTGAGAGACCACGACCTGATGAGACATCTCACCACGAGGAGGAATAGCAATGACCAATTTGAACGATGCAATGGCAGCAGCACGAGCACTGTTGGACAACAACATGAACACGCTCCCCAAGTATCAACCGATTAGCCCTAGCGGCAAAGACGTTGAAGTGAAGCTTGGAGGCGAGACTCGCATGCTGAGTGACTGGCTTGAAGAGATGAATGATGCGTTCCCTGAGTCCACCTACGAGATGGACGAAGTGAGCATGTCTGTGCTCTCGGAGCGTGTCCACCCAGCGGATCGCATCCAATAGTCGAAACACCTCTTCGGAGGTGTCTGTAGGGGCTGACCGCCCTGCACTGATGAGACAGGTCACGAGGAGGAACAATGAACAAGTTCAAGGTCACTTTAGAGTGGCATCAGAACATCCACTGGTCTCTAGATCGGCAGGAACCTCAGCGCAATGTTGGGATGCGTTTCGCATCAGACATGTGGGATGAGCCTGAACTGAGAAATCTCCTTATGAATTGCGGACTCTTTATGAACGACGTAATCCACGGAGCCTATTGGCCTGAAGGCAGTAACAAGATCAACGTGAAAGACAATCGGGACGGCAAGTACGCCTTGACTGTCGACTTTGATCTCGGCCCTGCCGACAGCTTTGGATCTAAGGAGAAACTAAAAGCGACTCTGGATGACCTCTTGAGCAACGACGAGCACGCCATCAGCAGACCGTTTATCAAGGTCGAAGAGGTGGAGGTGTAACGAGCCGAAACGCTCCTTCGGGAGCGTCGTCGCAGGGTGTTGCCTGCGGCCTGATGATGGCAGACATCTTCAGTACCCACGAGGAGGAACATTTATGCAAGATCAACTGAGTTTTTTAGGTCACCGTGTTTCGGGTCTAATCAGCCAAGATCGTTTAGTTGAAGCGTCCGAAGTCACAGAAGACATGTTGAAGATCATTTTTATGCACAGTCATGAAAAGTCGAACTTCGATCGGCCGACTGATCAGTGGTCTCTTTTCTGTGGGGCTCTGTCCCCACGGGCAGAGCAAGTGTTTTCGAATCTGCTGATGTACAGCGGAGTCGGGTACGAAGACGAGAAACCAATTAGGTCGGACGGATTCGTTTACACCGAAGACGATCGGCCCTGCTAGTCGGATAACAGCCCATCGATCACCACCTTCGGGTGGTGGTCCTTGGAGTGCCATCCGGCACTACCACGAGGAGGAACAGTTATGAATGAATTTACAAAAGCGATGGATCAGTTTTTGACTGAGGGTCTAGCTCGCATCGATGAAATACCCGATGAGGTGCTAGCTCGACTGTTGAATGATGATCGTCCTGAGCCCACGTTCAGCCAGCCCCACGGGATGGTCTGATCATGTCGTATTACACCATTGAAGGCTGCACAGGCAATCACGTCGAATACGACGAAGATGGAGATGAAATTGAAGGAGATTGTTCTTACAGAATTGGCAACAAGTTCCAGATCTTTCAGGACTTCTTCTTCGACATGCTCAGGTCCAAAGACAGCGCTATCGACCACGATTATGTGATCGAAATGGAACCTACTTGTGCTGACTGCAATGAAAAAATTGCAGACGGTGCAGAGGGACGCTTCGATACACCGGACACGGTAAGTGGCTTCTATGGCGCTGACGTAGAGAGAACACCTAGTGCGACCTCTAACAGTGTTTGGTTCAAAGTTGATTATGGCGATGGCTGGAAGTTCGACGTACGAATTTCAGAGTCAAGAGACTAAACGCAACGGATTGAGCATCACCTCCGGGTGGTGCTCTTTCCGATGTCTTTAGCGACATCCCTTGATCCCACGAGGAGGAAGTATGAAACATGATTGCGGCGGTAACCCGTCGCTCACTAACTACGGCCGTGGCT
>PAWP01000099.1 GCA_002714125.1 Gammaproteobacteria bacterium
ATCCCGGCAACCTATTTCATAGTCCGGGAAAAAGTTGCCCACTGGGCCGACGTATGCTTGGCTTTAGGAGTACCTGTAGGTCTGCTTGGCGGAACCGTGGGAGCGACTGGCATGGCCCTAAACCTCGCAAGTCCCGATATAGTTTTTCCGGCAACCGCAATAATGCTGCTGACTGTTTTGTATGGCGGGTTGATCTCGGCAATTGGCTACTTCGCTCAACGTCAGGCCAGAAGCCCTAGCCAAGCAAGCTTAAGCAACGGCCTCTTTGCTATAGCTTTGATTCCCTTCCTGGGAATTATCGGATGGTGCATGAATGCCGCTGCTGGCATCGGAGCTTTCTTTACACCGGCAACCCTCTTTGTCTTCTATGGCGTATTTGCCGCTACGTTTTACTTCCTTAAGAAAGTTAGTAGTCAAGATCTTGTAAACGCAGCTCTATTTTCCTCTATGCTGTGTTTGGTGGCGGGACTTATCCAGTGGTATCAATCTGATGGTACCGATAGATCTGCAATTGCCTTCGCAATGAATGGTCTCAATTGCGGCCTGCTCATCTACATTGTCGTTTATTTGTGGTCATTACGGAGCCGGACGGAAAGCATAGAGGCTGGAAAAGCAAACTGGCATTGGATGGAGGTCTCTGCATTCCTGGTATTCATGTTATTTGCTCCTGAGACAATCAGAGAAACCTTGATCAACCAGCAGGATGAGGAAGCCGCGCTAATCGAGAATGCCGAGTTGGAAAATAGATTGGTATTGCTGGAGAAACGCTTGGCTTTACTTGAAGGGTCGTAGAGAACTTGCAGAACCGTCAGCGCTTCTACAGCCGATGATTGCTCCTTTCAGCCTCCGTTCCTTCTTGGGAATCAGACATTAAGCATAAAGAGTTTTGCGGCCTCAGGAGATGTTTGAGAGGACGATCGCCATCACGGGTGATGGTAGAAGTCGTGCTCTGATGTTCATCTAAGCTGACGGTGCCAGCTCCGGTGAGTACCGGTAACTTTCTTGGCGCTGGCCGGCTGTTCGGCGATCGCGGGTCCAGCCGCTAAGAGCAAAATCAACGACGGTCCAATGCCAGTTCAGGCCGCATGCCTGCGTCTCGTGATGCTCGAGTTTCGACTCGTCTACGATCGCGGTGTAGTCCATTGCTCCCCTTTTGCTCCAGAGAAGTCTGCCGTAGGCAGTCATCTAACGAGCCCAGACTTTCGCCGCAATGATTCGGAAGGGCGAGTGCCAGCTCGAAAACGTCACGGCAAATCCCTCCAGCCCTTTGGCAATAATGCCATACGTCGCTTTTCTGAAGCGATTGACGAAAACCAGATAGCTCGTTTTTTTATTGGTCGGGATTCTGGATCGGGGATCATGCCTTGCTGATTTGGGTGAGCAAGGTGCGCTGATGAATTCCGACCTGGCCTTCACCAGGAATATTGGCGAGCACATCGATACAAACGATGACTATGCAGAGTCAGCCAATCTGGCAATTCTGTTTATCCCAACTCCTGCAGTTGAATCGGAGGTCGGGATAACACTGGAACCAGGCCTGCATACCGCGATCCTTAACAATGTAGGGAATACTGAGGGTGTTGGGATCGTTGAAGTGTTTGATGCGGAGTGAGGTGTACGACAACGGAGCAGGGAAGGGCACTTCTACTATTCTGTGGTGTAAGAATCGAGTACTTCTGTTCCCCCGACTCTACCTACTGGAACTAGTTCCTGAGAGCCAAGATGTTGATTTAGTCTGAGTTAATGGTGGTTAGGTGGGCGTGTTACAGCAATTACTCTGCCGTCGCCCTACCATGCGCGCGGGTCATGGGCTGTTGTAAACTCAAATACATCGATCGGCCCCGATACTTGTCAGTTCAGTAGAGACGACCGTCGCGAGTACTTTGGACGATCTAAACAAGAAACCTTGTTGTGATAGATGTTGGAGTGCGTCCATGAGATTACGAACACGCGCCCACGCAGAGTAGCAGAATGTATTTTCTGTTTGTGAAGAAGGACCGAAGGCATGAGGTATAGCAGATGAGTAAGAGAGCACCTGTCCTGATCGACAGGAACCCTGGACGAAATGCTCAAACCTTCGGGATTGCACGAGAACTAGGCACGGACACGGGGCTGATTCATGAGCCATCTGTCGGGGTGGTCGGTAACAAAGGCGATAGCCAGTGCTACATCGGCGTCGAGCGCAAGGTCCAGGCGATTCACGATCGCCTGCTGGCGCGACTTGGCCGCGGACCTGGTCAGATCCCGATGCGGCTCGTCCAGCCCGAATTCACCATTGCTACCTCCGACGGGATGCGCAACGGCACCCTAGAGATGCGTTACTCATTGATCGGTCGCGAAATCACCAACGACGCACTTTGTGAACATCTGAGTGCTACGGGACTCGAGGGAACGATCGCGGTGGTTGCGTGTGACAAACCGCCTGTAGGCACGCTCGCCGCTCTGCTGGAACACGACCGGCCTGGCATCATCATGTCGGATGGCCCGATTCATCCGGGTACGCATCCGGACTCGAGTGAAAAGATCGATATCATCTCTGGATTTCAAGTGGCCGGCAGTGACGATGCTGAAATGAAGGAGTGCATCGCGTTGGCGGCGTGTCCAGGATATGGCAGCTGCGGCGGGATGTTCACCTACAACACCATGCAGACGTTCATTGGTGTCGTCGGCATGGAGCCTCTCGACATGGTTGCCCCGGCGTCGGACGACCCAAGGCGTATTAACGAGTTTCCTGACGCACTGATCACGTACCTCAAAGCCATGATTGACATGGGCCTTACGCCACGTGACATCGTCACGCGCGATTCAATTCGCAACGCGGTGATCGTCGCGATGGCGGTTGGCGGGTCGACAAACGTGCTGTTGCACGCGCCGGAGATAGCCCGGGCCGCGGGATTCAGAAGCTTTGCTAAAGACGTCATGTCTCCGGGCGAGTTCAATCACCTCTCAGAACGGGTTGTCCCGGTATTGACTGATGCGAGACCCTACGGTGTGTACTCGATGGTCGATATCGACGAGATGGGGGGCGTCCAGGTTATCGTCAAGGAATTACTTGATGCGGGGCTCCTAAACGGGGATGTGATCACGTGCACGGGTGAGACGCTGGCTAAGCAGGTTGAGCGGCTCGACCCACCTGCGCCGGATGGCACCGTAATCTATCCGGTCGCGTCACCCTACAAGCCCACAGGGGGCTTGCGCGTTCTGAGCGGCAATCTGTCACCGGACTTCAGCGCCGTGTTGAAGCTTGCCGGTGTTGAGGGTGGTCTCGAGAACAATGTTTTCACTGGTACCGCACGCGTCTTCAATGCCGAACAAGAACTGCTTGATGCGCTAGAACATCGCCCAGACGACTTTGCTAATCATGACGTCGTGATCGTACGGTACGAGGGGCCGAGCGGTGCCCCCGGTATGCCCGAGATGCTAGATCCGACTTCGAGGATCACCACGCTTTGTCGCGAAAAAGACATTGTCATCGCACTTATGACCGATGCGCGCTTCTCCGGTGGCTCGGTTGGGCTTGTTATCGGGCACGTAGGGCCAGAGGCCGCAAACGGTGGGCCGATTGCACTGGTAAAGGATGGGGATCAGATCATCATCGACATCGCGCGGAACGAGTTGAGCTGCACCCAGCTAACTGACCCGGCTACCTACACCGCGCGCAAGAAGGACTGGGATCAGGTGGTGGCTGACAACGGAGGTATACATCCGGCCTGTGGTGTTGCTGACTCGCGCCTACTCAACCGCATGCGCCGCTCGGCCGTATCCGCTGTCGATGGGGCGGGCATGCACCCGGACAGAGAAATCTTCGTTCACGAACCACGGTCAGATCCGCGGTCAGGCTTTGTCCCCTTAAATAGACACCGGCCGGATTCCGCCAGCGCATTTCTGGAAGATTGACCCGATCCAAATCCTCGATGGGCTGCCATGGTCATCATCGGGCAAATAGAAGTATTAAGGTCACACGACGAAGACACACTTGGCTGGATCATGGGCTCATACCGGCGAGCGCGTGGAGGGTCTAATAGCGCTTTCCCTGCCATGAGTTGCTGATGAGTTCCAAGATCGGTATTTCGTGTCGAAGAACGTATCCTNTGTGCGCCATCCATCTCCAGTGCCTTTCGGTGCGGGCGCTCTCTTTACNGGTTACGTAGCGCGCAACGTTCCGCTAGTTTTTGATTTCCAAAAAATCGAGCGTATCGCGGCTCGAGTAGTTGCCCGTAGATCTGTCACCAAGGTTTCGGCTCTGTAAGGGAGAAAATCACTTCGACTCGTTTGAGGCGCTGCGCCTGGGTGAGCGGTACCAGTGAGGCCAGCTTAGTCATGAAGTCCTCCGAACTGAAGACCAGATGGGTTGTGCAACCACGAAAGGGATTTTTTTCGCACGCGACGGCCATAATGCATGTGAATTGTCGATTGAGGTCTACACCAAGGAGCAGCAATGTCAAAAGAGCCCCACTACATCGTCGTCGGTGCGGGTCCTGCTGGTGGCGTGATGGCGGCCCTGCAGTCTGAAGACCGGGAGAGACGCGTTCTTCTGCTCGAGGCGGGCGTGGATTACGAGCGTGACGGTTCCAACGAGGGATTGCCGGAAGGGATCCGCTACGGCTACGGCAATCCAGGCAACGCGGGACCTGCTGAGGTCCGGGGTCATCACTAGTATCCAGATGCTGCCGACCCCCACGCCCTGGCTGCTGCGGTTAACGCTGCCGGTCTATACGGCTACACGGGCTCGGGCGATGCACGGCATGCCGTCGACATCCCTCGCGGCCGCATCATCGGGGGCACGACCTCAGTGAACAGCCAGATGTGGGTGCGCGGAACCACCGAGGACTTCGGCTACTGGAGTACGGAACTCGGCTGCGAGTCGTGGTCGTTCGACAACGTGCTCCCCTTCTACAACTCGATCGAAAACGACGTCGAGTTCGGCCACGAGGAGTACCACGGTGACAGCGGTCCCATCACAGTTCGCCGTCACCCGCGAAACGTGTGGCGCGAAGCTGACGTTGCTTGGTACGACGCGTGCGTCAACCACGGCTTCGAGAGTTGCGCGGACGTCAACGCGCCGGGTTCACTTGGGGGAGTAGGCTCACTCGCCCTCAACAATGTGGACCGCGTGCGCCAGAGTTCGGCGCTTACGTTTCTAGCTGTTGCCCGGGAGCGAGCCAACCTGACGATCCGAGGCGACGCGGAAGTTCGCTGAGTACTCTTTGACAGGCGATCGCACAAACTTCCTCGTGCCACGGCAGTCGAACTCATGGATGGCTCCGTCCTACACGCCTCTGTCGAAGTCATCCTGTGCGGAGGTGCGATCGCATCTCCGCATCTGCTTCTTCGATCCGGAGTCGGTCCTGCCGACGCACTGGCTGCAGCGGGCATACAGCCGTTGGTGGATCTGCTGGGCGTCGGCAAAAACCTGCGTGATCATCCTGCCGTCCGGTTGGCCTTCCGTATGAGGGAAGATATTGCACCGGACAACATGGACGGCTCGTCTTATCCCATGCCCCTGTGCCTGCGTTACACGGCTGAGCCCCCGGCAGGGACTGCCGCGAGTGCGAACGACTTACTGCTCTACCCCGGTCCGCTGCAGAGCCGGGCCGGTCTGGCCCCGACTTCCCCCGACCGCACTTTCATGATCCAGTCGACGCTCATGCTCGAACTGAGCGCCGGCGCCGTCATGCTTGCGCCTCCGAAACCGGACGGAACCCCTGACATTGAGGCAATGCCGGTGATCGAGATGGGTTGGCTCACCCACGAAGCCGATCGCATTCGCTTNCGTGATGCCATGCGGCTCTCGCTGCNACTCGCCGAGTCNGCAGAAATGTCGACGGTCATCGAACGGCCNATNGCNCCCGCCGCCGACGAGGTCAACAGCGAGTCTGCCGATGCGGTGTTCGATTCGTGGATCGCATCTCACGTCGTGAGCTCTCAGCATCAGACCAGTACCTGCCGGATGGGAGGTCCGCACGATCCGCAGGCCGTTTGCGACGAAGAGGGCCGGGTCCTCGGGACCGAAGGACTCCGCGTTGTGGACGCGAGTCTGATGCCCGACTGTCCCCGGGCTAACACTCAGGCTACCACCTACATGATCGGGGAGCGTATCGCGAGAATCATCAATGTTGGATCACTGGAGGCCGCCATCCTGGCCGTGACGCAATCACCATCGTCATGATCTGTTCTGAGAGTATCCCGTAAAGCGAGCTACGGATGCTCACCTTCTGGGACAACCGCTTTACACACAGCACCACGCGNTGGTGCAGGACTACCACCCGTACACACGGTACGGTGTGCGCATGGCGTGAAAATTAGGCTCTCTTGTTTGATCTGGCTAAGTGATTAGGAAAACGGGATGATGCCTGTCGCTACACGCATCCTAACTGCACTCAAGTCCAAGGGTGCTTCTAAGAACGAAAACACTTCCTATCTAAAGGATTAGTACTTGAGAGAGGACACCGTTGACCTCTAGTAGAAGTCTGCCTGTTGCACCAAAAGCTTGCCACGGAATACGGACCTGGTCGGCCGCCGTACAGCTGCTTGCTGTCCTCTTGCTACTGGTTAGTCCCATCGCCCTCGCAGCGGACGCGTTCGACTACCAACACGGCACTTCCTACCTCGAACCACTCAAGTACCCAGCAGACTTCAAACATTTTGAGTGGGCAAACCCCGACGCACCCAAGGGCGGTCTGTTGCGTGCGCCGGAGATGGGCACCTTTGACAGCTTTAACGGTATTCTAGACAAAGGCCGGGTCGCCAACGGTGTGGCTCGGAGCGGGGAAGGCGCTCTCATCTACGACCGGCTTTTGGAAAGCGCAATTGATGAGCCGGCAAGCTACTACGGGCGCCTGGCGAGTGGCGTTTGGGTCGCAGATGACTTTCGCCGCTTTGCATTCCAGATCCGTGAGGGTGCTTACTGGCACGACGGCGAGCCGCTGGGCGCCTCGGACGTCGTCTATACATTTCGGCTGCTGAAGGAAAAGGGGGCGGTTGGCGTGCGTACTGCCTTGCGTGAACTGGGNAGTATAGAGAAGATCGCTGACAACGAAGTACTCTTCACAACCAAGCCCGATGCCTCCGGCAATCCCGACCTCATCTTCCAGGTAGGCGGTTTTTCGATCCTGCCCGAACACTACTGGGCCGACCGAGACATCACCAAAACAACCATAGAGCCACCACTCGGCAGTGGCCCCTACAAGGTCAGAGACTATGATCTTGGCCGCAACGTTACCTATGAACGTGTCAACAATTATTGGGGCACTGACATTCCGGTCAACAGAGGCCGCTACAACTACGACCTGATCAAGTACGACTACTTTCGCGATGAGTCCGTGATGCTCGAGGCACACAAAGGTGACGTGGTTGATGTGCGCAGGGAAACTGTCAGCAAAAACTGGGTCACGGCCTATGACTTTCCGGCGGTAAAGGCTGGCTATTTCAAGAAGGAATTGGTGGACCTCTCTCGTCCCTGGGGTTTGTGGGTGCCTGTGATGTGGAATCTTGACGTGCCCAAGTTCCAAGACATTCGCGTGCGCGAGGCTCTCGCTCTGATGCAGGATTTCCGCTACACGAACCGGGTTCTGATGTACGGCTTTTATGACCATGCCAAGAGTTTCTTCTACAACTCCAAAATGGCGTCTAGTGGCCTGCCTTCGGACAAAGAACTGGTGTTACTCGAACCTTGGCGCGGCGAGATCCCAGAACGCGTCTTCACCACGGCCTGGGAGGGCAATGAGTCGGATGGTTTTGGTTTCCCACGAGAAAAACTCAAGCGATCGTTGGAGCTCTTTCGCGAAGCCGGGTACGAGATTCAAGACCGGGTGATGGTAGATATGGAAACGGGAGCGCCCTTTACCATCGATTTCATTATGGTCTCGCCATTTGCGCTTCGGAAGGAAATCCCTTTTATGTCGAACCTGAATATGATTGGCATCAAGACTACGGCACGCTCGCCCGAGCTCTCCAACTGGCTTTATCGTATGCGTAATGGCAAGTGGGAGGGCGCGCAAAATGGGTTTGCGCCGGGCCACGTACCTGGGATCATGCTCCGCAACCGTCTGAGTACTCAATCAGCGGATTCCCAGGGCGGACTGAACTGGAACCGAGTCCGCGACTCTGCAGTCGACGCAATGATTGATCATGTCATGGCCGCACGCACACCTGATGATTTCTATGCGGCAACCCATGCCCTTGACCGAATTCTGCTCTGGAACTTTTATTACATCCCGGCGCTCGGCGTGCCCGGCTATCGCCTCGTGTACTGGGATCGGTTTGGCCAGCCCGAGAACAAAATGCGCCTGCAGCGTCCCATCTGGCAAGACGCCTGGTGGTATGACCCTACCCGGGCCAAACGAGTGGAAGATGGCATTGCTGGGCTGACCGGTGATCATTAGCNCTAAACCGTGATGCTCAACCGAGTAGGCAACACCCAAGGAGCTGCGGTAGTTGAGATTGAGTGTAGGTCACGAGAATGGGGTGAGAAAGGCATTTGATTAGCGCTGGCCGCTCAATATTTCTGTGGAGCAAAAATAGTGTTCGTCTATGCCGCTAACTCCACCTCTTGGCACTAGTGCGTAACATCAATAATGTCGATTCATATAGAGTTAATGGTGGGTATTTGAGTGTATTACTGCATTTTGAGAACCGCTTTCGGAATTAGCGTTTTCGACCTCTGACGATGATGCAGCGGTGCTGTCCACGATTCTCACCGCCGCAGTCCGATCGATCCTACTTCAGTTTTAAAGGCCGAGTAATCCGCTAAATCCACGTGCCGGGTTGGTCGAGGGAATTCTCACTCTATTTGAAATGCTGTAGTGGTATAGAGCATTTGAAAAAAATAATGGTGAGCGATCCCAGCATTCAAATGGCATAGATGCACCGCTAGTTCCTGTGCAGTTAGTAGACTAGGCGGCATGGCTTTTGTATTTTCTTTTTTGATTAGAATGAAAGGACCACTCAGCGGTGGATATTACGATGACAAGGATCAACTCATTTTTTTTACGGCAGCTGTTTATTGGCCTTGCCGTGCTTCTAGCACCCTATGCAATGAGCGCGGGACAAGAAACGCTCTGGGAGCTAAGTGAAGGGCTTGATGGGCCCGAAAGTGCTTTTTATGACATGGAGAGCGGGTTCGTTTTTCTTTCTAACGTCGGAAATGGTGGTCCTGAGCCACAAAAAAACGGCTTCATATCGAAGGTCACGCTTCAAGGACAAGTCTCGAAACTGAAATGGGTTGAAGGCCTACAAGATCCTAAAGGTTTACGCTCATACCAAGGTACATTGTGGGTAAGTGATGTCACGCGACTCGTAGCGGTCAATATTGAAAGTGGCCGACTAGTGGATGAAGTTCATATTCAAGGTGGGACTTTCCTTAACGATGTTGCAGTGGGCATAGACGGCACTGTTTACGTCTCTGACATGGCCACAAGTACTATCCATCAGTACAAGGACGGAACGCAGTCAGTCTTTGATTCCGGCGAGCATTTGGAACACCCTAATGGATTACTAGTGGTTGGCCAGACTCTTTATGTCGGGGGCTGGGGCTCCGGATTCAATCCGAATGATTTCTCAACCAAGGTTCTTGGTCGTTTTTTTTCCATCAACCTTCAAACGAAAAAGAAAACTTTGATCACTACGAATCCCACCGGTCATCTTGATGGCATTGAATCAGATGGGCGGGATGGTTTCATAGTGACTGATTGGGTCAATGGCAAAGTCTTTCACATTACCAAAACAGGCTCTGTCTCTTTGCTGCAGCAACACCAACAAGGTGCTGCCGATCATGCTTACATTACAAGTACAGAAACCCTTTTACTGCCTCACATGCTCAATAACACGCTGACGGCGTTCAAGATGGGACCATTCCCTAATTAGCAGGATAGGGCCGCAGCTTGAAAACTCAAACTAGGGTTAGTTACTTCTAGCAATGCCCAACAGGCACTCTACGAACCATCAAGATAATGGTTCGCGGGTCCTAGTCCTCGCACTGGCGCCATACAATCATTTAGCCGGAGCTAGAAGTGTTGTTGTATGCCGGAAGCTTTGGATACAGAGTTGGCAATCCACTTTAATAGAACGTCAGAACAAAGAGGGGTAAACCAGTGGCGATACATTGGTCTCGCAGAATGTTGGTTGTGGTCGGAGCGATACTACTAACCTCATCAGGCATGGTTTCAGGAGATCCTGTAGGCCTGACAAATCCGATTGCAAGCAAGATATTAAAGGGTGAAATTGTTGTGGGGGTAGAGGACTTTCTGCAGCTTCCTAAAACACTCGATCCACACGACGACGCGACACGCCTGGAAGGTATCCCGGTTGATCTTGTGTCAAGTGAAGCCCATGCACGGGTCCAGCATATGACTCCTGTGCCCGACGGTAGCGGTCGACTCGCAGTCTCTGATCTGCGCGGCGTGCTTTATCTGACGGACAGCGTAGGGAGTAAATTGCATACCTATCTTGATTTGCGTGAATTACCGGAGTTTGCGCATGACGTATTTCCCAACGAGGCAGGGTTCCTTGGTTTTGCGTTCCATCCGGAGTTTGGAACCAAGGGTGCTCCCGGGTTTGGGAAGTTGTATCTTGGCTATAGTGCCAAGGCCGACAGCGGTGAGACGACTTATCTAGCGGATAGGGCATTTAGCCATAAGTCCGTGATCGTCGAGTACACTACTAACCGCCCGCAGCGTGATACTTTCAGTGGCTCAACCCGCGAGGTGCTGCAAGTTGGCCAGTTTGCCCAGAACCACAACGTCGGCACACTAACGTTCAACTACTATGCGCGAGAGCGTGACGCTGACTATGGCTTGCTATACGTTTGTATGGGTGATGGCGGCAGCGCCTATGATCCGGAAAACAATGGTCAGGCGCTCGGAACCCCGCTAGGAACAATCCTGCGTATCAACCCACTGACACAAGAAGGTGCACCCTACAGTGTTCCAGCTGATAATCCGTTTGTTGGCCGCGAAGGTGCCCTACCTGAGATTTGGGCGTACGGGCTGCGCCATCCCCAGCACTTCTCGTTCGATACTGATGGCACGATGTACATCAACGACATTGGCCAGAACCATGTCGAGGAAGTCAACATCGGGCTCGCTGGTGCAAACTACGGCTGGCGTATACGGGAAGGTACATTTGCTACTGGATTCGATGTGGGCATACCTTTTGCTGGCACGGTATTTGAGAAGCTTTCCGCACCAGAGTTTGTAGGTCCTGTCGCAGAGTACGACCACGATGAAGGCAATGCCATTGGTGGAGGCTACGTCTATCGTGGCAGCGCAATTCCTGAACTTTACGGTAAGTATGTCGTTGCCGACATGGTGCAAGGCCGTCTTTTCTATTTTGATATTCACAACTTGACGCCAGGCAAACCAGCCTTACTTAAAGAACTGCGGGTTTTCATCGGCGGCAGAGAACAGGGAATTAGGGAGGCCTTTGGATACCCCAACACATACGCTCCGGGCACCCTGCGAGCAGACCTTCGTTTAGGGATGGATGGAGAAGGCGAGCTTTTTCTGCTGACTAAAGGTGATGGTCGGGTGCGACGCCTGATTGCCAGCGAATCGTGACACCCTAAACCTGGTTTGACGCCTAGTCAGCGATAACTGGGTCTCTATAGAAGTGATATGGATCTTCAGTGGATGTTGAGTATCCAGGAGGCGGTCGACAACGAATACATGGGTAACGCTTCAATCCGGGGGCAATTCAAGAGTAACCCGATTCTGGTCGTGACGCAGTTGCGCAAGCGATCATTCTGTGTCGTTGTTCAATCGAATGGTCGGTCTCNNATGGGTTCGGCCGGAGGGGNCACTTTTCGACGCGCNTGATAGGCTCGTATCGNNNAAAGGAGGNCTGGCGATNNACTATACGCGAGCATTACCGGGNAACTTTGGGGTCGAGGTCGCGGNTCCCNATGTCGCGNTGATGTCGGACGACGCNCTGCGTGANCTGCTGTTTGCACTCTACACAAATCGNATCGCCGTCCTGCGGACTGGCGGTCTGACCGANGCCGAGTACGTCGACTTCGCGCGGCGTATCGGTGATCCCTTGCTGCTGATCCCCAACAAGGTGGAGTACCCCGAGATCATCCCGGTCGATAACCTGCGCGAGGACATACAGAAGACCAAGCACAGCGCCGCCCATTGGCACACGGATCAATCGTTCNCGAGTCCGCTTGCGAGCGTCACCATGCTTCACTCGATCGCAGTCCCACCGTCTGGCGGTGAGACGCACTTCTGCGACATGGCGGGTGCCTACGACGCGCTGTCTGAAAGTACCAAGAGCGAGATCGACGAGATGGAGGTCGTACACCGACGCGGTGTTTCCATCGTCGCGCGTCCAGAGGAGCACGCGCCGCCNGTGTTAAAGCACTGGGACTACCGTACCGTTCACCATCCACTNGTTCGCAGTCATCCNATCACCGGCCGCAGGACCCTTTATGCCATCTCCGNCAGTAGCCAGGGCATCCNGGGAATGCCCGACGCAGANGCGAAGCAGCTCCTGGGCTCGCTTTGTGAGCACACATTGGCCNCACGGTTCCTAAGTTCACACAGGCATCGGGTGGGCGANATTCTGATGTGGGACAACCCGANGACGATGCACAAAGCGAGCCCAATCGGTCAGGCGACCGGCCCCGAAGACGCCCGGGTCCTCTGGAGGATCAGCTTGACGGGGATTCCATCNGTGTTTCCCGAGTGCGTGGATGAGGAGGGGGCNTAGACTCGTCGTCGTCCTGGCATCCGATCATTANGATGCGCTATTGCATCACGGCGCGGGTGGNGGCCTTCGGTGATCCCCNATTGTTGGATGACCGGCGCCCCACGCCGGACGGCTAAGCGAGTCCGTGCCGGTGGCAAGCAGGTCTCCGACATCCACTGTGTACGAAAGTCGTGCGCCAGGCAGTTTACTCACGGCAAAATTGCGCAAGACTCGCAGCCGTGTCCCGACTAATNTTCGGGCACAGCGCCGGAAAAACTTGCTCAGTGGCGTGCATCGTGCCCATAACCTGCCGGCAGCTGGCAAGCACCCCGTTTTCCAACAATCGGCGATAGAATAAAACTCCCTCGTCGCGAAGAGGGTCGAACTCGTTGACACTAATGATCGTAGGTGGCATGCCCTTCAGATCATTGTCGGCTGCGAACAGTGGCCATGCGAGAGGGTTCCTTTTATTGAGCTCTTCAATTCCGTAAGCCATCGCACCACGATTGTTGTGCAGATTNAGCAAAATGCCATTGTTTTCTTCCGATNAGGGACAGTCAGGATGCGGCCAATAGCCNGCGATGTAGGGGCAGAAGGCATAAAGCCCTCGAATCAGCTCAATATCNCCGTCCTTCAGTAGCTTCATTCCTGTCGCAAGTGTCAGATTCCCGCCCCCGCTTTCGCCAGCCACAACGATTCTTTTGGGGTCGATGCCGAGCTGCGCGTGAGCCGCAGAGACCCATTTAACCCCGGATACGCAGTCATTTAACCCACCCGGGAACTGCACAATCTCGGGTGCCGAGGAAGGCGACAGGCAATTACGGAAATCAACCATAGCGACCGCAACCCCCTGAGCNGCAACGATCTTTCCCCACGCNCGGTAGTTCCCCTGAAAACAAGAGCTAAACATCATCCCTCCGCCGTGAATATAGTAGACGCACGGCACCACTTCNTGGTTATCCGGNCGAATGAACTGCACTCGTATGGAGTTGCCGTCAGGCGAAGAGGTGAATGTCTCGGTTGAAATACTTAGGCCTGCCGTGGGAGCTATGGTCTCGTTATCCATCGCCTCAAATGNCGCGGCCCCNGCGTCCCTGTTTNTTTTAGCTGTTTCTGAATTAGCTTCCGCAACCATCGTGACCCAGTCGACCGCATCAGATTGCCCGTCCGGCGATGGCATTGCTGCCAACATGGCACGGATTCGCGGGTCGATACGGGAATCGGTGATCTCGGGCATAGCGCGCTCCTAAGTCGTAAGTAAGCAGTCTAGATGCTGTCCGATACTAGCAGCGATGTAACATCAAAGCCTCAGGTTGNACCGAANGGAGCAGGGAAGGGCGCCTGTTCGATTTTTGTGGTGCAAAAATGGTGTGCGTCCGTGCACCTAAACCCACCTATTGGCACTAGTCCCCAACAGCTACGATATTGATTTGTTGTGAGTTAATGGCGGCTATGTGAGTGCATTACTGCAATTGAGAATCAGCATATCGAGAGATAACCTGGCTCCCAATTCCTGCCAATAACGGACTTATATAAAGGAATATTTCAATCGCGGAGGAGGAGTTCCAGGTCAGGTCTGGCGAATGTCCACCGTGCTTTCTACGAGACCATNGTGTTGGCCTAACACCGGCTTGGATTCACACCAACTCGGGGTTTTCGGGTGCGCAAACCGCTCCATGCTTCAGGCGACTGAAATGTTCTGGCGGACGTCCGTTTCATCAAGACATCATTAGACTCCGCTCGTTAGGCTCCAAAAAAATTGGCACCCGACACGTAGCATAGTCGTTAGCCCGAGCGACCTATCTCGCGAATGGGTAGATACCGTGGCCCCCGCAGGTTGAAGTTCCGTCGGTAAGGCACGTCTTCTGGCTGACAGGCCAGTTCGAAGGTGTCGAACTCTGCTAGTAACGCGCGGAGCGCAGCACGGGTCTCGATTCGGGCCAGGAACTGGCCGAGACAGATGTGAATCCAGTCGCCGAAACCAATGTGGCGGTTGGGACCGATCGGTCGGTTGAAATTCAAGACATCAGGATTCTCGAACACCCTCGGATCGCGGTTCGCCGATGCAATCGAGACGATCACCGCGTCGCCTTCCGGCACCGTCTGGCCATGGAAGGTCTGCGGGGTGGTGACGATACGTGTCGTGTACTGCACCGAACCGTCATACCGCAGGAACTCCTCCACTGCCCGCTCGATCAGTTCAGGGTTCTGGCGCAGTTCGTGCTGTTTATCCGGCTGCAGAGCCAGTGCAAGCACCGCGTTCGAAATGAGGTTGGTGGTTGTCTCGTTGCCGGCAAGCAGGAGCAGGTTGACCGCGGCAAGGACCTCGGCATCGGTCAGACTGCCTTCATCACCTGCCGCCACGAGGCGACCGATTAGATCTTCGGTCGGTGCATAGCGCCGCTCGTTGATCCTTGCCTGCAAATAGTTTCGGAACTCGACAACCAGACTGTTGCGCGCGAGTACATCGGCATCAGTTGCTGTCGGCGCGACCGGTTCGATCGCCGCATCGGACCAACGTTTGAACTGATGGCCAAGCTCGGAGGGTATACCCAGCATTTCGGCAATTACCGTAACGGGCAGGGGCTCGGCGATACCTTTGACTACATCGTAGCTGTCACCGGATGACGCAATTTGCAGGGTCTCGTCACAGATTTGTTCTATGCGGGGCTGCCAGCGGCTGATCCTGCTTGGGATGAAGTCCTGACGCAGTAATGTCCGCAACCGCGTGTGATCGGGCCGGTCCGCGCCCAACATGTTGAGGGTCCCGGGTGGCGCTACCTGTTCCGGCTGCACGCCACCTTGTCTGTCTATGCGGCGCACCTCGCCACGTGCACTGGAGAACGTTTCATGGTCGCGCAGTACGCGTTTGACGTCTTCATAACGCGTCAACACCCACGCACGGGTCTGTTCCGACCAGACTATNGGGGCTCGTTCGCGCAGGAGAGCGTAAAAACGATGCGGACGGGAAATGGCTTCGGCATCGAACATGTCGAGGCCAATTTCCTCAATACTGCTGAGTGTTGGAACGTCTGACACAGTGCGATCCATCGGTGGTCTCTTGGCAAACCATAACCCAACCCGGTCGGGTCGTCATAAGCGAAACTGCTCGCGAAATGGCATGCGCCCTTCGGCAAGTCGCCTGGTTGCACATCAGCCTAGAGCCCCGTGATCGGGGTTGATATTGCGCTTAAACACAGCATTTTTGTTTTACCTGGCGTGTTCCTTCATATAGGCCAGGACTATTTATGCATCTTTGGTGTCATCCCTCGTACATCATTTTTTGATCTGGTGGGGCTGAAGCAGATCAATTGAGAAATGACATCGTAGTGTTAAGCGCTGAAAAGGCTAAGAATGTGCTTTGAGACTGTGCAGCGTGCTGAGGCTCACGAACGGTGCAGGCCATGAAGTTAATTGGTGGCGCCGTTGATCCGAACGGGTGAGCGTGAATTGTAGTCACTAGGTACCTAACCAGATACAAAATGACTACGGACCCCTAAAGCTGCAGGCGCTCAAGTCTGGCCTCACGTACCACTCCCTCGATATGCCTGGATGGGCGCCAAATCGTGCGTCTTGGAATTTGAAGTGTTAATCTGCGCGCCGCAGGCGATTGGCATCACCCGCGCCCAGAACGGGACACTGTGATCCGCGCGGGAGTGATAACGGGAACCCCCGGCAATCGGTTCACAGGAGGCCATCATTCGTTTTCTTCAGACAGTTCTGCTGCTCGCAATCGCGAATGCAGCGTGCACCGCGTTGGCCGACGGCGTAGCCGTATTTGGCAGTTTTTCAACGGAAGAAGCAGCGGAGTCGGCCCGGCGCGGAGTTGAGGAGTCATTGCGGGTCGCAACCAGTATCACCCTCGCGAAGGTTAACGGTAGACGTTACTACCGGATCGTTAGCGGCAGCTATCCGGAACCAGAGGCGAGGGCGCTGGTGCAACGTGCAAATAAGGCTGGAAGTAGTGCTTGGTACCTGAGCGAACGACATGCGGCAAGAACTTCGCCAGCAGGGCCGATTAGACGGTCGTTAGGCTCATTATCGCAACGTGGAGAAACAAACGTTTCACCAAGCGAGGCCGCAGTAGTACCGAAGTCTCCATCGGCTTGGCCACCCAAACTCGACTCAGATTCGGGCAGCCGCCGTAGCAAGCGAGCAACTAAGATCCCGGCTGCCAGCGTCGTGAGGCCTCCCGAATTGCCGTCCGGCACGAGCTCGGAAGCGCCCACAAAGGTTGCTAATACCCGCTCCTCTNTAGAAGACATAGCTGTCCATGATTTCAAGCAGCTGACGCTAGCAACCAGCGAGAACCCGGATGTCAATCGGATTACGTTGCGTCGCTTCGACGAAGTAGACATTCGAATCGATGGCCGAGTTGAGGAAAACGAGTGGCGCCAAGTCCAGGCATATGACCAGATGTTGGTCATCGAACCAGACACTCTCGAAGAACCTGGGTTCAGCACCGTTACACGCATGTTGTTCACTAGCGACGGTCTGTACGTTTCCGCTGTAATGGAACAGCCGAAAGAGACCCTCGTTGCCCGTCTATCAGGGCGAGATGAATTCGTTAATCGGGATATGTATGGAATTACGCTAGATACGTCCGGTAATGGACTCTATGGGTACTGGTTTGCCGTTAATCTCGGTGGATCGGTAATGGATGGCAAGGTTGCGCCTGAACGAAATTTCAGTAGTCAGTGGGACGGCCCTTGGGAAAGCTCGACTGCTGAGACCGAGACCGGCTGGAGCATGGAGATGTTCCTTCCGTGGTCGATGATGACGATGCCAAAAGAGGCGGAAAATCGCGAAATGGGTTTCTGGGTAAACCGTCAGGTTGCCCATATTAATGAGCGTTATTCCTGGCCAGCATTGCCCTTTGGCTCGGCTAGATTTATGTCCGCACTCAACAAGCTAGAACTGCCCAACGTTCGCCCCAAGGATCAATGGGCAGTCTTCCCATATGTCTCGAGTACCTACGACAACATCGCCGAGCAACAACAACATAGTTCAGGCATCGACATATTCTGGCGGCCCGCATCGGACATACAGCTTACCGCCACTCTCAGTCCTGACTTTGGAGCCGTAGAGTCAGATGATGTGGTGGTAAACCTAAGCGCGTTCGAAACCTACTTCCCAGAGAAACGCTTGTTTTTTCTTGAGGGGAATGAGGTGTTCGTCACCTCCCCCAGGGGCAATCCGAAGACGCCTGGTGGTGCACGCGGCAGCGGGGGTCGACAACCCCCGAGTCTGTTCACTATGGAACCGACTACCTTGATGAATACACGCCGCATTGGCGGATCAGCACGGCACGTAACCATACCAGACGGTATAACGGTAGCCGGCATCGAGCAGAGCAAACCCACGGAACTTATCGGAGCAGCCAAACTTGTCGGGCAGTCCGGTGGTTTGCGTTACGGGATACTTGGAGCCTTCGAGGACGATGCCCGCCTACTCGGCACCGACGATGCCACAGGTGCGCGGGTAAGAGTTGAAGCACCGGGACGTGACTTCAGTGTCGCTCGGGTTCTATATGAAAAAATCGATACTGGGCGCCGTGCGATCGGATGGATGGGGACGATGGTTCGTAATCCATTAGATAATGCGATCACCCAAGGGATTGATGGCCATTATCTTTCTGCAAATGGCAAATGGTCGGTAGATACTCAATACATGTACTCGGATGTGGCTGGAATACAAGGCCACGGCGCGTTTAGTGATTTCCGCTACACCCCAGCTAGCGGAGTATCGCACCGAATAAGCCTCGACTATCTAGACGATTCTCTAGACATCAGTGACTTCGGGTTCGTACGTCAGAATGACTTGGTGGGTGGTCGATACAGTTATTTCAAATCCACGAGTCGCGGGCTGCCCAGTTGGTTGAAGAGTAGCAGTCGTGGTATCTGGACGGTTGCTCGAGCGAACACGGAAGGACGCCTAACTACTGGGGTGATCTCTTTTTTTGGAACGTTGTTGTTCAATAATGACTCAGAGCTGAATGGTGGTTTTGATTGGTTCTCGCCGAGCTGGGATGACCGAAACAGTCGCGGGAACGGTATTTTCAAACTTAACGAACGTTGGTTTGGGGCTCTTTCATATGGAACTAGCTCTGCCAAGCCTTTTGCTGTCTCACTACAGGGCGGTTTTTGGGATGAGGATGGGGAAGGCACGACGTATTTTGCTGACGTCGGCTTCACCTGGCAGCCCATGTCCAGTCTCTCCTTCGACTTTGACTACCGTTATCGAAAGCGAAAAGGTTGGCTCGTTCACCAAGGCGATCGGGCATTCACTAACTTCTCGGCGGTGGATCTAGAGCCGAGATTTGCGGTCGACTACTTCCTTACGGCGCGCCAGCATATTCGGCTAACCTTGCAGTGGGCTGGAATTGAAGCTACCGAACAGAATTTCTGGCAGGTGCCATTGCGGCCTGGGGAACTCGAACGAAGAGTTAAGGATTCTGCGGAAGGGGTGGACGATTTCACAATCTCACGTCTAACGGCCCAATTACGCTACCGGTGGGAGATTGGGCCCCTATCTGATCTGTTTTTGGTCTATACGCGTGGCAGCAACCTCGAGAACCGCGTGACCTCGGACTTCGATGACCTGTTCTCAGACGCGCTTACAGATCCCATCGTTAACGTTTTCATNGTCAAGCTTCGTTACCGCTTCGGTTCTTAACCAACTCGTGTATGACTCGACCNTAGACGGGCTAAACNNCAGGTCATACTGAGGCTCTGTTGGGGCGTCGTATGANACGCCNGGCACGNNGCGCACAGGTTTTCGCTAGTTTTTGGANCTNAAAAATCGAGCGCATCGCGGTTCGAGTNCTTANNCGTAGATCGGGCANCCANGNGTCAATGCNGTGAGNTACCCTTGAGTCGTTCCNCCGANGAGGNCGCTANTAATCANNGTGGNGCTTATNTCAAANTACGGAAGTCAGTTGGATATGCTNGAAAAANCTTNCAGAAGTTCAGAGGCAAGGGCCTAAAGCCGGAAACACACCATTTGAATATCTATGAGGCATCTTTCTGTCGTCCTGATCCCTGCAAACGCCGCAACTCTCGGGCGGCTGTTGCCGGGCTTGTCAGGTCGGCCAGTCGGAAGCCAGCCACCTGCCGTAGGCCCCTGTATTCTGCGACGAATGCACCAATCTGTAATGCAGCGGTAGCCAAGGCTGCCATTCCAATCAGAGTGGCCCATAGCATCGACCCCAGTGTAGCGACCTGCAGGCAACCCAAAGCGAGCGCAGTTGGCGTCCCGATCGATCCCGCTAGATGGAGAACCAGTCGGGCGGATCCGGAGAGTGCCAAATAGCTCGCATATCGCATCTTGAAACGCGGCTCGATGTACCAGAGATAGGCATATGCGTATCGCACACCGAGCAACAAACCTACCGAGGTCTTTACTAATGGTTGGGCCGAAAGGGTAAGCAGTAGCGTACCCGTAACGGCGCCGCTCACCGAACCGCTGACAGCAAGCGCCAGCCCAGATATAGCGAGCAGCCACTCTGACAGCCATATGANGAAGAAGGGATACTCTCGGAAGCCATGCCTTCGGTGCAGTTGATTACTGACTCGATCGATATGGTGCGCTAGTGGATCTGGGTTGAAATCAGGATCTCGTTCCACGCGAGAAAGCCAACGTTGCCAGCCACCAACCTTGTACGTGCCCGCTGCTATCTCCTGCTCAAGCGCGCCGAGCGTATCGGCATGTGTACAGTCGGTTGCCATTGCTTCAACCTTAATCAAGCGCTTAANGGTCTACGCTAGAACAATCTTTCGGNAATCGACGANAAGTCAGGCAGCNAGGAACTCGCTGCGCGTCTGCGAGTGTTCNTTGAATAAGCCGCCAAGCGCAGTCGTTTGCGTACGAGAATTAACGTCCATCACCCCACGAGATTTGACGCAGTAATGTGTGGCGTCAATTGAAACGGCAACATCTCGGGTCTCAAGCAATGTCTGTAAAGCTACCAATACCTGTTGCGATAATCTTTCTTGAACCTGTGGCCGCTGTGCGAAAAATCGAACTATTCGATTGATCTTCGAGAGTCCAATGATCTTGTCGGCGGGGATGTAAGCCACCTTTGACGCGCCGTCAATGGTGACGAAATGATGTTCGCATGTGCTAGTCACACCGATGTCTCGAACTAGCACCATCTCATCAACGCCGACTTTGTTTTCGATGGTGGTGATCTTCGGGAAATTGGCGTAGCTGAGTCCACGAAACACTTCGTCTACATACATCTTTGCAACTCGGTGCGGCGTTTCCGCGAGGCTGTCATCGGATAGGTCCAAACCAAGTGTTGTGCACACTTCGCTCATTAACGATTTGAGGCGGACATACTTTTCATCACGAGACAGCTGCTCCGGTAAGAGCGGGGTTTCAAGACCTCGTTCGACGAGTGCCGCGCGTACCCTGGCCGCATCCTCACTCAGGGGGCTTATGGTTAGGTCAGACAACTGGGTGGGTGCGTTCAGCGCCACTTCCTCCTTCACTGTGTTAAGTGTTGTCGACACACTCGTTGGCCATCGATTTTAGATATGTCACTAGTTACGGCCAGAGGGCTCCGATGGATCACCATCACGTCGCTAATGAACGGCCGCACTCTTGTGCTCAACGCACCAGCAGTCTTACGTCCAACGCTCGGTAGCGTCCTAGTTTCTGGTGCACAAAGTTGACTTCATGACACCTCATTACGCTTGAGCCGGACGCTCATACTTACATCCTCTAAGGGCTGGGTTACACGCAATGAGTTCGAATCGTGGATCACGAGTTCAACATGTGCCGGAATAGTGTTTATTCCATGAGC
>PAWP01000100.1 GCA_002714125.1 Gammaproteobacteria bacterium
GTGGCTGGCGGCATGGAGAGCATGACCAACTCGCCGTATCTGCTAGGTAAAGCTCGCAGCGGGCTGCGAATGGGCCATGGTGAGGTACTTGACTCCATGTTCACAGACGGCCTCGAAGACGCCAAGACCGGCCGGCTGATGGGTTCGTTTGCGCAGGAAGTGGCCGATCAGTACCAGGTCACTCGTGAGGATATGGATGCGTTCGCAATCGGGTCGCTGACGAAGGCGCAGGCCGCCATAAAAAACGGCAGTCTGACGGCAGAAACGGTGCCTGTGACCGTGAAGACGCGCAAAGGCGAAGTGGTCATCAGCATTGATGAGCAGCCGGGCAAAGCCAATCTGGACAAAATCCCCACGCTACGACCCGCCTTCAAGTCTGACGGCACGGTCACCGCGGCAAACTCAAGCTCCATCTCCGACGGGTCCTCAGCGCTTGTGCTGGTCAATGAGTCCACAGCCAAGGCCCGCGACCTTAAACCGATGGCGCGGATTGTGGCGCACGCTACTCATTCTCGGCACCCGGCCGAATTCACGATTGCTCCCATTGGCGCCATAGACAAGCTGCTTGATAAGACCGGTTGGAGTAAAGACGAGGTCGACCTTTTTGAGATCAACGAGGCCTTTGCGATGGTAACCATGCTCGCGACACGCGAACTGGGCCTCGATCCGGACAAAGTCAACATTCACGGCGGCGCCTGTGCCCAGGGTCATCCGATTGGCTCAACCGGCTCGCGCATCATCATCTCGCTGATGTACGCACTGCAGAAGTTGGGCAAGAAGCGTGGCGTCGCCGCGCTCTGCATCGGCGGTGGTGAAGCAACCGCTGTCGCAATTGAGACGTGTTGATCGCGCCAATAGTTACAGTCAGCTGCGACGGTGTAACCCACCGCCGCAAGGCATACGCTATATTGGGCGAGTCACATTATGGCGGCGCTTCCCGCGAACGGGACGCTGCAAACGCAATCACTATGAAGACGAAGATGAGTAACACAGAAAATCTGTGATTGCTGACTCGAAAAGCGCCATGCGTGGCGCTGCAACAAACAACCGGGAGAAGCATTGGCACACTTGCCAGTCATTGTAGGTTTCGGAGGCGTCAATCCCGCAGGCCGATCCTCCGGTCACCACGGTTACCGCAGACTAGTCGCGGATAAACTCTCTGCGGAGCATCGCGCCACGACCTACGCATCGCTCGCAGCGCTGATGAATCTTGATCCGGGCACGCCCGACGAGGAATACATCAACCGACACACGCTGATTCGGAAGATCGAGTCACACCTTTTTGACCCAGATGCGATCGGGATCAACAAATCAGCGAAGCTCAAGCCGGGCAACGTACCGATTACCTTCAAAACCAGAGCTAATCAGCTACCCGCGCACCTGCCAGCGGGCTGGCTGGTGGAGGAAAATGGGCAGGAAGTTACCGTAACGGTGGCCGCAGGTGACCTCGAGGTCTATTTCCCTGACAAGAGAACGTCCCGAGTGAACTCAGCTGGCCAGCTCCCGTCAGGATTCAAGCCAGACAGCCTATACCAGGCTCGCAGCCACCCCCGAGGCCTGCAACTGACCGTCTACGGTGCATCAGACGCCATCAACTCCCTTGGAATCCCCTGGGACACCATCCGTTCCAAGGTACCCGCTGACCGCATCTCCGTATACGCGAGCAGTGCCATGGGTCAGCTCGACAGCAACGGTTCGGGGCTGATGTTGCAGGCGCCCTTCCTCGGCAAACGGGTCAGTTCGAAAAACCTAGCGCTGGGTCTAGCGGAGATGACAGCGGACTTTGTCAACGCCTACATACTTGGCAGCGTTGGCTGCACCGGTGCCAACGTCGGGGCCTGTGCTACGTTTCTTTACAACCTGCGCCAGGGTGTTGAGGATATTCGTTCAGGCAAGTATCGAGTCTCCGTCGTGGGCGCATCCGAAGCGCCCGTCACGCCTGAGGTCATCGAGGGCTACCGCACGATGGGCGCCCTCGCCGAGGATCAAGCGTTGAATGCCCTTGATGGTACCGACGGTCCAACCGATCACACCCGCGCCTGTCGCCCATTCTCGGACAACTGCGGTTTTACGCTCTCCGAGAGTTCGCAGTTTGTAATTCTGATGGACGACGAACTGGCATTGGAGCTCGGCGCCAACATCTATGGCGCGGTAGGCGACGTTTTCATCAACGCCGATGGTTTCAAGAAGTCAATCCCCGGCCCTGGCATTGGTAACTACGTAACCATGGGCAAGGCGCTTGGGGTTGTCCGCTCGATCCTGGGGGAGGACGCGGTGCGCCATCATACGTACGTGCAGGCGCACGGCACCGGTACGCCACAGAATCGTGTAACTGAGTCTCATATTATCAGCACGCTGGCTAGCGAGTTCAGCATCGAGTCCTGGCCAGTAACGGCGATCAAAGCCTACCTTGGGCACTCTCTCGCAGTCGCTTCCGGCGACCAACTCACAGTCTCACTTGGGGTCTGGCAGGATGGCCTGATACCGGGGATTCGAACCATCGACCACATTGCCGAAGACGTCCACCAGCGCCATGTAAACTTCCTGATGCAGCACCATGAGATCGCTCCGGACTCCATGCAGGCCGTGTTGATCAACGCCAAGGGGTTTGGCGGCAACAACGCTACCGCCGCGCTGCTGTCGCCCTATGTCACGATGGATATGCTCAAGCGCAGACACGGTGCCGACGCACTCACCACCCATGCCCGGCGGAACGCAGATGTTGCCGAAGCGACCGCGGCATACAACACCGCGACGACTGCCGGAGACAACGCTACGATCTACAACTTCGGGGTCGGCGTGATTCAAGGTGAGGAGCTCGAGATCAGCGATCAGCACATCAGGATCCCGGGACAGCCACTCGACATCGACCTGACGGTACCCAACCCGTACGACGATATGGTTTAAGACCTGCAGGCGACCCGCGAGACTAATGCCAGACCCTAGCCAATCTCTCGGGTAGCTCGGAACTCAATCTCCGGGAAGCGCTCTTCGGTCAGCGATAGATTGACTCGGGTGGGAGCAAGGTAAGCAAGGTGCCCGCCACCATCAAGTGAGAGGTTGGCATCATTTTTGCGCCGAAAGTCAGCAAGCTTCACGCTTTCTTCCGCAGCTACCCAGCGGGCCGTGTGAACGTTCACCGGCTCGTAGGTGCAGTCGACCTTGTATTCGTCCTTGAGGCGGTACACGACGACATCAAACTGCAGTACACCGACAGCCCCCAGGATCAAATCGTTGTTGGTGAGCGGCATAAAAACCTGCGTTGCACCCTCTTCAGAAAGCTGGGTCAAGCCCGCCCGCAGTTGTTTGCTCTTCAACGGGTCCAGCAGACGCACCCGGCGAAACAACTCCGGTGCAAAGTGCGGAACACCCACATAGCGAAAATCAGTACCGCTCGTAAAAGTGTCGCCAATCTGAATCGTGCCATGGTTGTGCAGACCGATGATGTCACCCGACCAGGCTTCTTCCGCAGCCGTACGCTCGCCCGCAAGAAATGTGACGGCATCGCTCACACGAACATCTTTGCCAATCCGCACGTGTTTCATTTTCATGCCCTGCTCGTACCGCCCAGAACACACCCTCATGAAGGCGATCCGATCCCGGTGCTTCGGGTCCATGTTTGCCTGAATTTTGAATACAAAGCCTGAAAACTTGTCGTCGGTTGCAGAGACTTCACGGTCAGTTGCCTGCCGGTCGAGGGGTTCCGGCGCGTATTCGACAAAGCCATCCAGCATCTCAGAGACCCCGAAGTTCCTGAGCGCGGTGCCGAAATACACCGGGGTCAGTGAGCCGTCCCGGTATGCCTCGATATCAAACTCATAGCTCGCACCGCGCACCAGTTCGATTTCGTCAACGAGTTCCTCATAATAGTCAGCCAACTCAACGCGGGCCTCATCGCTTTCAAGTCCTTCAATGATGCGAGCTGTACCATCGGTGCCTGGTTCAAAGAGATGCACCTCATCTCGGTAGAGATCCACCACCCCTCGAAAACGACTCCCCATACCGATGGGCCAAGTGATGGGTGCACATGCGATCTGCAAGATATCCTCAACCTCATCCAGCAACTCAATCGGATCGCGGATCTCGCGGTCGAGCTTGTTAATGAACGTCAGAATCGGTGTGTCACGCAGGCGACACACGTCCATCAGTTTGATGGTCCGATCTTCCACACCCTTGCTGCCGTCGAGCACCATCAAGACCGAGTCGACCGCCGTCAGCGTGCGGTAGGTGTCTTCGGAGAAGTCCTCGTGTCCCGGGGTATCGAGTAGGTTGACCACTCGATCCTTATACGGAAACTGCATCACTGATGTGGTTACGGAGATACCCCGCTCCTTTTCCATCTGCATCCAGTCAGATGTGGCGTAACGGTCTGATTTCCGTGCCTTTACCGTTCCTGCAAGCGAAATAGCCTTGCCATACAGCAACAGTTTCTCGGTAACCGTGGTCTTGCCGGCATCCGGGTGCGAAATGATCGCAAACGTACGGCGCTTGGCGACTTCTTCAACTACGCCTGACATGGTGAAGTGTTTAGGTGGTGACTTTGGCGGGNNCGCATTATAGACCGCGANGCGGGGCGTTATNCAGGTTTTTCCTGCGNCTAAACGAGTTAAGTNACCNCATGCNNGCACACAGGAGNGNAGGAGCAAAGAAACCGCGACACCTCAGCCTATGTTGTGCNTCCAGTGCACCGCCCCCGGAGGGATAAGCGCCGNNTCGCCAGCCCCGATCACAACGGTCTNGCCGGCCAGNTTCAGACGCTTCGCACCCTGCAGCACATGACNAAGTTCCTCAGTCACATGGTGCCGCTGAGCGTAGGTTGACTGNCCCGGCGTAANCGTTGNCTCCGCGAGACCTGCGCCTTCNTTGCCACGCANAGCGGGTNGCGTTAATTCACGAAACGAATCAACNACCCCGCGCGCGACCTTGGGCTNAGCGTCGGCGCAACGGGACGGGGTCACTCGAAAACCTCATCGGTAAANAACTCTCGAGCAAGTACNAGNGCATCTTCACGGCCGACAAATGCAGGGTAGTAGTCGCGGCGCACACCAATNTCATTAAACCCCACTGACTCGTAGAGTTTGTAAGCCACCATGTTNGAAGGCCTGACTTCAAGGAACACGCTGCCNGCCTGCAGCGACTGCGCNCGTTCCAGCAAGTGCACAACGAGCGCGCGGCCCAGACCTTCACCCTGGCGGTGTGGATCAACACACACGTTCAGCAAATGTCCGTCCCCCGCCGCCACTGACAGGATGCCGTGACCGACAATCCTGCCCGCTATCTCGATAATCCAGCAGTCATATCCGGAGCGGATGCAGTCGTTGAAGGTACCTTGCGTCCATGGATGCGTGTAGCCACGACGTTCGTTGTGCATTACATCGGCGATGTCCGCGACAAGCATGGGACGGAAGGTATGGACAGCGGGCTGCGCACTCACGCTCCTGCTGCCTGGTCCGCCAGTTCATCGCCGGCAGCCTGGAGGCGGCACAGCGCACGCCATAGCGGTCGCTTCGCAAGCGGATCGTCCGCATAAAGATGTGGCTCATGCGCGCAGACAAACCAACCCGCGCCGAGAGTCTGCGGGTCGTGGGGCACAAAGTCGCCGGTCAGCGCGCGCGCGANATCCTCGCCAAAAATNAGCGTCACGCCGGCATNATNGGAGAGCNGCTCAGCGAGGTCACGCACCCCCTGTANCTGCTCNGAACGNAGCGGCCCCTGCAACTTACCCGCAAAGGCNCTAACCACATCATCAATGAGTCTCGCAGGCTTGCCCGCAACCACCGCGCAGCCCTCATAGATCACCCAATGAGCTACGAATGGGGGGGCTTCGGCTGAGGGCGCNAGTGACTGTTCAGCTACCAGACCAACAGCACTTGGACTACTCAGTACCGCATCTGCAACAGGTNTCTGGTTTACANCCTCTGCCTCTGCTGCACCGCTGGTGGTCGCCTGAACATTGCGCCGACGCCANACGTCGACTCCCATACGCGAAAGGTATTGCAGGCGGCGGGCATCCATAGATTCAAGTCTGCGCGGTCAGCCAGACGGACACAAGTGAGCAAACGCCCGAGCGTGTTTTGTTTAGTGCGGGAAGCGAGTCTAATGCCGCTTCCCAACGCCCGGCTAATTACTCTGCCCAATGCGCCTCGTCCCCCAACAAGCGCACACCGCCCGCATTCTGCGTCTCGGGT
The DNA here is from genome assembly GCA_002714125.1 of Gammaproteobacteria bacterium. The sequence goes on from PAWP01000100.1 coordinate 6,189, forward strand.
TGCCGATCATGGCCGGCTCAAGCTCGTATGTGATCATTGGCCTCGCGGACTTGTTGTTTGTCGGCCAATTCGGAACGGCGGCCCTTGCCGCGATTGGTACAGGTTCATTTGTCGGCTGGGTGTTCGCATCAGCTTTTTCCGGCTTCCAGATCGCAGTCCAGGCCACCGCATCGAGGCGCAAGGGCGCCGGTCAACTCGACTCGCTCGCCATTCCGCTGAATGCCGCGCTCATACTAATTGCATTGGGCGCACCTATCCCCGCGCTTCTACTCTTCGCCCACACCGGATCCATCTTCGCACTGATGAGCAACGACGCCGAAGTCATCACTCACGGGGTCGCCTATCTGCAGTGGATCTGGTGGTCCAGCCTGCTATTTGGCATAACGTCGGCTTTCAACGGGTTCTGGAACGGCACCGACCGGCCAACGTACCACTCAACTACGTGTTTATGTTTGGCTTGGGCCCAATATCCGCCTTCGGCGTCGAGGGCGCCGGGATCGGTACGTTTACAGCATCCGCGTTCGGCGTGCTCTACCATGTTGTCCTAAGCGCACGCTTTGCCCTGCCCGAAGGTTTCGCTCGAGCGCTGCCAGCGCGCGATGAATGCACTCTGCTGCTGCGTCTGGCAATCCCCGGCAGCACGCAGATGGTGCTCGAGAGCNTCGCCCTGACTGCAATGTTCCGCATCGTGGGCATGGTGGGAACGGTTGAGCTCGCCGCCTACACGGTGCTCGTTAACCTGATCTCGTTTGTCGGATTACCGGCCTGGGGCCTTGGCACCGCGGGTGCCACGCTGGTTGGACAGGCATTGGGTGCACANTCGGTGGCAGATNCGCGGCGCTGGGCCTGGGATGTGATACGCGTGGGTTGCCCTCTGATCACTGTACTCGGGGTCCCGTTCTGGGCCGCGCCCGAGCTGTTGCTCAGAACTTTTATACACGAACCGGAAACCCTCGCAATGGCAGTCACCCCTTGCCGCATTCTGGGCGTGGTGATCATTCTGAACAGCGTCGGCTACATGCTCTCAAGCATGCTGAACGGTGCCGGCGACGTGAAGCGGGTGATGTACGTGAATGTGCTAACCCAGTACGTCGTGCTACTGCCCGGTGCGTGGCTGGCAGGCCCGGTGCTGGGTTATGGATTCCTCGGCATCTGGCTCGTGCATCAGTTGGGGTTCAGATTTGCTCAGTCCCTGATCTACGCGAGCATGTGGCACCGCGGCAAATGGGCTCGCCTGACACTCTGGCTGGCCTGCCAACTCCGTCGCAACATGCGGCCTGCGAGCGCTAGGCGCGTCAGAAGGTCACCTGCGTACAAACCGGCGCTCATCGCTCTGCATCGGCACAATGTCACAGGTCTCCTGGTACCAGAACAACATACGCTCGATCATTTCTGCACGGATGGCCGCGTGCTCGGAATGGTCAATCAGGTTGACTGTCTCGGTCGGATCATTGTGTAGGTCATAGAGCTCATCGTCTTCATATAAACGGCGAATGTATTTGAAGCGCTCTGTCCGGCACATGGTGGCCTTGCTGTGCGGGAACGGCTCCGATTCCTGGAGTTGCAGGCGAATTCTCGGTGAGTAGAGTCCCGTATCGCCCCCCAGGGCCACGCTTTCGTATTCCGAAGCCTGNCGCTCCCCGCGCAGACGTCCACCCTCACAGAACACAGCATCACGATGTCCNGCATCAGCATCACTCAGCGCAGGCAACAGCGACTGGCCGAAGTGCCAGTGCTCGGNCTCNATGCCGGCGATTTCGTAGACCGTCGCGGGGAAATCGACCAGTTCGGTAAGGTGGGTTCGTACGCCGGGCGTCGTCGCCAGCGCTGCCGGTGGCTTGATCACCAGAGGCACNTGGCAAAGACAGTCCTCNAAAGTGTTTTGGGTCTTCTCAACAAGGCCGTAGTCACCCGTGTAGTCGCCGTGATCGCTGAACAGAAACACGGCGGTGTCGTCGTAGCTTTCCGCCGCACGCAGGCCGTCCAGCAACAGCCCGAACTGGTGATCAACCCGGGCACACATCCCATAATAGGTAGCACGCAGTTCGCGCCAACGGGGTTCATCCCAGTCAGCCAGGTGCTGACCCGCCGCGATGCCACGCTGCATGGCAGGCTTGCTCGCAATATCAATGACCGTACGTTCAGGCAGCGCCTCGCGGTCAATCGCGGANAACCACGGTTCTTCGACACAGTAGGGTGGATGTGGATAGGCTATGGGTANAAATATGCACCACGGCTGCTTGCCANCATAGTTTTGGATGAANTCGAGCGCGCCTTGCACCATGGCCCAATCGCTGTCGAAATAGCGGTCGGCGCCACTGGTGTCGAGGCGCCCTTTGAAGAAGCTGTAGAAATTGTCTCCGGCCTCGGACCCACGCCAGGCCATGTCGCCACCATGGCTACTCTCCTGTGGCTGGTAGCCCCAGCGCTCGTAATCCTCCCGCCGCGGTCGGAACGCCACGTCACAATCTGCCTCATGACCCTGCTGCCCGGGGATCAGATCGTTCTTGCCACCCCACCAGACAAAATAGCCGTTGCGGCGTAGGACCCTCAAAAGGTTAGCGTCACCCTCCGGCCCGTGCAGCATGTGATGCATTGTGCGATGGCCAAAAACGTGCGGATACCAACCTGTCATAAAGCTGCAGCGGCTGGGCGTACATACCGTTGCCTGCGCAAAGGTATTGATGAAGGAGACCGCATCAGTACCCACGGCCGCATCAATGCAGGGGGTTTGCGCCGCCGGGTTGCCTACATGNCCCATGACGTCTCCGCGCCATTGGTCCGGNTTGAAGATCAGCAAATTGGGCTGGCNCATGGCTACTCCTTCCGAGGGCAGTGCGGATNCAACTGACACGGCNCGAGATTATCACGTGCACTCTACCCGCAGATGAGGTTCTCAGACACGTAGTAGTGCCGCCGATGGGCGCTCGGGCCGAGAGGCAAAGTAGAAGCAGAANGAGCCCAGGAACGAGCCGAATGCCATCAGCGCGAGCCCACTCTGGTAGTGCCCGGCAGCGTCCGCCATCAAGCCCACCACAATNGGGCCGCCGGACATGCCGAACATGATGATCAGCGATGAGAACCCCATGATGGTGCCAAACGAGGACGGCCCGAAATAGTCCGCGCGTAGCGCCACCATCAACGGCCCGCGCATACCCCAGCCCACACCATGCAACAGCGTAAAGGCCATCACCATCCAGATAGAGGATGCAAAGGCCACCAGCGCCAGCCCGGATGCGTGCGCCACCATGCAGAACACACACAGCAAACGTTTGTCGAAGCGGTCACCCAAGAAGCCGCCACAGAATTGCCCCACCATCTGAAATGCGGTCATNAGCGCGATCACATAACCNGCTTCCACCAGGGTGTAGTTCAAGCCGCGTGTCAGATGCGGCACAAGGTGAACCATGACTGCCGACACGGTGAGNAGGGCAGCCGCGTGACCTATACTNATTAGCCAGAATGCCTTNGTCCGGAGAGCCTCGTGCGCTGTGAAGTCCCTCGAGCCTTTATCAGCAGCCGCGTTTGGATGCTCTGGTGCTTCGCGGACACCGTCGGGGACCATGCCATAGGGCTCGGGTCGGTGACGCATGAGTTGGATGAGCGGCATACCCACAACGATCACAAATACCCCGGACGCAAACGCGGTTGCGCGCCACCCGAATGCCTCTAACGAGAGGATGACNAGCGGCACGGAGAGACCACCCAGCGAATAACCAATCTGTGAGAGTGCCACGGCTTTAGCGCGATGCCGATCGAACCAGTTCACGATGGACACCATGATAGTTGCGAACCCACCGAGGCTTGCGCCTACCGCAATAAAGGCAAAAGTCAGGTAGAAAGTGATGACGCCGTTGATCTGACTGAACAGCATGAAACCAAGGCCAAACATCAGGATGCCCACACGCAGGATCGACTGCGGCCCAAAGCGATCCACCAGCCACCCNTGAATAGGACCAAGCAAACCGCTCTCAACCCGTGTCAGGGCAAACGCACCTGCAATCACGGCACTGCTCCAGCCGAAGTCCTCCTGCAGCAGCACCATGTAGGCACCATAGGACTGCATCCATAGAACACCGGAGAGCATCTGNATGCCGCTGCCACCCAGCACAATCCACCAGCCGTAGAACAGCCGACCTGTTGGCCTGAACAGGCGATCTGCTCGACTGATAATTTGGTTCATCGGATCCGGGTGGGTGGTCCGGCTGAGCCTACGGACGGCGCCACCTGTTAGGCAGAGGGACCGCTGCAGAGCAGGGCGCCGACAGCAGTGCGAGCCTACATCATACCAAGGCTCGGGCGGCGCGTTCCGCCCTTACACGAGGATTCTAGCGTCAACACACCTGGCCGGAGGCCATACCTTCCGACAGGATGCTAACTCCTGCCCCGCAGCGTCCGCCAGGACCACCGCAGCGCCGATGAACTAGTCGCACCCAGCAGCCTGCTCCATGTCGCTATCCATCGTCCGCAGCACTTTCTTCGCAAACCCCGGAGCAGCAATCTCTCGCATCGAGATGTCGATAGCGACTTAGAGATCTAAATCGGTCAGCCTCGACATCAAGGCTGTCATGTCTGCGCAAACCAGCTAAACCACAAAGCCGACAACCTGTTCGATCAACGAGCTTTGTTCGGCTACGTGGATAAGCTCGACAACGGTCAGCCTACTCGACCGCATCTTCGGGCCAGCGCAGCAGGACCTCGAACCCGCGCAAGCCTCCCATCAGCAACATCTGCAGCTGGCCATCGCCCACCACAAAAAGCTCAGCGTCGATGTGGGCCAACGAGAAAACGATCTGGGTGAGCGTCTACGACGCCTCCTCCACGTATGGCATTCAACCGCCTAGAGCCCCATACGCTCTTAAGCGACTCGCAGACCGAAAAACGCGTGGCTGTCCGATAGTCCAAGACCAGCACCCAGTACTCCGACTGCTCATGGAGTTCATCCAAGTGGACACGGTTCAGCTCAATGCTCGGGGCTGTTCCACCAGGCATCGTGTCGCTATTGCCCATAGAGATCGATTCTTGTCCATATTTTGGCACCTGTGCCCTTCCACCTCAGGTAATTGAATTTAAATGTGCTATTTCCTGAAGCCTCGAAACAGAACCCTTGCATTCCACACTTTTTTGTACGGCGTCAGGGCACCACCTTGAGGGGCATGCCCATCTGAAATGTATGAGTCGGTTTGCGAGCGGCAACGTCATCAGGGCCAAACGCGCCCAGCGCGTCGTAGAGTATGATGAAAGCAACGTTTGAGCACCGAGGACGGCCGCCATGAGCAAGTTGCCGAAAGCAGACCGCCGTTACTTCCTTAAGGTCATGGGCGCCCTGGGCATCGGCGCCGGAATGCGACCACATCAGTCCCAGGCCAATACGGCACAGCACGACGTCTCAGCCTGGCCAACCATGCACAAAGTCACCTATGGCCGTACAGGGTTCAAAGGTAGCAGGCTGATCTTCGGCTGCGGCGCCGCGCTCGCAAACGGTCAGGCCAACCACCTACTAGGCCCAGCGCTAGATGCCGGCATCAATGTTTTCGATGTGGGCACCAAGCACTATTACAAAGAAGCTGAGAAAAACCTGGGGCCTTTTATCAAGCAAGTCCGGGATCGGGCCATGCTCATCTCTAAGACGATGCTCTACGTTGACCTCGGGCCGAATGATGAACTCGACATGGCAACCGCTAGAAAGGCGGCAATAAACTGGACACGGTTGCTGAATGAGAGTCTCACTGAACTGGGGACGGACCACGTCGATGCCTACTACATCATGGCGGCTAACAACCCCGCGCTGATCCGGGCCGAAGAAATGCACCAGGCTTTCACCACGGCAAAAGCAGCTGGCAAGGTAACCTGGTGGGGCATCAGCACCCATGAAAATGCCGAAGCTGTCCTCAACGCTGCGGTGGACACCGGCTGGTACGACCTCATGCAGATCGCAATCACACCCGCAGGCTGGTATGACTGGGAGAGCAGAAGCATACTTGGCGACTCGCCAGACATGAAAGGGCTGCGGCCGCAGTTGGATCGCGCCCGCGAAGCGGGCATAGCAATGATCGGAATGAAGGCCGGCCGACATCTGGCCGGTCGCTGGTGGCTTGGCGGAGGCAATGAGAAAGCCTACGACAAGCACTATCCAGCAAAACTGATGGCGGCCCGGTTGAACGCCTTCCAACGCAGCTATGCATACGTGCTGGAACACGGCCTCGACGCGGTCAACGCCGACATGCAGACCTTCCAGCACTTGCAGGAAAATTTTGCAGCGACCGCCCAATCGAACACCTGGTTCGTCTGAGCCGCTCAGGCCGTGCACCCTCGCCTTGCTACAACTAGCAGCGTGAAGAAAACGGGATGATCCTGGAACTTACTCATCCTATCGCCCGCACGGTCACAACCTGGGTAGAGTTGTGTGATCGGACTGAGGCTGTGGCCGGCAACAAGCCACCTGGCACGCCGGTGCGTAAAATCATTCGCACCGCGCCCACGACTAATAAGCCAATGGAAGACGTCACCATCAGGAACACCGGTTTCAACAAGCTCGTTAAACGTGACGAAGGCGTCTACGAGAACA
>PAWP01000101.1 GCA_002714125.1 Gammaproteobacteria bacterium
GTGAGTTTACCGAACTTAGTCAGACCGCCGGGCTCGTACCGGTGGTCGAAATGGTGGCACGACGCCGCAGGCCTGATCCGCGAACGTTTATTGGCAGCGGCAAGCTGGCCGATGTGAAGTACGTCATCGACGCGGCCGATTGCCATATTATCCTCGTCGATCAGGATCTGTCTCCGGCTCAGGAGCGCAATGTAGAGGAGGCCCTGGGTATTGCGGTGCGNGGCCGCACCGGCCTCATTCTCGACATCTTTGCCCAGCGTGCCCGNACTCATGAAGGTAANCTGCAGGTGGAGCTGGCTCANTTGCAGCATGAGTCNGCACGACTCGTACGTGGCTGGACACACCTCGACCGCCANCGTGGCGGCGTGGGAGGTGGTCGNGGCGGCGGCGCGGNCNCCGCCGGTGGCGGCGGCGGGGCGGGCGCGGGGGCTGGCCTCGGCGGCGCAGGTGAAACTCAGCTTGAGGCGGACCAGCGCATTCTCGGNCAGCAGATTAAGCAAGTGAGTAGGCGCCTTGANAAGGTGCGCAGGGCGCGCGAANTNAATCGGCGTGGGCGCTCCAAGGCTGGTGTGCCAGCGGTCTCACTCGTGGGCTATACCAACGCCGGAAAATCGACTGCGTTCAACCGCCTGTGTGGTGCCGACGTCTACGCGCAGAATCAGCTGTTTGCGACCCTCGATCCAACTCTACGCAGGCTGGACCTCCCCGGTCTCGGCAATGTGGTGATATCGGACACGGTCGGATTCATCCGCAAACTCCCCCACAGCCTCATCGACGCTTTCCGGGCTACGCTTGAAGAAGTCTGCGAGTCTGACCTACTGATTCACGTAGTAGATGCCGCCAGCCCTGACCGGGCTGAACAGATGGGTGATGTGGCGGAAGTCCTGCACGAGATTGGGGCTGATGGCGTGCCGGCGCTAACGGTCCTAAATAAGATTGATCTATTGGGTGAGCGCTCGCGAGTGGGTACTGACGCCTCGGGGCAGCCGGATCGGGTCTGGGTTTCGGCGGTTACAGGCGAGGGATTCGATGAACTACGCAGCGCGATTGCCGAACGACTGGCCGGCAGCATGGTCGAAAAAGTAGTGAATCTGGGCCCCGAAGAGGGCAAGCTGCGCGCCGCGCTGTACGCCATTGGCGCGGTGCAAAACGAGCAATTTGCTGAGAATGGCGGCTCCGAGGCTCACCTTCGCGGTGACGCGACGCGGCTTGAACAGGTCTTGGCTAGGTTTGGAGTCTAAATGGGTTACATCTGGAGCAGTTTGCTGCGGGCCCGAGCGCCTGGATTCCGCACCTCTGGCGGTCCGGATTCGCTCAGGCATAGTGGTGGGAAGGCAAACGAATGCCAGACTGTGCCTGCCCCGGTGACGTGGTTGCCCGTTTAGTGTGAAAATGAATATGCCTCTTCGCGTTGCACAAACCCGGACGTGCGATCCTCGAGATCGTGATGGCGATCCATGTAAAGGAGCGAGATAACTAATGGCCTGGAATGAGCCTGGCGGCGGTAACAAAGACAAAGACCCTTGGGGGAAGAACGACCAGGGGCCACCGGATCTGGATGAGGCGTTCAAGAATCTCACCAACAACGTAACCTCCTTGTTTGGCGGGAAAGGCAAGCGCTCCGGCTCGGGGGGCGGGGGCGGTGGTATTCGCATCAGCGGCGCAACCTTCGGTATCGGGGTGGTGGCCCTCCTGGCGATCTGGGGGTTCATGGGGGTATACACGGTGGACCAGGCGGAACGTGGCGTCGTGCTGCGCCTCGGCGAGAAGTTGGAAACCGTTGTGATGCCAGGATTGCGCTGGAACCCGCCGCTCATCGATCAGGTATTTGTCCTGAACGTAGAGCAGGTTCGATCGATCGGGCANGACGCGGAGATGCTCACCGAGGATGAAAACATNGTTCGGGTCGACATGCGCGTGCAGTGGAAGATCAGCAGCGTGCAAGACTATGTTNTGTTGGTTCGCGACCCGGAGAATACCTTGCGCGAGGCCATGGAGTCTGCGCTGAGGCATGTGGTGGGGTCNTCGGAAATGCACGATGTGCTGACCGAAGGCCGGGCNGNACTCGCGCAGGACGTTGAGTCGCGCCTGCAGAGTTATATCGATATGTATGGCACCGGGATTCAGGTTGAGCAGGTCATCATCGAAAACACCCAGCCGCCNGATCCCGTCAAAGAAGCGTTTGACGATGTGATCAAGGCCCGTGAGGACGAGCAACGCCTCAAGAACGAGGCGGACGCCTANGCCAATCAGATTGTGCCTGAGGCGCGCGGTGAGGCGTCCCGGCAGATCGAGGAGGCTAACGGTTACAAAGAGCAGGTCATTGCACGCGCCAACGGTGAAGCAGAACGCTTCAACAAGCTCTACGAAGAGTACAAGATTGCGCCTCAAGTAACGCGTCAGCGCCTGTATCTCGATTCCCTTGAGTCTGTCATGAAGAACTCGACCAAGGTGATGGTCGATGTCGACGGTGGCAACAATCTGCTGTATCTGCCCCTTGACAAGATTGTGCAGCAGTCGTCAGCGGTACCAACGACCTCGTCTCGGGGTGGTAGTAATATGGAAGAGCGCATCCGCGAAGCGGTCATGCAGGAACTCAATCGCCGCAACGTTGGCAGCCAGGGCAGACGCGGCCGCTAGGTCCGCCAGGAGGAAACGATATGTCTGTAAAAGCAGTTTTGGGTGGCCTGATAGGTTTGTTGGCCGTTTTTCTGGGAGCGAACTCATTGTTCGTTATTTCTGAGTTCGAGCGGGCGGTGCTCCTGCAGTTTGGTGCTGTGCAGCGCCATGACATCCCACCTGGCCTGCATTTCAAGATGCCGCTGGTGATGGAAGTGCGCCGATTCGATGCCCGGGTGCTGACGCTCGACGCGCCCGCTGAGCGTTTCCTGACGCTTGAGAAGAAGGCCGTGATGGTGGACTCTTTTGCGAAGTTCCGGGTAACCGACGTCGAGAAGTACTACACCTCGACGTCGGGTGACGTGGAGCGCGCCAAGGACCTGCTCAAGGAGCGGGTCAACACCGGCCTGCGGAACGAGATTTCCAAGCGGAGCCTGCATGAGGTGGTATCCGGTGAGCGTGATCAGTTGATGCAGGTCCTCACCGAGAATCTAGACGTGGTTGCCAAGACCGAGTTGGGCGTAGAGGTGGTCGATGTGCGCGTCAAACGGATTGATCTGCCGGACGAGGTGAGCGAGTCGGTTTACAGTCGGATGAATACGGAGCGGGAGATCGAGGCGCGTGAGCATCGAGCTAAGGGTCAGGAGCTTGCAGTTGGCATCCGTGCGGATGCAGATCGGCAGGAAGTTGTGATTGCGGCAGAGGCCTATCGTGATGCCGAGCGGATTCGCGGTGAAGGCGATGCTGAGGCTGCCTCGATCTACGCATCGGCGTACACCCGAGACCCGGAGTTCTACCGGTTTTACCGTTCGATGGCCGCGTACCGCGAGACGTTTGCATCAAAGGGCGACATTTTGCTCGTCCAGCCGGATAGTGACTTCTTCAGCTACATGAGCAAAATCGAGAACTGATCAGGCACGGCTGTAGCGTCGAGTTGTGCAAGGAGCTTTTGCGCAGCTCGGTTGGCTGGAGTCATTGGGAGAACGGCGTGTGGCAGGACCTGGGAATCGCGCTTTGCCTCGTCCTCGTGATTGAGGGCATTATTCCCTTCCTCCACCCTCGTCGTTGGCGCCAGATGGTCATGATGATGGCTGAGATCAGCGATCGTGACATGCGTATCGCGGGGCTGGCGAGCATGCTGACCGGTACTGTTCTGCTGTACCTGATTAACTGAAATCAAGCCCTGGCGCTGGTGCATGTGAGGATTGGTCCTCCGAATGCCGCTGGTGGCAGGGNCNGNTGTACGTNTCNCATGCTGGCGCNGACGGGTGNCTNNTCATTGGTTGGAGCNTATTTGAAGGCTGAATCGAGGCGAGAAAGCCGCGCATGCGGCTGATGGATCGTAGCTATGGGTCGTAATGTAGTCGTGATCGGCACCCATTGGGGTGACGAGGGTAAAGGTAAGGTAGTGGATCTGCTGACTGAAAACGTGGGCGCTGTGGCACGTTTTCAGGGGGGGCACAATGCCGGCCATACTCTGGTGGTGGGTGGTGAGAAGACCGTGCTGCACCTGATTCCGTCGGGCATTTTGCATACCCATGTTGAATGCCTGATTGGCAATGGTGTGGTGCTGTCAATCCCCGCGCTCATGAATGAAGTGGAGGAACTAGAGAACTCTGGCGTCGAGGTGCGTTCACGCCTCAAGATCAGCAGCGGCTGCCCGCTCATCCTTCCGCACCACGTGGCCCTTGATCAGATGCGCGAGAGCGTTCGCGGCAACCAAAAGATTGGCACTACAGGCCGTGGCATTGGCCCAGCGTACGAGGACAAGGTAGCGCGGCGTGGCCTGCGCGTGAGTGACCTGTTTGACGAGGCACGCTTCCGCCAGCAGCTGGAAGAAGTGCTGGAATATCACAACTTTGTGCTGACGAACTATTTTCATGCCGATCCTGTCCAGCTCGAGAAGACGCTGGATGAATCGCTGGGACATGCCGAGGAGATTCGTCCGATGGTCGACGACGTTGTGCTGCGGCTCGCTGCGATCCGGGAGTCGGGCGCTAGCATCCTGTTCGAAGGCGCGCAGGGCACGCTGCTCGACATCGACCAGGGCACATATCCCTATGTAACCTCGTCAAATACCACTGCTGGCGCGATTGGCAGCGGCTGCGGTGTAGGGCCGCGCGACCTCGACTACATTCTGGGGATCACCAAGGCGTACACGACGCGGGTGGGTTCCGGGCCGTTTCCGACGGAGCTCTTTGATCACGTTGGTAGCAAGCTCGCGGAACGCGGTAACGAGTTTGGCGCGACGACAGGCCGGCCCCGCCGTTGCGGTTGGTTCGACGCTTATGCGCTGAAACGCGTGATCACGATCAACAGCATATCTGGGCTGTGCATCACGAAGCTCGACGTGCTCGACGGGCTAGATGAGGTATTGCTCTGCGTCGACTACCAGAACCCCGAGGCGCCGGAACCGACGGCGATTTACGAGTCGCTGCCGGGCTGGAAGGAGTCGACGGTGGGTGCGAAGTCCCTGGATGATCTCCCCGAGAATGCCCGAGCCTACATTGATCACATTTCCGGGTGCTGCGGCGTGCCGATCGATATTGTGTCGACGGGCCCCGACCGGGCTGAGACAATTGTGGTGCGTGATCCGTTCTCGCTCTGACGCCGTGATCAACGCCCGGGCTCTATTCGCACAGGGGCCTTTTAGTCTGACGCCAGAGTTCGAATAATGCGCACGGATGAACGAGTGCTCGTGCTTTCATTGGCCTTTAGGCTGGCGCCACTTTCCTGCATGAGCTCGTTCAGATTGAATATAAGGGAGTTCAGTTCGCTGCTCGGGCCGGTACGGCTCGCATTCATTCGAGCTTCAGCTTCCAGCCAGACGTAGCCAGGGTCGTCCTCTGACTCCGCTAGTACATAAAGCACGCCGGTTGTCATCACGTCGGCGCAGCGCGAGGGCGTCATGCCGCCAAATGCCATGAACCNCTCCGCGATCACGTTTGGGNCTTCGTTCTGGTCNGCTCCANGTCGCTGAGGCCCACCAAACCATGCGGGCCAATTCGTGTCCGAGGTCACAATNTTGGTGGCTGCGGATAAGCTTGCANNGAAACATGGTGCCGAGGAGAGGACTTGAACCTCCACGGGCTTACGCCCACTAGCACCTGAAGCTAGCGTGTCTACCAATTTCACCACCTCGGCAGGCGGAGCCGCAGATTACTCAAGGGCTCAGGGGGTGTCAACGAAGCTCGGGTTGCTCGTATGGCTGGGCAAATCCACTACAACACGGTCGATTTTGGTTGTTTTGTCCCTCTGACCAGGCCAGAGTACGCTGCGTGAAACATGACCCGCACGCCGAGCGCGAAGCGCGCCGGTACTCCAACCCCGTAGCTTCCCGCGAACATATCCTCCAAACCCTGACTGAGTTTGCCGGGCCAGCATCCCTGCGCCAACTGGTCGGCGCGTTGAGCATTGTCCGCGACCAGGAAGAGGGATTGTCGGCTCGACTTCGCGCGATGGTGCGAGACGGGCAACTCTATCGCCACGGCCGTGATGCCTTTGCGTTGCCTGCGGACGTAGCCTTAGTTGAAGGTCCTGTTCACGCTCATGCCGATGGCTTTGGCTTTGTCGCGCAGGACGGTACTCAAGAAGATATCTATCTCAGGCGTGCGCAGATGCGTGGCGTATTTCACGGTGATCTTGTACAGGTAAGTATTACCGGTGCCGACCACCGCGGGCGACCTTCGGGTCGAATAGAGGCTGTGCTCGAACGGCGAACCCAACGCCTGGTTGGCGTGGTTGAACGGGAACGTGGACNATATNTGCTGCGGCCGTCCAACCGGCGCCAGCACCAGTGGCTGGTGCTGGCCGATGACAAGCTCGCTGGGGCGCGCCAGGATCAGATTGTCAGCGTGGTGGTGACGCGCCAGCCGGATTGGGACCGGCCGCCGGCGGGGGAGGTNGAGGCGGTACTCGGTGATTACCTCACCCCGGGGATCGAGGTTGAAATGGCCGTGCGGGACAATGACCTCCCNGTGGAGTTTGGTGAGGCTGCGTTGAGAGAAGCCGACCAGTTGCCNGCCCGAGTTCCCGCACGGGCGAAGTCGGGCCGGGCGGATCTGCGCGACCTGCCGTTTGTCACGATTGACGGTGAAGACGCTAAAGACTTCGACGACGCTGTCTACTGCGAGCCCCATGCAGAAGGTTTTCGCCTGGTGGTCGCTATTGCGGACGTTGCCCATTACGTGAAAGACGGTAGCGCGNTNGATGATTCNGCCCGGGAGCGGGGGACCTCGGTGTATTTCCCCCAATACGTGATTCCCATGTTGCCGGAGTCGCTTTCGAACGGACTTTGCTCGCTCAAAGAGGGTGTTGACCGCCTTGCGATGGTCTGCGACATGGTGATCGGCAAGCGCGGTGCAATCCGTGACTTCAGTTTTTATGAGGCAACTATCNGGTCGCAGCGGCGTTTCACCTACACTCGTGTGCAGGCAATCCTGGATGGTGCGGATGATGCGCTTGCGGGCCTGATCGGGCAGTTACAGGGCCTGTTTCGTGTGCTGCTGGCCACCCGCGACCGGCGTGGTGCTGTCGAATTCGATACNCCGGAANTGCGCGTGGTATTTGATGAGGCTGGTGAGGTCACCGGCTTCGAACCTGTTCACAGGCAGGACGCGCATCGGCTTATCGAAGAGTGCATGCTGTGTGCAAATGTCTGTGCGGCGCGGTTTGTTGGCGGGTTCGAGGCGGGAGCGCTCTACCGGGTACACGAGCCACCGGAACTAGAGAAGGTTGAATCTCTGCGTNCTTTCCTCGCGGCGTTTGGCATTCGGCTGNGTGGTGATCCGCTTCCAGCGCCTGCTGACTACCAGGCTGNNGCGGCGGCCCTTGCGGGGCGCAAGAACGGCCGCTTCCTTCAGCTTGCGCTNCTGCGCTCTATGCAGCAGGCGGTTTACCAACGGGACAACAAGGGTCACTTTGGTCTCAATTACGAAGCCTATACCCACTTCACCTCACCTATCCGCCGTTACCCCGATCTGCTGACGCACCGCTACATCAAGGCTGTGCTGCACGGCACGGCGCAGACTGACCACGTGCAGCGATTCGCGAAGCCAAAAGGCTCAAAGCCGATGCTGAAAGCCGACTATCCCTACAATGAGGAGGCTGTGCTCATGCTCGGTATGCACACGTCGATGACGGAGCGCCGCGCGGACACCGCATCCTGGGATGTGATGACCGCGCTCAAGTGCCGATACCTAGCCAATCATGTGGGCGACGACGAAGAGGGTGTCATTACCTCTGTTGCGGGCTTCTGGCTATTTGTCGAACTAAGCCGCTATTTTTGCGAAGGCATGGTCCATGTCAGCACGTTAGGGTCAGATTACTTCACCTACGATCCCGGCGCGCAGACGCTTGCAGGCGAACGCAGTGGCCGCCACTACGGCGTCGGCGATTCNGTAAGGGTGCAGATCATTCGGGTTGACCCGGCGGAACGCAAGGTGGAGCTTGAACTGTTGACACACTCCCCCATTATCGGCCGGCGCGCGAAGCGCGAGCGTGGCAAAGGCAAGTCGCGCCGCAAGGACCGAGGTGCCGTGCATGACAGGCGCAAAGGGTCTCGGCGCTCGCGGAACTCCGGGAGAGGTCGGTAGTGATGATGGTTTTTGGTCTACACGCGGTGCTAGCCGCGCTGGAGAATCCTAGTAGCGAATTGCAGGACCTGTCCGTGGTCGACGGCAAACTCAACCGGCGTCAGCAACGTGTGGTGGACCGGGCGGCTTCTGCCGGTTGCCCCGTTACCCGGGTATCCCGGGCAGACCTTGATAAGCTTGCCAGTGGCGTGCACCAGGGTGTCGTCCTGCATCTGGCTGAGTCGAGCCAGACTCCCGCTAGCCTCGAAGAGATCCTGGCTGAGGATCGACCGGATCTTGCGTTGCTATTGCTGGACGGCGTTACCGATCCGCGCAATCTCGGTGCCTGCGTGCGCAGTGCGGCTGCTTGGGGTGTGGATGCGGTATTGGTACTGTCCCGTCGCAGTGCACCGGTTTCCGCCGCTGCGCAGAAGGCTGCAAGCGGGGGTTTCGCCCGGGTTCCCGTCGTCGCCGTCAGCAATCTCGCGCGGGCATTGAAGCAGATTCAGCAGGCGGGTGTCTGGACGGTGGGGCTGGCGGGCGAGGGTGAGGAGACGCTCGCGAGCGTCGACCTTACGGGGCGCGTTGCGCTNATTATGGGCTCTGAAGGCGACGGCATGCGCCGACTCACCCGGGAGAACTGTGATCATGTGACACGTCTGCCGACGGCCCAAGGCGCAAGTCTAAACGTCTCGGTGGCGGCGGGCGTTGCGCTTTATGAGATGGCAAGGCAACGACAGAGCTGAAGCCAGGACCAACGCGAGAACCGCACCTAGCGCAGGGCCATTGCACCTGCATCGAGACCGCATGTAAAACGACAGGCAGTCTTTGCTGTCGGCGCGTTAGAATGGGGGCGATTTCAACTGGAGTGCGCCCATGACTATCGAAGTCCATCAGTTTCCCTGTCTGTCCGACAACTACTGCTGGCTTGTACGGGACGAGGCTGCCGAGGTCACCGCAGTGGTCGATACTCCTGAAGTCGAGCCCATCAACCGNGCTTTGGAAGAGAAGGGCTGGAAGCTCACCCACATCTTCAACACCCACCATCATTTCGACCATGCGGGTGGCAATGAGGCGCTCAAAGCGCAGTGGGGCTGTACCATCGTAGGCGCCNACGTGGACGCCGAGCGCATACCCGGCATTGATGTGNGTCTAAAAGAAGGTGAGACCTACACTTTCGGCAANTCGCGGACGCGGGTTGTGGAGGTACCGGGGCATACCTCGGGCCANGTTGCCTTCCACTTTGAANAAGACAAGATCGCNTTTGTTGGAGATACGATTTTCGCGCTCGGCTGTGGCCGGCTGTTCGAGGGGACGCCGGCGCAGATGTGGGACAGCATCTGCAAGCTCATGAACATGCCCGACGAGACCACGCTCTATTGCGCGCATGAGTATACTGCGNCGAATGCGTCGTTTGCGCTTTCGGTGGAGCCGGGTAACGCGGAGCTGATTGAACGGGCCGCTGAGATTAAGCGGCTGCGCGCGGAAGGCAAGCCCACGGTGCCGACGACGCTTGCCCGCGAGAAGGCGACCAACCCGTTCCTGCGGCCCCAGAGCGCCAACCTGCAGGAGACTGTGGGTCTGGTAGGGGCGCCCCTGGTGGATGTGTTTGCCGAGACGCGCCGTCGCAAAGACAACTTCTGATAACAGAGGCTTCAACGCCTCACTGTAAGGGGCGCGCTGACTGGCGCATGCTCGCCGCGGCCTGCAGTTTGCCGCATGTATAATGGCTGTAAGAGCAGTCCTTTGGGGCTTGCGACGGAGACGATCTCTACTTGTTTGTGAGCTGCGCGCTCGAAGACACACCCGAGGTGTATGCGCAAATGGCGCGGATTGAGCCTGCGGGTTTCGAACTTTGGCTGCGGCTCTCCCTTAGTGATCAGCACGCTCTCAACTGTGACTGCCCCGGTTGTGCGTACGGCGGTGGCGCCTACGCTTCCGACCTCAGGTTCTGCGTTGATCAAGATGAACCAGCCATCTATACCGATCAGCCGACGGTTGCAAAGCATGAGAAAGGGCTGCTCATTAACTGGGGACCCGGTGTTGATCGAGCCTGCTATGGCGGCACTTAAAGGTCCGTCTCTCAACTGATCCGGCGGGACTTTTACCGTGTAGTCGGTTGATGACTGCCTCGGGTCCGGGCTGACGCCTGAATTCAAACCTTTGCTGTGACCCTGCGGTGAGCGGGGTTCGGGCGCGTTGCTTATCGATACGGTCGGTTCACTCTTTCAAGTTAAACTATTCGAGCCGGACCGCCGTACCTGATCTACAAAGACGAAGTCGGGAACTTTGACAACCTCGGGACAGAGGAATAGACGGCATTCGATCGAAGACCCGGCCAGCAATACTCTGGCCATCGCGACACGCGGCTGACCGTTCTGGGCATGCAGGCGACAATTGCATCCCAGGCACCCATCGCTTAAAGTTAAGTTTCCCCAATTCTCCTTGCCGCACCGCTACACCCAATGGGGAGTAGCCGGGTGGTATAACCGAAAGGAGCTCGCGATGAGACACTATGAGGTCGTGTTTCTGGTGCATCCTGATCAAAGTGAACAGGTGCCCGGAATGATCGAACGTTACTCGAATCTGATTACCCAGACCGGCGGCACCGTCCACCGCGTCGAGGACTGGGGGCGGCGCCAGCTGGCGTATCCGATCAGCAAGATCCACAAGGCGCATTACCTGCTCCTGAATATCGAAGTTGACGGTGAAGGCCTCGAAGAACTGAACAACGCGTTCAAGTTCAACGACGCTGTCATTCGCAATCTAGTAATGAAGCGCAAAGGCCCGACCTACGGGGATTCGCCCATCATGAAAGTTGAGCGTGAGAGCCGCGAAAAGAAAGAGCGGGACGAACAGAACCGCAACCGGGATCGCGGCGACCGTGGTGATCGCGGCGACCGTGGTGATCGCGGCGACCGTGGTGACAGAGGTGATCGTGACAGCTCCCGGCTCTCTGAAAACACGTCGCTCGAGAAGGAGTAACGCATGGCTCGTTATTACCGTCGCAGAAAGTACTGCCGATTCACTGCGGAAGGGATAGAAGAGATCGACTACAAAGATCTCGACATCCTCAAGGCGTATATCTCGGAGACGGGCAAGATTGTCCCGAGTCGGATTACCGGCACCAAGGCTCGCTACCAGCGCCAGCTGGCAAAGGCTGTCAAACGTGCCCGTTTCCTTGCGCTGATTCCGTACTCAGACGCCCACTCCTGACCGGCGCTGCCGGCGTGGAACATGCGCCTCATAGCCGAATTCTCGATGCGCTCCCGTGCTCACGCACTGGGAGTTGCGCTCGCAGGTACGATTATCGAACCGCTGCTCTGGATTGCATCCGGTGTCGTAGCGCTCGTCACGCTTCGTCATGGACTGCGCGAAGGCACGTTCATAATGATCGTGGCGCTCGCACCGCATCTGTTCATGTTTTGGAGCCATCCACACATCGTCGCCATCCTGTTGCCGCTGCAGGCAGCGATCCTGGCTATGGTGTTG
This sequence comes from Gammaproteobacteria bacterium, assembly GCA_002714125.1. The sequence continues at coordinate 11,685 of PAWP01000101.1, forward strand.
CGAGAGACACGGTCGTGGCAGCTCGCAGTGTTGTCTGCGCCCGTGCTTGGGATGGCGCTGACATTGGCTACCTACCTTGTGGCCCCGGGTGCTATCGAGGAGCCGGTCAGACTCGCCTCGGAAATGACTGGCCGCAATCTGACCGCTCAGCCCGGCTTCTTCGCAATGTTGCCGCCATTTCTGGCGTTCATGCTGACAATGATGGCCCTGGGCTGTCTTGCACTGGGCCGATGGTGGCAAAGTGTGTTGTACAACCCCGGCGGCTTCGGTGGCGAGTTTCAGGCGCTGAGGCTATCAACCCGGATAACCGGAGGCCTGGTCGCAGTCGCCTGCCTGTGTATGGCCGCGCTGCCTGGTCCATATACGACCTGGTTTCTGCCGCTAACCGCACCGCTAGTGATGGCCGCCTTGGGGATAACTCACTACGTGGTCAATCAACGTGGGCTGGGGGCAGCGCCGCTCGTGGCTTACTACATCGCTTTGCTGATGGGCTTTCTGACGGTTGTACTGTTGCCGTTCCTGTTACTTCCGGCAGTGTTCGACAGTTTTCTCGATGTAAGGGCACGCATGGCCAGGCGGACGCGCGAACGCAGCAACCTGCCGGAGGACAAAGATGACGATGGCGACTGATCCGTCTGCGCCATAACGGGCCTTTAGCGCCTGACAAATTTCACCGTACAAACTGACTGGACGAACGACGATGGAAGTTAT
>PAWP01000102.1 GCA_002714125.1 Gammaproteobacteria bacterium
TGGCCCCTGCCAACTTCGAGACTGAGATTGTCGAATCGCCGGAATGAGCCTCGCACGGGTCCATAGTGCGTCTTTTGAAGTTTCGCCGCCGCAGGGTACACGGCGCCGACGAATGATGGGCCTGATGTCTGGCACTTATAGAGATGTGATCTTTGCACGCGTCACCTTGAGGCTCGTAGTGAGAGCGGGTAGGTTTCGCTGTTGAATTAACTACTGGAGACCTTTCTGTGACCAGCAAGCACCCGGAGTTTGACCCTGAAGTTATCAAGGCTAACTCTGCGCCTGATGCACAGATGTATCGCGCTGAGGTGACTTTTGCCGAGCCGATGAAGTCTGTGCTGGAGAACAATCCGGAAATCTACTTCGTGCCACCACAGCGGGGCAGCGACTGGGGTCAGTGGGAGTATCGGCCGGGCTCGTACTACGACACGACAACGGGCGCGAAACACCCATACTGGCAGAATGAGGATTTACCCCAGCCGACCAAGGACATTGGCCGGCTGCGTCGTGATTTACTGCATTGGGGTTACTGCAAGATTGAGGATGCGTTGTCCGCTGATCAGGTAGCGACGATTAGCCGACGCGTACTCGAGCAGGCTGAAGGAGAACGCCTCGCGCACATAGCGCAGAAGACGCCGAGTGGACAGAACATCAACTGCTGCGTCAATAAGGGCCGTTGCTTTGAACTACTGATCGAGCAGCACCCAAGCATGGTCCAAGGTGGGCCACTGGTGGAGCAACTCATAGATGAGGCGCTGGGCCAGGGCTGGATCTGCACCTCGTTGATTGGTGCCATATCTCTGCAGGGCGGTGTGCCTCAGGCGCTACACCAGGATCAGAGCAACGCGCCTGACTCCCGCAGCCCCATGACTGTCAACGTGTTGACAGCTATCACTGATGTAGACGACACCAACGGCGGTACGCTGCTGATTCCCGGCAGTCACCGCTTGCTCTCCGATGCCGTTCGGGAAGGCCGTCCGGTTGGCAAACTGCCGCCGGCAATCAATCTTGACGCTAAAGCCGGCACGATGGTTATTACCGATGGCCGCTTGCTGCATGGGACCGGTATCAATCGCACCGCGTCACCCAGAATCATGATGCTGAACGGCATGCAGAAACCCTGGATGCGCCAACAGGAGAATTGGATGCTGTCAGTGCGCCCGGAGGTATTACGGCGCTCCAGTGCCAAGCTGCTCCACAGAATGGGGTATCAGGCTACGACCGGTGGCCAAACCAACGAGGGGCATGGATTCGGTGCAAAGGGACTACCNGGCGAGACGGCGGGTGCGACGGTCGCGTTCCGACTTGCTGCGGATGCCGGTGAGTATGTCCGCGTGGGGGAGCTTGGGCCGGATTCTGACAGCGGTGCGTTGGAGGCACCGTTCACGCTACGCGAGGTAGTGCGCAACGCGCGGGCAGGGGGCAAAAGCGCGCCTGTAGGCATTGCCGGAGTGCGCGTCTCTGCGGGGGATTGAAGGTCTCGACATGGGGACAGGCGCAAACTTAGGTTGACGCGTTCTCGGGTCAAAGGCGGAGACTCCGTTTAGTATCCAGTAGGGTGAACCTGTTTCTGCAGACGCGTAGGTGTATGCTTCCGCGCAGTCGGCACTGGTCAAGAACCGGCTTTCTGAACACGCCTCCGACTACAACTTGACGGCTGTGGTGAAGGGCTGAAACGAAAAGAAATAATAAACACCTGCCAACAAAGTTGCTTAGGGAGCTTCTATGATCCGACTTGCGTATGACCAGTTTCTTGGCAGCAGCCCAGCGTGGTTTAAGAACGCGATATTGGTGTTCCTGCTGTTATCTATCCCGCTGAAATTTCTGGTGGGGCCAACCTTGCTGGGCTGGCTCTTTCTCGGCATGTTCATCTTGACCCTCGCTATGGCACTCAAGTGTTACCCGCTTCAGAGTGGTGGCGTGCTGGCGCTCATGATCCTGGCTTTGGGCCTGACGTCGGGTGAGACGGTCTGGCATGAAATCGAGCAGAACTTGGGCGTCCTTGCTCTACTCATTTTCATGGTGAGCTTCATCTACTTTATGAAGCCGTTTCTCAGCTTCTTGTTTGCGCGGATAATTGTGGTCGTCCACAGCAAGGTTCTGTTGTCCGTCATGTTTTCGGTGATGGCGGCCGTCCTCTCAGCGTTTCTTGACGCGCTCACAGTTACCGCGGTCCTGATTGCCGTATTTGTTGCCCTCTATGGTGTCTATGAGCGAATCCACTCAGCTGTGGATAGCGACTATGACGCCAGTGAGGTGGAGGACAGGGAAGAGATGGGTGCCGACGTGTTGGAGAATTTCCGCGCGTTCATACGCAGCCTGGTCATGCACGGGGCGGTTGGTACCGCTCTGGGCGGTGTGACCACGATGGTTGGCGAGCCCCAGAATCTTCTTATCGCCGAGAAAATGGGTTGGGATTTCATAGAGTTTGTCATCGTGATGTCACACGTCACGATTCCTGCAGTGATTGCCGGATTTGCGACCTGCGTGGTTCTCGAATTGACGGGCGTCCTGGGCTACGGACAGAAACTGGATCCGCAGGTACGGGCCATTCTGAAGGGTTATGTGGAAGAAGAAGACGCCAAACGGACGCAAAAGGAAGTCTATGCGTTGTGGATGCAGGGAATCTGTGGAGTGCTGCTTGTCGTTGGCCTTGCAATTCACATCTTGCCGCAGGTTGGTCTGATTGGCCTCAGCCTTTTGGTACTTGTCACCGCTCTCACGGGTGTCACTGAGGAGCATCACATTGGCCCCGCGTTTGAGGAATCGTTGCCTTTCGTTTCGTTGCTCTGCATTTTTTTCGTCGTAGTGGGGATGATTCACGATCTGCATCTATTCTCACCGGTGATCGCNTGGGTGCTNACGATGCCTCTGGAGGTGCAGCCAGGCGCATTCTTTCTTGCCAATGGCTTGTTGTCGGCAATCTCTGACAATGTGTTTGTGGCCACGGTCTACATCAACGAAGTGAAGGCCGCGTTTGATGCAGGAATTATTACGCGTGAGCACTTTGATGCACTGGCTGTCAGCATCAATACGGGNACCAACCTGCCTTCGGTTGCGACACCTAACGGCCAGGCCGCCTTTCTGTTCCTACTAACCTCGGCCCTCGCTCCCGTCATTCAGCTGGGTTATGTCCGCATGGTTGTTATGGCCATTCCGTACACCATTGTGTTGACCATTGTGGGCTTTCTCGCGCAGTAGNGGTTGAGGAAGTTTGNCGATTGGACGGTGGCAGTCAGCGCTATTAGCGCTGCTGGGGCTGTCATCCTGCCTTGTGACGTATCCGGTTGACTCTAGTGAAGAGCCTGTACCGTTTATCCATAGGGTGAGCACAACCAAGTTCACCATTGTCGATGTGGGCGGAACCCNGCCGTTCTACTCAACGCTGCTGGGGATGCAGGAACTGAGTCGTTTTGAGGCGCCGGGTTTCCTCGATGAGCCGTTCATGGGTTATGCACAGGGCGGNCGGATTGGCCTGCTTGCGTTCACCGAGTACGAGAACATTGAAAAAACACCCCAGGCGGTGTCGATTGTCCAGGTGACTAACCTGGAGGAGATTGTCGGACGCTTTGAGGCTGCGTCACGCCCGATCCGACTGTTTTCTCGCGCGGGCGTCAGACTTGCCCACGTGACCGACCCCAGCGGTAATACGATTGAACTGCTTGCAGGTGAGGGACCGCCCCGCGTAGTCGGCGCTCGTTTGATCGTTGACGACATGCTCTCCACGAGAGCATTTTTCCAGCGTGTTTTCGCTATTGGGCCAGGCACCGTAGCGGAATCAGATGCGTTCCGTGAGGTCATCCTCAATGTNGGTGAAGGTCTGTTTGTCGCGCTCTATGAACCCAGACCGGCGGCGCATTTCCCGCGCAGCGAACAGCCCGTGGTTGCGATATATACGACTGACTTCGACGGGGTCCACGCCCGGGTTGAAGCTGAGGGCCTTGGTTACCGGATGTTCGGAGAGCACATGTTCCTGGCAGACGATCCCTCTGGTAACGTGGTGGAAGTAATCCGACAGCGGACGGAGCCCTGATCATCATGTTGAAACACCGGGCAGCAATAGCGGGAATGTCGCTCGCGCTCGCCGCGCTTTGCGGTTGTGTGACGAATCAGGATGAAGTGGCTGGCACGGCGACCTGGTACGTGCAATCCGCCCCTGGGGTGAGCGACGGGGGCATCGGTACTGCCGCACAACCTTTTCANAGCNTNGCNCGGGTGCAAGCGGCTGCGGGCCCNGGNGACGAGATCATNGTGATNGCNGCCCTNCCGGGNGCCGCGGCACTCGANGGTGGNATNGNGCTTCAGNNTGGTCAGACGTTGCGTGGTGTCGCCGTCGATGGGGNTCCGGTGCTGAGAAACAGTGANCCGGNAAGGCAGGGNGGTGACGTAGTGATCNTGGCTGATGACACGCTGGTGACGGGTCTGGTCATTTCTGATGCTGCCGGACACGCCTTCGTCGGCCGTAATGTGCAGGGCGCGGTCATCAGGGCGAATCAGATCCGGGGCGCGAATTCAGCCGGGCTAGCCAGCGTCTCAACGGGCGCTACTGCCGGATTGGGGGTGCCAGAGTTCCCAAAAGGCGCTATTGCATGGGTTCATGACGAGCAGGCTGAGGCAAGTGCGGCAATCAGGCCCAATGTTGTAGCTGAGAACGAAATTCAAGGTTTCAGATCGGACGGGCGTCTTGTTCGGCTGGGCGGCGCAGCGGTTGCGCTGCACACCAGCGGCAGCGCCAGGGCTGCGCTGAAGGTCACTGGCAACCGGGTCAGGGATCTTGGGCCGGGCTTCCCCCGCTCCGGCATTCTGATTGACAGTCAGGATGCGTCTCACATTGAGCTCGAGGTTCAGGACACGAGTGTGTCAAACGCGTCTGACAGTTCGGACGGCATTCTCATCGTGGCTCAGCACCAGAGCCACGTCNCCGCGCAAATCCGCCGCTATCGCTACGAAGGTGGCCACGCAGGGCAAGGGGTTGGCAACAATGGCCTCGAGGTGGTGACTTACCANGGCAGGAACTGGCTNTATGCAGGGCCNTCACTGCCAGAGCAGCACGCAGCCAGTGCTCGGGTGCTGATGGAGGAGAGCGACATCACCGGTACTGGAGGCTTTGGCATCGCTGTTTGGAACATTTTCGGCAAGCCNTCTGCNGACACAGTCCTGGATTTCGGGGGCGGAGAANTGGGTGGTCGTGGCGCCAATCGGATCACGGCCAGTGGCATGGAGCTGCCAGNATCGATGGACGTCTATGTTGTCCACCATGACCTCAACGCCGGCAATAACTGGTGGGGGAGAGACCGTGCAGGTCAGGCCAAGGCTGTTCAGATGAATGGTGAACGGCAATTGGGCGATATGTACTCACTCGTATGCCCAGGGCAACCGGGCCAGATCAAGGCTTTGATCGATGGTACGGGAGTTGGCGCATGGGGCATGTTCTGCCAGGCGCTACGTACCGATCTCTGTGACGGTACCGATGCCAAGTGTTGTGACCGGGCGACCGACCCGGCCCGGTGCATGATGCTCCCGGAGCCCAGCACTTTAATTACGATGCCAGCGCTCCAGAACGATCCCCGNCCCTNAGCGTCGCCCCGCTCTTATTCGCGCAGCCGAAAAGCCAANAGTGCGTTACCTGGGTTCTCGCCAAACATTGCATANCCCGANCCCACAAACAACATGTCGCCAGCCGCAACCATGCCTGGAGCGTCGATTGAGCCCCCCACTGCGGGAATCCCGTTGACACTCTCAAAGGTACGGGCGGTGTCGAATTCCCACACCACCTGCCCGGTGTTGACGTCGAAGGCGTAGGCAATCCCGGATAGCGAACCAACAAACGCCAGGTCGTTGGCAGTGCTGGGGGCGGCAGAGAACGTATACGGGCAATCAGGCCAGGGCGCTCCCTGAGAGAAACCGCTGTCACATACCGGTTGCGCTGCATAAGACCATTCAAGTTTGCCAGTATCAANGTTTAGTGCGTACACCCCAGGTCTGCGTTCTACGCCCGGCGCGGGCACTGGATCATTGATGGGAACGATCAATGTGCTNCCACTGAGTGCAAGCCCCCAATGTACCCCTCCCAGCGCGGAGCCGGGGCTCACCCGGGTCCNCCAAAGCAGTTCGCCATCATCAGGGTTTAGTGCGTGGACTACACCGGACTTCTGACCCGCAAGCACAATGTCATCCCCCTTTGCTGTCCTAGCCAGTACCGCTGAAGCCCCAAAGTCGAGATCGGGGCCGTTCTCCTTCGGGCAGTTGGGCCCACCAAATAGGCACGCGGAGTTGAACGCGTCGCCTACGGTACCCTGATACACCCAGCGGATGTCACCGCTGTCGATGTCCATCGCAACAATCGCATCCGACATGGCGGATGCGGGCGAGGACGAGTTCTGGCCCGTGCCGACATACAGTAGATTGCGTTTGGCATCGATGGCTGGCGTGGTCCAGACTGAGGCGCCCGACGGNCCCCACTGCTGTACGCCCAGCGAGTTCTTGTACGTTGGCTTAGCCTCTGGTGTCATGCGCGTCGTCCAGAGGATCTGGCCCGTATTGGCGTCGAGAGCGCGAACGGCGCCGTGGCTTTTGCAGCATTCGTAATTGGCGTCGCCGCCAAAGCCGACACCCATTGCGGAAAGCGGCACCAGCAGTTTGCCATCATGCTGAACGATGCCCCCGGTCAGTATTGTGCCTCTGAAGAGAGCTACATCCCTGCTCCAGATCACCTTGCCGCTGGCTGGATCGACAGCAAACACGGCCTGGCCGAAGTCGACTAACGAGAGTCTCATGGGGACGGAGTCTTTGGTCGCGCCACCAAAGACGAGCGCCGGTTGTCCGTTTACCTCAGCAAGCGTCAGTGAGGTCCGGATGACCGCGGCCGGTTGCCTGTGCCACTTAATGCAGCCATTTTCCCGGTCAAGTGCAAAGAGGTGACCACCCACTGATGAGGCAAANACCGTGTCATCAGTGACTACAACCTGCGAACGCACTTCGGCGGTTTCCGGCAGGCCAAGGGCCCATGCGAGCTCGAGTGTGTCTACGTTGCTAGCACGGATGCTGGAATTTGACTGATACCGGCTGTTTCTCGGGTCGAGGCCCCATGTAGCAACCCTGGGTCTCGCCAGTGCCCTGCGATCAATTGCCTGGTTGCTGCAGAGCCAGGCCTCGGCTGACCATACATTCTGGCCGTCTGGGACGAGGTAGGTGACTAGATCCTCCAGCTGATCCGCGTCGAGCCCCTGCGCATGTACCTGCATTTTGCCGCGTTCCAGCGCAAATCGGACCTGCGAGCGACCCATCGTCCCGATTGCACTCCGATTGGGTCCCACGTCTTTGCCGCTGCCACCTGAGTGGCAGGCCGCGCAGCGGGCCTCGAACGTAGCNTNGCCCTGCTCCGCGACTGCACAGGCCGCGAAACAGCAAACCACTGCTGCTTTCAGCAATCCATGTAAACGGAACGCGCGCATTATAGTTGCAGACCGGTAAGCCATGTTCGCAGGATGTCTCTGGCGGCGGGGTAGCTNAGGATGCCGTGCTGGGCGTCAGGGATGGCGTGGAACTCTGCGCCGACTATACCCTGCTCAAGGACCTGACCGTCCGCAAACGGGACGGTTGTGTCTGCGGTACCGTGCACAATTAACGTGGGTACCTTGATTGCACGAAGCTGGTCTGTGAAGTTGTAGCCGGCAAATGCACCGTAGTTGCGCACCGTGCCGCTGTGCATCAGCTTCAGGTCGTTGTCGCTGAGTTTGGTTAGCGCTGCAAGATACTCGGCGTGGCGGGCTGCTGCATTTGAATCGTCGGGGGCAGCTGGATTACGGATACGCTCGCGNACACGTTCAAACTCAATGTCGTCGCCGGTCTTCTTCACTCTGGCGGCAGTCTCGGTATAGGCCTGGCCCCAGCGCGTGTGCGACATNAGATCGGGGCCGGTATTCATGAGCCCGAGGGCGACAACNGCNANTGGGTGCGTAAGAATCAGCTGCTGGGCNACCATGCCGCCCATGGACGAACCGACGAGCACGTACTGGCTGAAGCCAAGCGCCTGCATGAGTTGGTGGGTGTCTTCCGCAATGTCAGTCAGGCTGAACCAGTCCAGGGTGTACTCCGAGCGTCCCGCGCAGCGTCGGTCGTGGGTGACGGCTTGGAAGCTGTGCGGTANGGCTCCTGCAACTGGCGAAGTGCCGGATAACACCGACGTCGACACGCCTCCAAAACCACCGTGGACGAACACCAGCGGGAAACCTGAGCCGGTTGTCTCGTAGTAGATCCTGACGCCGTTGACTCTCTGACTTGGCACGCGTCTGCTTCCGTTCTCACTTCCCGCGCAGCCTAACGCACTTCGGGTTGCCGGCGCTCGCGGTCAGTAGCTTTGGTCTGGTGGATCGTTTTGGCGGACAGATGCCCAATGACGTACGCTGGGGCTTTGTTCGNAAGGATTCGCTATGCCTGAGTACATCCCGCCAACACTCGACTGGGTCAAGAAGCACGTGGAATTGTATGAGGAAAGCGGCGGCACGAAGGCAACAACACTGCCCAATACGGACATGCCTTGCATCATCGTGACGCACACCGGTAACAAGACGGGCGGCANGCGCAAGATTCCATTGATGCGGGTCAAGGTCAATGAAAGCTATGTGCTNGTGGGTTCGATGGGTGGCCAGCCCAANAATCCCGTTTGGGTGTACAACCTTCGTGCCAACCCGGTGGTTGAGATCCGTGACGGTACGTCAGTCATGGCGATGCGGGCACGTGAGGTAACGGACGATGCGGAACGGGCACGCCTTTGGGACGCGAGCACCGAAGCATATCCACCCTACAACGACTATCAGGCCAAAACCGAGCGCAAGATCCCGGTTTTCCTTGCCGAACCAGTCTGAGTTCTGACAGGGAGCGGCATCTGTTGGTGGTGGCTACCGTTGGTGCCGGCTCCCTTACTTGTCCTGGGCCTGTCATCCGGTCCTATTTGGCCAGGCCGCGTAGGTTACCAGGGATCTCCTGAATGCAGCTGACATGGAGCAGTGGGCGACCGTAGTCTGGCTGCGTTAAGGCTCGGACAGGGACATGCTAATGGTCAGCATGGATCGTAAGTTTTTCGGTGCGCACGAATTCAAGGTGGCAGCGATAGAAAAGACGATCGCTTTTCCGCTTGATCCGTGGTTTTAAATGGGTGAACCGGGCCTTGCTGCTGCTGCCCGTTGGTCTGGTGGGCACGACCTTCGGTTGGCGTGTGGCGGTGCATGCGAGCACACATTGCCTGCTTCAAGGTGGCTGCATCTGATCCCGGAGCCTGAGAAATGCGTCTGCGTGATCGATGTTTGCCAAATCAGGCGCCAGNTCAAGGATCGTACTGAAGTCGGTCTCGCGGCTACCGGCATACTTGATCATGGAGAGGATGCCGACCCGTTGGCACCGCGTAATGAGATCTGCCGGCTGGGCATCCAGTCCAAACTCGACGATGTCAGCGCCGTACTCTCGCACTGCGCGGGCAAGGCCGTCTTCGGAGCGCACATTGATCTTGAGGGTAAGGTCCGCGTCCAACGCGCGAAACTGCCGGGCTAGACGATCGTCGCCAAACCAGAAAAAGCAGTGTTCACGGAACCCGTTTGCATCGATGAGCTCGATGAGGCGTTCGAGCGGCGCCTGTTTGACGTCCAGGAATAGGTTGATCTTGTCGCGTGCCCACGGCAAGAATTCGTCCAGTCTCGGTATGCGTGTCCCGGCATGTTGGGGTGCAAACCAGGNACCACAGTCGAGTGCATCTACGTCTTGGCTTTGTAGATTGTGAATCGAACCCGTCCCGTTGGTTGTGCGGGCCAGGCCAGGGCCGTGAAAAACATACATTACGCCATCGGCGCTGGTGTTGACGTCAATCTCAAGCCATTCGGCGCCCCAGTCGATGCAGAACTGCGCCGCAGCGTAGGTGTTTTCGGGTGCCAGTGCGTTGGCGCCCCTGTGGCATACGGCTTCAACCGTCATGGGCAGCTACTTCAAGATGCCTGCGCGATCCCGACATGGTTCCACTGCATGCAGTGTTCATGCGGGTTTCGCCTCGCTCTGCCGAAGCCACTCCAGCAGTTGTGAAGATGCTATGGAGAACAGACAGAACCCTAGGAACCAGTAAAAGCCAACTTCGAGGTTCGATCCCATCGTCAGTAGATCGCCCATGTCCCCTTGAGCTCGCCCGGCTAGAAACACGATGATCAGGGACATGACGAAGACGTCTGCCATGGACCATTTCGCCACTGCGCTGACCACCCATTCGAGAGCGATGCGCATCNTGCCGTCTGGCAATGCAATATACGCGAGCTGCATCAGCAGTTTGAAGGCCGGCACCACGATGCTGAACGTCATGATTAGTGTGGCTACCAGCAGGTTGCCGTTCCTGCCGAGTTCTACCACCGCGCCCCAGATGCTTCGNGTGATGGCATAGGCCTCAAGTTCGCCCTGAACCGAGTCCAGACCGAACATGCGGGACAGCCCNTCAATCATCTGCCGGCNGCTCGGGCCTGCGTTCTCGCCGCCGATGAGGTCGATGCCGAGCTCTACCAATTCCGCTTTGTCCATTGTTCCCGTCAGCGTCAGCACGGGCTGTGTGACGCCTGGAATGAGCAGTGCCAGTGCAAGCACAATTGACGCTAGGGTAGTGAATCTAAGTCTTCTGGACACAGGTGCCCCTCCGTTTCGAGGTGGACACACATCATGCCGAAACAGGTGGCCTTTGACCCGCTCGGGTAGCACCTGTAAAACGCGGTCATGGTCAGTTGCTCCAATTGTGAGGCAGCGTGCTGCCGGCTTGAGGTGATGTTGATTTCGGACACTGGTGTGCCCGAGGGCATGATTGCGACCGATCGTTGGGGTGGCGAGACGATGTTGCGGCTGAACGACGGTTGGTGTGCAGCGGTTGACCGTAACTCCATGCGCTGCACGATCTATACAAATCGCCCGCAGATCTGCCGCGACTTTGAAATGGGTGGCGAGGACTGTCTCGCCGCGCGGGCGGCGGTATGACAGGATTGCACTACACGCCATGGGCTAAGTAATCTCAGTGCTGACGTATACAGGCAACGCACGCATGATCAAGCCGGAGTTATCGGAACGCTGGACTCAGATTGCTGAGAAGGACTGGCAGCTTTTGCACCTTGGCCATATTGTCAGGGATCTCGACAAGACCCTGGCGTTCTACGAGTCTCTTGGACTGATATCGGCAGTACATCAATTCCCCCGCGAGCGCCACGACATTCAGTTCACGACCCACAAGACGGTCGCCACGCCGCCCAGCCCGGAGCGCTCGGGACCTGGTAAGTTGAAGATTGTGCGCATGGGTCCGCTGCCGCTCGAAATCATCCAGATTGGTGAAGGTGCGTTGGACCCAAACGGCGAGTTTGTTGACCGGGTTGGTGACGGCATTTCCCACATAGCCTTCATGGTTGGGGATCTCGAGGCCGAGACGGAAAGGATGAACAGTAAGGGAATCGAGAAGTTGATGACGATGGTCGTCGACGGGCAGACCACCATGCACTATTTCGATACCCGCGAGGGATGCGGGCTGATGCTGGAGTTGCTACAGCGCAATGCGTGGAGTCAGTATCTGATCTGACGGGGTCCCTCTCGCGATTCTCTGATAAGCCATCAGGCGGGCGACGCTGCCAACGGTGAACTCCACACAAAGCGCATCCTATCGGCGTCGAACGAGTTTGAGATGAGCGGTTCGGAGCTGAGCCTAATNGTAACCGATCAGCTGGATACCGGAGCAAGTATGGTCTCTGCCATCTGGACCCAATACGTGACCCCGATGGGCAAGATCTCGTCGTTGAAGTCATAACCGGGGTTGTGAACCATGCATGACCCNTCGCCNTCACCGTTTCCGATCCAAATGTAGCTACCGGGCTTCTCCTGCAGCATGAATGCAAAGTCTTCGGAACCCATTGCGGGGCGCGGGGAGAGGTTGACCTGCTTGGCGCCGACTACCTGCACAGCGACCTGTCCGGCGATCTCGGCTTCATTGGCCGAGTTGATCGTGGGCGGGTAGCGCCGGTCATAGGTGAACTCGAAGGTGGCACCGTAGGCAGCGCAGACGCCAGACAAGATGTCGCGCATGGATGCTTCGAGTCGGTCCTGGGTTCGTGGTGAGAAAGATCGTGTGCANCCGCTGATCTGAACCTCGTTCGGGATCACATTGAAGGCATCACCGCCGTGGAACTGCGTAACGCTGAGTACGGCAGGCTCCTGCGTATCCAGTATCCGGCTGACGATGCTTTGGAACCCCTCAACGACCTTCGTTCCGACGGTGATCGGGTCAACAGTCAGATGAGGTGAAGCGGCGTGGCCGCCCCGGCCGGTGATCAGTACATCGAACATGTCGAACGCGGCCATCATCGGNCCCGGCCTTATCGCAAACGTGCCTACCGCCATCCCGGGGATGTTGTGCATCCCATAGACCGCCTCAACCGGGAATTGGTCGAACAATCCCGCCTCAACCATGGCGCGACCACCTCCCTCGTTTTCTTCCGCTGGTTGAAAAATGAAATGCACAGTGCCTTCAAAGTCGCCATGTTCTGCCAAATGGCGCGCCGCACCGAGCAACATAGTCGTATGTCCGTCGTGGCCACACGCATGCATCTTGCCGTCGTTGACCGACTTGTGGGCAAAGCTATTGGCCTCTTGGATACGCAGCGCATCAAGGTCTGCTCGCAGGCCTATCGCTCGATTGCCGCGCCCTTTGCTGAGGCTTCCGACAACGCCGGTGCCCGCAATACCTTCTGTAACGTCCAGCCCCCAATCACGCAGTTTGTTTGCGACCAGGCTGGCAGTGCGATGTTCCTCGAAAGCAATTTCCGGGTGGCGGTGGATGTCCCTTCGAATGGCTGTCAGATCGTTGGTAAGGGCTTCGATGGCGGGGATGGTCTTCATGATTGTGGGTCGCGTCAGTCAGCAGTCAGCACCATATCGCGGAACGTGACAGAAAGGTTGGTAACGAGCCCTGTGGCCTGCAGCGCTTTCACCCCAGCGTCCAAAGCTGGCGCCATCCGTTCGAACGAATTGGGGATGGTTGCAATGTCTCCNAACNTGATGTTGAACGCATGCACCGCGTCGTGGAAGGGGACNTGGGTCATTGCCCGGAGCCAGCGCTCGGTGCGTGGGTAGCCGGAAAAGTCGAATAGGTTGGCGAAGGTCAGNTGCCCCAGTTCGGCATAACAGACNAGATCAGCCAGGCTGGCCGTTTCAGTCTTGCAGACGAAGGGCACNTCATTGCTGAAGTAGTTTTCCTCAAGGAACTCGGTAATCGTATGTACCGCCTTGCCGCCCGCCACGAGTGGGTCGCTCGCCTCCCAGGCAGCTTTGATAGAGTCGGCAATCAGTACCTCGTTCAAGGGAGTAAAGCTGTACTTGCGCAGCGGCTTNACGACGTGTGGCGCCATGAGTCTTCGGGTCGCCCCACGGACCAGTGTGTGGTGCATGTGCAGGAACTGATTGATGCGCGCGCGAGNCTGTTCTTCGGCCGGGTAGAGTTGTTGCCAGGCGTGTNGCTCTGCAAGGTAACAGGCGATTGCAGCCATCTCGGTCAGGATGAAGTNGCCNTCCTTGATCCAGGGCACNTGTAGGCGTGGGTTAGCATCATGGACGCCNACGTCCTCGCGCACCCCGAGGTGAAATGNAAGACCGCCCAGTAGGCAGCTCCAATAGACGGTGCGCGANGGCTGGCTGGCAGGGCTGCCAAAGATGATCAGGGGGTAGGCCATTGCGCTCTGTGCCTGCAGAAGGGTTCAGCNAATNATACGGCATGAGACTTAGTGTTGATTGCCCGATCTGGCAACACCAGCGGGCCAAGCTTCACTCATTCAGCAAGACCTCGCGCATGCCAATACCTACACCGGCATGTCCGGAGAAGATTGCGGTGTATGCACACCGGGCATGGATGTGGGCGATAGCGGACTCCAGCTCATGCCAAGGCTATCTGCGCAGACGGTAACGCGGAATGGGTTCCNATCAAGGTCGATGCGATGACCGCGACTGGTTGTGTGAGCTGATCAACTACGGGTTCCCCATGAGGGCGCCGAAGAGCAGGTACGCTGGCCGGCTTTNCCTCGGGAAGTTTGAGGTAGCCTAGATTCNTGTCGACGCTCGTCGCGTCGGCGAGTAATCCTAGGTCGCTCTANAGTTGGGTGCTGTAGNAATAGAACNGACGGGCGCAGCGNCCGAGCCGCTTGTGCGGCCCGGCACNCAGTGAGTACTAACGGCCTTTCCATTCCGGAGGCCGCTTCTCGGCAAACGCACGCGGACCTTCGAGCATGTCTTCAGAACCGCGCATTGTTTCCTGTGCGGGGAACGAGGTCGACATTACCNCCTCCATCGACATGTGCATGCCAGCCATAGCCGCCTCTTTCGATGCGCGAATGGCGAGCGGCGAGCACTCCATAATATCTGCCGCCCATCGTTCGGCGGTTGTCATCAGGTCCGCTAACGGCACAACTTCGTTGACGAGGCCCCAATCCAGGGCGGTCTGAGCATCGATAGGCTTGCCGGTGAGGATCATGCCCATCGCCCGGCGCGTACCAAGCTGACGTGGCAGTCGATGTATGCCTCCTGCCCCGGCAAGGAGCCCAACGCGAGGTTCGGGCAACCCCAGCTTGGCGTGATCCGCTGCGATCACAATATCGGAGGCGAGCATGATTTCCATGCCACCGCCCATGGCCCAGCCGTTAACAGCGGCGATGATCGGCTTCACGAAGTTCCATCGGGTGGTGTTACCGCCAAAACCGCCGCTGCCGGCCCGCGTACGCACTTTGTCGCGTTCTNCNGCGGACATTCGGCTGGCTTCGGCTGTCGCCTTGAGGTCGTTACCAGCAGAGAANGCTTTGTCGCCGGCGCCGGTAACGATGACCACCCAGACATCCTGGTCTTGGGCGATCTCNTCGTAGATCTCGCCCAGTTCGACATGACAAGGTGGATGCAATGCATTCATTACCTCTGGCCGGTTAAGGGTGATGTAACCGATATGATCTTTTTTCTCATATTTGACGAACTCGTAGGCCATGACGATCTGNTCCATTTTGGGAGGTCTGGAGTGTAGCGCGGGAGCGGTCGAGCGATCGTCAGTGCACGCAGTTCTACGGCGACTTTGGTAGTTTCGCTTTTTCAGACATGAAGCGGAGGAGTTGCTCGTGGCTCACGATCTGGTGATTCGAAATGCACGTGTGGTTGACGGAACCGGCAAAGAAGCGTTTGCCGCTGACCTGGCGATCGATGCTGACANAATCTCTGCGATCGGNGTGGTGGCCGATCAGGGNCGGGAGGAAATCAACGCGGGCGGTAACGCTGTGACGCCCGGGTTCCTCGATCTGCATACCCACTTCGATGCCCAGATTGGCTGGGATCCGGACCTGACGTCGGTCACCTGGCATGGCGTGACCACGGCGTTGCTCGGCAACTGCGGAGTGACGTTTGCCCCTTGCAAGGCTCAGGACCGGGACTACCTCGCGGGNATGATGGAGACGGTAGANGATATCCCNAAGCAGGCCATCCTGACCGGGCTGCCCTGGGACTGGGAGTCTTATGGGGGTTACCTTGATTCCCTCGAACGTCTTGGNCCGATGATCAATGTTGCTGGTCTGGTTGGGCACTGCGCCACACGTTTTCATGTCATGGGCGAGCGCAGCGTTGAAGAGCCGGCTACGCCTGAGGAGATTGGTGATATTGCCGCCCTTGCGGGCCAGTCCGTTAGGGAAGGTGCTCTCGGTTTTTCCACAAGCCGCGCGTCCGTTCACAAACTGCCGGATGGGCGNTGTATTCCCGGCACCTATGCCGAGAAGGCTGAACTCCTAGCCATCGCTGCGGCAGTAGGCGACGCTGGAGGGATTATGCAGACGGTCATGAATTTCCCTGAATTCGAGGCGGAGATGGCTCTGATTGGTGAAGAAGCCGCGCTTTGTCGGGGAGCAATCTTCAGCCAGGTCTGCAACCCGTCAGCCGATGAGCGGCAGCGTCAGCACGAGCAGGTGAGTGCACTGCGTGCCGAAGGCAAGAACATTACCGGGTTCACGGTCCCGCGCAGCGCAGGTGGCGTCGGCGGACTTACGACGCCGCACTTCTGGCATTCGCCGGCCTGGAACAAACTCCGTGAGATGGACTTTGACGCCCGGCTCAACTCATTGCGTGATGCGGGTTTCCGCGATCAGCTCGTGGCCGACCTTAAGAACCACGAACATGCCGAAGCACTGGTTAGTCATACGCGTACCTGGTATCCCATGGGCAATACCGAATCTGCCTACTACACCGGCGGGCCGAGCGAAAATCTGCTCGCTATCGCAACGGCCGCAGGAGAGCATCCGGGCGAGAGCTGGATCCGGCTTACGCTCGAGTCTGAGGGGCAGATGCGCTTCCACATGCGGCTGTTCAACCAGGACCTGGCCGCGGTGGCCGAGACTATTACGACCGATTGGGGGATGCCTGGCCTGGGAGATGCCGGTGCCCACGTCAGCGGTATGATCGATGCNGGGTGGGCTACCTTTGTCCTGTCGCACTGGCACCGNGATACCGGACTCTACAGTCTGGAGGAAGCAATTCGCCGTATGACTGGAGCGCCGGCAGAAGTGCTTGGGCTTNCCGATCGCGGGACACTAGGCGTTGGCAAGAAGGCCGATATCAATGTGATNGATATAGATCGCGTAGCCGAGTGTCAGCCGACCCTGGTGCAGGATTTCCCACACGGTGCGTCACGCTTCATCCAGCGCGCAATGGGTTACCAGGCGACGATCTGTAATGGCCGGGTGATATTGCGTGACGATGAACATACAGGTATCCGCTCGGGGCGGGTAGTTAGAAACGGGGACTGACCGGTGGCAGATTCAGCACACTGGCGCGATCCGGTTTCGGGTCTGAACTTTGAGCCGGTCACCGTCAGCGTTTCCGAGGCGTATCAGGCCGAGAAGCTGGGCTATTGCGGGATTGACTCGGGTGTCTTCGGCGATGAGGTTGACCCGTCGTTCTTCATCCTGCTTGGTATTGAGGCGGGTGTCAGAAACGGCATCACCGCCCAGGGTAATGTCAACATGGCGCAGGTTCTGAAGCAGGCCCGACCTGTACGCTTGGGGGAGACACTGACCGTTACTGGAGGTATCAGCGGCGTTACCGAAGTGCCAAGAGGCTACAGCGTGGCCACTTGGATCGAGTTTCTGGACGCGCTCGGCAACGTTGTGATTGACGCTTCCCGCGTCTCGCTTCGACCCGATCCTGCCAAGTCCTCGCAAAGGGGCGCCGGCGACCGCCCTGCGCCAATTGTGGATCGACCCGCGGACCTAGCCGTGTACTCCAGCCATGAGCTGACGCCAGATCGGGTCAGGGACTACAGCTCAGAAGGCAACAGTATTCACTACGACGTGGACGCNGCNCGGAAGGCCGGATTCCGCGCGCCATTGATTGGCGGTGGCATGGGTGTCCACTTTTTAACATCGATGTTGTGGTGCGAGCGCCGGCCCTCGGCAATGCATCTTGAGATTGGATTCCGCAGGCCTATCTTCTGGGATCACGCGTTCTCGGTGCGGACCTCCGCAGANGGGAGTGCCATCTGTCTTGAGANTNCAGGCAAGGTGCTGACGGAAGCGCGCGTGTGCTCGCTTACATCAAAGTACGGTTCAGAATGAGGGAGGGTTCCAAGTGCCCAGCAACATCCGCACATCTATTTGCGACGAGTACGANATCGACCTGCCAATCTTCGGCTTTGCCCACAGTGTTGATACTGTTGTAGCTATTACCAACGCAGGTGGTCTGGGTGTTTTCGGTGCAACTCGTTCGACACCTGAAGAGATCGAGGAGGCACTCGCAACGATACGCAAGGGTGTCGGTAACAGGCCTTTTGGGGTGGACCTAGTCATGCCGCCGGGCATGCCTGAACACAATAGTCGGGAAGCAATTGAGTTAGANATCCCCGACGNGCACCGGGCGTTTGTGCNGGGCATATACAACAAGTACAAGGTGCCTAAAGCGACCAAACCTGGGATGCGCTCACGGTTTGTGCGCTCGAAGGAAGTTGAAGACCAGCAGCTCGAAGCGGTCATGGCCTCGGACGTAAATCTCTTTGCGTGCGGTATTGGCGCACCGCCCAGAGCCGTTGATCAGGCAAAGTCGCTGGGCAAGAAAACCTGTGCGCTGGTCGGCTCNCCGCACCACGTTCAGCGCGCTACGGNANCGGGCATTGATCTGATTGTGGCCCAGGGTTACGACGCGGGTGCACACACGGGGNCGATCGGGACGTTCTCACTGGTGCCGCAAATTGTGGATGCGGTGAATGGATTGCCTGTGCTTGCTGCAGGCGGGGTTGCCACGGGCCGGCACATTGCAGCCGCCATGGCACTTGGCGCGGTAGGCGTGTGGATTGGCACCGCCTGGTTGACTACCAAGGAACACCAGGACCANATGAGNCCAACCAATCTTAAGAAGCTTCTCGANGCTGGCCCTGGCGATACAGTCATATCTCGCGCAGATAGTGGCAAGACGCTCCGTCAGATCCGCAGCGCGTGGAGTATGGAGTGGGACTCAGACGCTGCGCCCGAGCCNCTGAAAATGCCNTATCAGGACATCCTGGTAGGTGATTTGCTCGGAGCCATTTCTGAACACGNCGTTGAGCCGTTGGAACACTCGCCCGCGGGTCAGGGTATCGGCTGGTTCAACGAGGTCCGGTCCGTCGAAGCCGTCATGGGCGATCTCGTAGCTGAGGCCNCGGCCGCGGTTAGTCAATTAGGCTGATGCGAGAGTNGCGAAGCTTGTTTTGCCCCTCGATAGAGCCGTACCGTTGCCCGCTATCTCTCAGGCCGTAAAGCCATGGTCGATCACTAATTCGGAACGCGTTATGTAGACCGATTCATAGCTCNCCAGAAACAACANGCCGTTNGCAATCTNATTAGGTACCCCAAGGTGACCACCTGGCACTAAACCGGTTGCAATGTCCGCTGGATCAACCGACTTGCCAGGATCGTTCTGACCCGCCTGCGGTAGGTCGCCAGGTACAATCTTGTCCCAGATCGTTGTNTCGATNACACCTGGGTGAACNGAGTTAACCCGATTCCTGTAGCCAGCCTTGGCAAATTCTATAGCGCAGGATTTCGTGAACAGCTGGACCTAACCCTTGATTACGGAGTAGGCGGCGAGGCCGGGAGTGCCTTAAATCCCCACGGTGGAGGAGATGTTGATGGTGCTGCCACCACCACGTTCATGCATTGTCGCTATGACGTGTCTAGTGCCATGGAACATACCGTCTAAGTTGATGGCCTGCTGACGTAGCCAGTCCTCCAGTGCGATGTCTTCGACCGGGCCGGCAAGGTCGATTCCGGCGTTGTTCAGTAGTGTGTCGACACCACCGCAGTTCTCGACAANCTGCGCAATAACATCCTGTCAGGCGNATTCACTGGTGAAATCGTGATGTAGAAATAAGGCTTCGCCCTCGGCATTTATTATGCTNGCGGTTTCGGCTCCACTCGCCTCGTCGACGTCGGTAACGACTATGCGCGCACCTTCCTATCCGAGTCGGATGCACAGCCATGGCCAATGCTCGAGGCGCCGCCGCTGACGAGAGTAACTTTGTTTTCGAGACGTCCCATGTTGGNTTCNCATCTTCAGTTTATGTTGGGATGGTGCGANAGGTAATTGGACGTTGCNCGTGCGCTGGGTTAGCGGGNATGCGGTGGGCGGCAACATTGAAGAAGTGGTAGTCGCTATGATCAAACCAACGCACATGTCCCGTCGTTCATACTGGCGTCAGCGGTCNANNTGGNNCTNGNTTTTGNTNATACTGAATTTTTGGATGTTGGATG
>PAWP01000103.1 GCA_002714125.1 Gammaproteobacteria bacterium
CCAGGCACCACATGCGCTCGCCAGACGCGGAAAAGAACCAGATCATGACCCGAACCACTACCAGTAAACTCGCCAGGATCATCCAAATCAAGTAGGCGTCCTCACTGGAGGTTGTTTACGCCCAGCTCACGGACATTGACGCGATGAGCGTCAGGATCAATTAAGTAATCGCAGTCTTAGCCGAAAGCTCCCGCGAGTCGGCCCGAGCGGCAGTGACGCAGCTGCGCACCACACTGGCATGACACCGTTTGGCCTCGGCAACGATTGGCGGTTCGCTACACGATCCGGCGTACCGTTGCACCATCACTTCGCCAAAGCCTACCCAAGACCGGATGCCGCCCCAGAGTCTCACTGGTTGCGCCCCGGCCGCCGGGGCGCTTGCTGTTGCTGCTGAGGCCACCTCGATCCATGCAGACGCAGCGCAGCTCATAATGTCCCTGGGCCAGGGTTCGAAGTATCTCGGCAGTGGGCTGCTCACTTGGCGCGTTACGTCCACCGATGGCTTGCTTGCCGCTCGCGTCGGCGCCTTGCACGGTAAGCTCGGAGTGGTAATGACCAGTGAGTGGCGCCCGTTCGCTTTACCCTAGTAGTTACATATGATGGACTATGATGAGCGCAAATATTTCACCCACTGCCTGATCCGGATATTCGCGGCGCTAAGGGTGGTCACGGTTGCCTCGGACTTAATGCTTTGAGCCGTTACATACGTTTGTACAAACTGCAACCGCAACGGACACCTTTTCTCCAATCGTTACCTGCTGCAAGATACGAAGCCATGAGTCTCGCCAGGCCAACTGCCCCGTGAAGGTCCTACTGCTCATCGGCGCTACTGATAGTGTCACCGACGGCAATTATGTCCGCCTGCATAACGCGCTGATCGCACGGGACCACGAAGTCCATCTTGGACACACCGCGGGCCTCGGCCTGTCCAAAAACCAGGTCACTGCGCCGACCTGGCAGCCCATCACTCCTCTAGTCAATGGCGCGCCTTTCGATCCGTTCGAGCATCGCGATATAGAGGGGTTCGATCTGATTTGGGTGCTCGCGCTGGGCCTGCGTGGCAACTTCCTCGACACGGTGCAGCTACTATTCAACCTCGAGACGCGCACCCGTGTCATCAACTCAACCCAGGCCCTCATGTACCTGAAGTCGAAGTACTTGCTAGCCGACCACCCAGAAGTATTCCACTATCCCGAAACCCATGCCAGCACCGACGCCGCCGAGTTGCTCTCAATCATTCAACGTGAAGGCGGCCGCTGGATCGCAAAACCGCCAGCCGGCAGCCTGGGCCGCGACGTCTACCTGCTCACAGCGGATGACGCCAATGCCCAGGTCATCCTGGATGCGATGACCGGGCATGGCAGCGGTAACTATTGCCTACTACAGCGTTGGGTGCCAGAGATTGTCTCCGGTGAAAAGCGGGTCCTTATCGCAGGCGGGAAACCGGTTGGCCAGTACCTGCGACACGCGCAGACCGATCACCGCACCAACGTCCTTGTCGGCGCCCAAGCAGAAGCCTGCACACTGTCCGCTGAGGAACTGGCTTACTGTGAACAGATTGGTCAGTTCCTCGTGCAGATGGGTGCCAACTATGTGGGCCTGGACCTCGCGTTCCCATGGGTGATTGAGTTTAATGTGATAAATCCCGGCGGCCTTAACACACTGTGGGAACTGGAAGGATTGGACTACGCGCCCGCGATCCTGGATGCGCTCGATTTCTAGCTCGCGGCACCCCACCTCTACAGTTTGGGTCTTATGGGCCTAACCAGTCACAGATGCGCCCGATTTCTACGTCGAGTCACACGATCGGGACTGCTTGTGTTTTAGGGCCCAACCGGTAATATACGCAGCCTTCGATTTGGGCCGTTAGCTCAGTTGGTAGAGCACCTGGCTTTTAACTAGATGGTCCCGCGTTCGAGCCGCGGACGGCCCACCATCCTTAATACCTCTGGAGTCAGAATCTACTGATGACTCCGGAGAAACCCGATTCCNACAGATAGACGAGGTGCNTTACGGNTTGCNCTGTGCNGGGGACACNGGTCGATAGCCTGAGAGACATCACGGTGGGTCAAGNGAGACAAACCCTTGGTTTCNGGNAGATCAACCCCGCAAATAGCGTGTGGCAGNTGGTTTGAGCCTCTNATGCTCACTCCGATTGCATNAGCNCTACTGGAATCCACTGCTACTGGATCGTGTCGCATGGACTNGNCTCCNACAGAGACCCACNACTGCGGNGCACATAGGTCGGTAACGCGNGCCCAGTGGAAGAGTTGGCNAACGCCGCGCATGGCTAANGGAGAATACTCAGGTATCTCTCTCTTCNGGCCCCAATAAATGTGGCCGCCAAACTNNCGCCACATTCAATAGNTAATTCACCATGGCCANAAACAGTCAATCNGATCGATCCAGGTTCGAGGCCAGNGCCCAGGCACTGCAGGCAGACCTCGATGCNCGCTCCAAACGGCGCCTCTACGCAGCTGGTGAGGGACCCGTTACAGTGCCAGAGGCCTACACCTTGCAGCGTGCACTGCGCCAGGTTCGCGAGACACGCGGTGAAACCGTTGTAGGATTCAAGATTGGCTACACAAGCCCAACTGTGCGCAGGAACTCGCAACACATCATGGGCCTCANGGAGTCTGTACACGGATACCTATGGGATTCAGAGGCATACGCGAANGCTGCAACCGTCGATCATCGTNGGCTCGGAATCGAGGGGGAACTAGGCGTTCGGCTGTTGTCCGCACACGGGGACGACGTCGCCATGTGGGAAGTCGAATACGAGCCCATCATAGAGCTTCATATCATTGGCATGGACGGCCCAGACTCGGACAACAACGGCCGCCGCGGGCTCGAACTCATCGGCACGAACTGTATCCATGCCGGGGTCGTGCACAGTGGCNAAACCCACCGGGCGAGGCTAGGAGAGATACCGCTCGAAGCCCCCATGACTCTCACTATCGGGGGNGAACACATCGAAACCGTCACTNTGACCGAACTCCAGATTGAAGGTGTNTATGGTCCTGTAGGCACCGTCGGTTGGCTGCTNAGAACGCTACGGGCAGAAGGCCANGGCGACGACGCGCTCCTGAAGGCGGAAACCACACTGATCTGTTCTACCCCAGGGGGCCTGTACCCTGTGCCGGCAGGCGTTGACGTTCGGGTCGAGTTTGATGGTTTGGAAACGACCTGCGTCGCAGACGCCTAAGGTCTACGCGCAGTTTAACGCCGAAANAAACTGCCACANTGNTCAAACTCACCTCACCTATAGAGGGTCGGATCAGNNACGCCTGCCTCTTCGAAACCAGTGCGGCGGATGCGGCAACTGTCACACACACCGCAAGCGTGTCCCGTCTGATCCGCCTGGTAACAGCTGATCGTGAGGCTGTAGTCGACACCAAGCTCACATCCCNTGCGGATGATGTCGGCTTTGGAAAGATGGATGAGAGGCGCCTCAATTCGGGGCCCGGTGCCCTCGACGCCGGCTTTCGTCGCAAGGTCTGCCAGCTTTTGGAAGGCAGCNACAAACTCGGGCCGACAGTCCGGATAACCTGAGTAGTCAACCGCATTGACGCCGAGATAAATTGCCGTAGCAGGCAGCACTTCGGCCCAGGCGAGGGCATAAGCCAGGAATACCGTATTGCGAGCCGGTACATACGTCACTGGGACACCCTGGCTCGGTGCCTCCGGGACTGCAATAGAATCTTCGGTAAGTGCGGATGCACCAAATGCGCGCAGATCGATTTCGATCACGCGATGTTCGGCAACGCGGCTGCGCTCGGCAACTCGTTGAGCAGCCATCAACTCGCTGGCATGCCGCTGACCGTAGCCAAAACTCATAGCATAAACATTATGGCCAGCTGCAACCGCCATCGCGAGCGCAGTAGCGGAATCAAGCCCGCCCGAAAGCAACACGACTGCCTTCTCAGACACCGGGCTTATCGCCCCAGATAAGCTTGTGGAGTTGCAACTGCACCCGCACCTGCAAGCCGTCCTCCAGTACCCAGGCCGCAAGATCGGCAGGGTCAAGTTCCTCGAAAGCAGGTGAAAGCAGCACCTCGCTCACCCTCGCCAGTAAGCCTAGCTCATCGATCTTTAGGCGGGTCCATTCGTAGTCGCCTCTGTCGCAGATCACAAATTTGACCTGATCGTGTGCGGTCAGATAGACAACGTTTCCATAGAGGTTACGAGCGCATTCACCTGACGCAGGGGTCTTTAGATCAAGCACCTTTGATACGCGCGGATCCACGTCCGCAACAGACAGTGCGCCGCTCGTTTCGAGCGATACTTCGTAGTCCAGATCGCAGAGTTCGCGCAGCAGTTCTATACATCCCGGTTGCGCCAACGGCTCACCCCCCGTAACGGTCACATACCTTGAGCCGTAGTCGCGCACAGTGGAGAGGATCTCAGTTTGCGACATCTGCGTCCCTCCGTTGAAAGCATAGGCAGTGTCGCAATAGCGACAACGGAGCGGGCAGCCCGTAAGGCGTACAAACACCGTCGGCAAACCCACCGTGCGAGACTCACCCTGCAGGGAGTGGAAAATCTCTGTGATGCGAAGCGTCGCAGACTTAAAGGTTGCCGCAGGCTCCATCCTCAGCGCTGCCCGCAGTTCACCTTGTCACGAAGATAGGCCTCCGCCAGCTTCCCTCCGGATTTGCCGGGGTGATCCGCAATGACCGCCCGCAGCGTCTCAACTGCCCGCGCGCAGTCTCCCATAAGATAATAGACCTTCCCTAGTTTGAAGGCCGCGGCCGGTACTTTGTTGTGTTCCGGGAAGAACGTGATCACCTGGGCCAACGCTTGACGGGCCTGCTCAAAGTTGGGCTCGGGTAGGGCCGCGTGCACCTCGCCAAGCCAATAATAGCCATTGGGCGCGAGGTTGCCCTCGGGGTATTGATCGATCATTGCCTGTAGTTGTGAGATGGCCACCTCGTACTGGCGGTTGCGAATCAGTTCCAATGCCGTGTCATATAGGGACTGTTCCGAAACATCTCCCTTCAGCCCAGACGCGAGTTCCGGCGGTGTGGTCGCCGGCGCCTCGCCTACAGCAGTGGCGGGTGTGACGGCGACCCCGGTAACCGCGACCGCGCGCTCACCAGTCTCCTGGCGCAACGCCTGGAAGCGGCCATCTAGTTCGAGATAACGCTCATCAGATAGACGTTTCGTGGTGTCGACGGAATACCGAAGTTCTTCAATCAGCCCGCGCAGTTCCGAAACCTCCTGCTGCAGGAGCTGAATCTGATAAGCCTCTTCCATCCCCCCAAGGGCATCGTCAGCTAGGACCGGTGCCTGGAAAGCCACCTCTTCATCCAGCTCGCCAATGCGGCCCTGCGGCGGCATAGGTCGCCGAATAGTCACGGCGGGTAAGGTCTCAAAAGAATCATTGGTCAGGGACTCCACTGCAACCGGGTTGTCTGCGGCGTACACAACTGTTGCTGAGAAACCCGCAAGAGTGCAAACCGCTAAAAGCCAAGCAACACGCTCAACTAAGNCAACCGAACCAACATCGTTCATCAGACACCTCCCAACCCTGGTTTTNCATCCGACCGTNCGCCCGCNNTAACGCAAAAAAGCGCGGCGCATTGTCCCATCAGACACTGCGTCACGCCTTTTGTTCGGGTCGGGTCACGGGACCNAACCCAGAGCCTCACCGGTAGACGATCTCCACGCGCCGGTTNAGCGCGTAGGACCGCTCGCCNTTACCCGCGCTGATCGGCTTCTCTTCNCCGAAACTCACGACCTCGATCTGAGAGCGGTTCACCCCCTGGCGCGTCAGGTAACCTCGAATCGCGTTGGCGCGACGCTCGCCGAGGGCGAGATTGTATTCTCGCGTGCCCCGCTCATCCGCATGCCCTTCGAGGCGCATTCGCGCACGCGGATTGGCCTTCAGCACGTCTGCGTGTTTGTTGAGTTCCGCGTGGCCCTGTCGCTTCACNATCGCCTGGTCGAAATCGAAGTAGAACAAGCCTTGCAGCTCCTCGGAGCCGCCATCGGGTAACGGAACGATAGCGACGTTCTTGCCATCGCTGCCGCGTCCGATCCTCATTTGCTCCCGCTCAGGTTGCGGGGTCGGGGCGGTACTGCGGTCCGTATCCGGCGCTTCCATACCAGGGGCATCGTCATCGGTATCCGACGCATCCTGGTTGTTATCTGTCCCAGCGCAACCAAACAGCAGCAGCGCCGTCAGCCCTGCCAAGACCAGGTCGCGAGTTTTTCTAGTGCCCATGCTGATCCCCTGTACCGCCCTGCTTTTGGGGCGAATTAAACCACAATTGTGCTGTTAACTTGTCGTTCCCGGCGCGGAAACTACTCCACCCGGACAAAAGTTTTCCGCTTGTGCGGCGACCAGGCCGGCTCCCGCACATCTCCCTCACTCGAAGGCAGGTTGAACTTCACCTTCGNGTCTATGGAGACAGCCGCAAGAATGCCNTTGTCATTCACTTGTGTTGCGTAAATTAGCATACTGCCATTGGGCGCGATACTTGGCGACTCATCAAACGGAGTCTCGGTCAGAACAGACAGGCGCCCGTCACCCAAATTCATCAGGGCTATGTGAAACACTCCTTTACGGCGGTGTACCATCACGATCGAATCGCCGTTGGGCATCATGCTGGCCTTAGCGTTGTAGTCCCCTTCGAAGGTCAAACGCTGGATCTTGAGATTAGAGAGGTCAATTTGATAAATCTGGGGCTTGCCGCCACGATTTGAAGTGAAGACGATCGAGCCGCCGTCCGGTGTCCAAGAGGGCTCCGTATCGATCCCGTAGTGCCGAGTGATCTGGCGCAGATGCCGATTCACGAGGTTCATCACATAAATCTCTGGGTCACCATCGCGGGACAGCACCATCGCAAGGTGTTTGCCATCGGGGGAAAACGCCGGAGCGCCGTTGAGACCGGCGAAGTTCGTGAGCTGCTGCTTCTTCTTAGTGGTGAGATCGGCAAGATAAATCGCAGGCCTCCGGTCTTTCTCGAACGAAACGTAGGCAATCCGGTTACCGTCCGGCGACCAGGTGGCGGAAAGGATGGGTTCCTTTGAGTAGAAAATCGTCTCGACCCGGTGGCCATCGGCGTCCGCAATATTCAGCCGATACTCTCGATCCTCGATGCCACCAACTGCCGTGATGTACATGATCCGGGTGGAGAACGCGCCGGGGATCCCGGTCAGTTCTTCATAAACCACGTCACTGACGTGGTGCGCCATGTCCCGCAGTTCACCGGGATAACCCTCGATGGTCTGGCGCACCACCACTTCCTTGCGAAATACGCTATAGAGCTCAAAGGTCAGCCGAATCTTGCCGTCTCGCACGGCCATCGACCCTAGCACGAGGTATTCAACCTTGAGCTTCTCCCAGTCACGGAAAAATATGCGGCTGCCGGGAGTCGGCATGCTCAGCATCTGCCGAACTGGCAGGCTGTTGAAACGCCCGGACAGACGAAGGTCCGTCGCAACCACCTCACGTACGTCTAACGCCAGCTTGCCTTTGCTACCCCATTCGAATGGCACAACGCCCACCCGCACCGCCTGCTCGTGGGGTTCCGTCACGACAATTTGGAGCTGCGCGCGGGCACCGGAAGTGGTCAGCGCGAGAGTCATCGCCAGCGCGAACGCCAGCCAGCATGGCGTTGTCAGAATAGTCCGTTCCACTACAGCCTCAGATTTTCTGGTCGGAAAAGCACAGTGAATTCCCGAAAGTTGTCCTCAAACACGCGGGGCTTCTTTGGCACGCTAAAGCGCCCAGCCTTGCGCACAGCAAGTATGACGGATCGATCGAAAGCATCGTTACCGCTGGTCGCCTCCAGCGTCACGTTGACGACCTCCCCCGTAGGTACAAGATGCACCAGCAGCAACGCCTGCATGCCGTTGCGGGCGCTCGGCGGGCTCGCCCAGTTCTTCGCTATGTCCTGTCTGATCTGAGCCGCGTAGGCCTTGGTCGTCTCCGCATCGGTCACCGCCTGCCGGGCGTTTTCCCGATCGCCAATCTCTTCGAGCAACTCCGAGTGCATAAGTTCGCGGTCGGCTTCGGTCACCTGTGGCGCCGCGAGCGGGTCTGGTTCTGATTCAATGTCCCGTTCAACAGGGATCTGAGGCTCAGGATCGGAACGCGTCACTGGTTTGGGTTCCAGCATGACCGATTGACGCAACCGGCGCGCCGCGAAGGCTACACTACGCTTTCGTTCAGCCTCGGCTCGTCGGCGTTCACGATGCGGGTTCTTCTCAACGACCGTCGCCGCGATGAAATACTCCTGCTCATCAAGCAGTGAAACCTGCTCGAGCTCACCGTCCCAAGTGGCTACCAGTACGCCTATGACACCTGCATGCACCACCACGGCGAGCGCTATGGAGATCCCGTTGAGAACCTTGCTGTTCACTCGCCGAGCGGCTCAGTAATGAGCCCCACNTTTTTCGCTCCCGCTCCCTGCAGCACNCCCATGAGGCTCACCACTACTCCGTAGGAGAGACTTCTGTCACCCTCGACCAACACACGAATCCCGGGATTTGCCGCCAGTATGCGCCTCGTCTGTAAGCCCACCTGGTCAAGTGGCACGGCTTCTTCCTCAGCACCAACGTTCATGTAGTAGCTGCCATCAGCCTTGATAGTAACAACCAGGATCTCTTCATCCTGAGGTATGTCGAGCGCAGGGCTATTCGCTTCCGGAAGTTCGACATCGATCCCCTGGGACATCAACGGCGCGGCCACCATNAATATGACAAGCAGCACAAGCATCACGTCGATATAGGGAACGACGTTGATCTCGGACATNGGACGCCGACGAGATGCCTTGGCCATNTCAGCTGGCGCCTCCACCACTCCCACCCACGCCCTGTTCGGCGTGNATCGCACGATAGAGAATACTGCTGAACTCGTCGGTNAACACCTCAAAGCGATTAACGATCACCTCGATCTGCGNGGAGTANCGGTTGTAGGCAATCACTGCCGGGATCGCGGCAAACAGTCCGATCGCAGTTGCNATCAACGCTTCCGAAATATGNGGNGCGACNACCGCAAGATTGGGCTGACCCTCGGCGGCCAGNCCGCGGAACGAGTTCATGATCCCCCAGACCGTACCAAACAGNCCGATGTACGGGCTGGTCGATCCCACTGTCGCAAGGAATGGCAAATTGGTTTCGAGATTCTCCTCTTCCCTGGAGCTCGCAACACGCATCGCCCGCTGCACGTTCTGCATGACGGCTTCAGGATCGCGCGCGGCCTGTTGCCGCAGGCGCGAAAACTCCTTGAAGCCAGCTTCAAAGATGCTCTCAACACCAACAACGCTACGTTCCGACTCAACGGTTTCCATATANATCTTGCCCAGATCTTTGCCGGACCAGAACTCGGTTTCGAATTCAGTCGCCTCGCGCAACACCATCGCGAGATTGAAGTAGCGTTGAAAAATCATCACCCACGAGACCATGGATGCAATGATCAGAATCGCCATGACTGCCATGACCACGGGCGATGCACCCAGCACCAGCTCAAGTATTGAAAGTTCTTCCTGCAAGTTCTGACTACCTTCTTTGATTCATCGGACTCTGTTAAGTGCGATCGGTTCGTCGGTCGAACAGATCACCTTTACCACCGTCATCATCCGGCGAACTTCGTTGGCCTTGCGGCAGTGAGGCATACCCGAAATGCTCATACGCGCGCCGGGTCGCCACGCGGCCGCGCGGCGTGCGCATCACATACCCCTGCTGGATCAAATAGGGTTCAAACACGTCTTCAAGCGTATCGCGNTCCTCACCTACCGAGGCTGCCAGACTGTCTATACCCACCGGACCNCCCTCAAATTTCTCGATAATAGTCAATAGCAGACGCCGGTCCATATGATCAAAGCCGTTCGCGTCCACCTTGAACAGGTTCAGCGCCTCATCTGCGCTTGCACCCGTGATCCTGCCATCTCCCCGTACCTGCACGTAATCCCGAACCTGACGTAGCAGACGCCCGGCAATTCGCGGGGTTCCCCTGGAGCGATTGCCAATTGTCATGGCACCTTCCTCGTCACAGGGCACCTCGATCAGGTTGGCCGCGC
Organism: Gammaproteobacteria bacterium; assembly: GCA_002714125.1. Next base: position 10,029 of record PAWP01000103.1, read on the forward strand.
GCAGCACAATCGCAGCCAGGTCTTCGACCGAATAGAACTCGAGCCGCTGTACGATGCCAAACCGGTCCCGGAGCGGCGCCGTCAGCAACCCCGTGCGGGTTGTCGCGCCAACAAGAGTGAAGGGTGGCAAACTCATCTTTATTGTCCGCGCCGCAGGGCCCTCACCAATGGCGATGTCGACCTGGAAATCCTCCATCGCCGGATAGAGCACTTCCTCAATGGCAGGGGACAGGCGATGGATTTCATCGATAAACAGGACGTCGCGGGGTTCAAGCGCCGTCAGCGCCGCGAGCAGATCGCCCTTCTTTTCGATGACAGGCCCCGAGGTTGACCGAATTGCCACACCCATCTCATTGGCGATGATGTTGGCCAGGGTTGTTTTTCCCAAGCCTGGCGGACCAAAGATCAACGTATGGTCAAGTGAGTCGCCGCGGGCACGCGCCGCGTCGATAAAGATCTCCATCTGTTCACGGACTGCGGGCTGGCCGCGGTAGTCGGCTAGCGTAAGGGGGCGCAGCGCCCGATCAGCACGGAGTTCACCATCCCCTTCAATGGGGCTGACAAGGCGATCTTCTTCAATCATGTATCTGGTTCTATGTCAGTCACGTCCCAGCCCTTTGAGCGACAGCCGTATGAGGGCCTCCGTATCGTTTGGCGGATCGTCGAGTTGAGCCAGGGCCCGTGCCGCTTCTGCGGGCCGGAAGCCCAGCCCTATCAAAGCCTCCTCGGCGTCTTCGAAGGCGCTACCTGCGGGCACCGCGTGCGTCGGTTCAGGCAGCCCAACAGCAAACACGTCGAGCTTGTCCCGCAAATCAATCATCACCCTTTCGGCGGTCTTCTTGCCAACCCCCGGCATGGCTTGCAGCGCTTTCAAATCCCCTTCGCGTACACAGCGCGCAAGCTGCCCTGCGTCGAGGCCGGACAGAATCGCAACGCCCAGACGTGGGCCAACGCCGTTGACCTTGATGAGTTCGCGGAACACATCCCGTTCATCGCGGGTGACAAAGCCGAACAACTCGTGACGGTCATCACGCACCACCATATGGCAGTGCAGCTCAGCTTCTTCGCCGTTAGCTGGCAGGCGCGCGACGCCCAGGGTTGGCATCTCAACCTCGTAGCCGACACCACCTACGTTGATGAGTACGCTGGCTTCGTTTTTCTCCCGAAGAGTGCCACGTAGCCATCCAATCATAGTATGTCCCGCAAGCGCCCGCGCCCGAACCGCATGTTCTGAGCCGGATCCACTGACTCCAGGCTGCCACGTGTGTGGGCATGACAGATCGCAATGGCCAATGCATCTGCCGCGTCTTCCTGGGGCGTCGCCGGCAGCTCGAGCAGCAGCCTAATCATGTGCTGCACCTGGGACTTATCCGCGCCGCCGGTTCCCACCACTGCTTGTTTGACCTTGCGTGCTTCATATTCGGCGACATCCAGGGTGTGCTGGCGCACAACCAGAATAGCCGCCCCACGCGCCTGACCAAGCTTCAGCGCACTCTCCGCATTACGCGACATGAATACCCGCTCCACGGCGGCTTCATCGGGCTGGTAGCTACGGATGATCTCCGCCAAGCCATCGCCGATTTCCAGAATGCGATCAGCGAGACTCGCGCCGCGCCTCGTGCGGATACATCCACTGGTCACGTACTCGTTGCGGTTGCCCCGGACACTAATGATCCCGTAACCGGTCACCCGCGAACCAGGATCGATCCCGAGAATCAGTGACATGCAGCATATCCCGCACAGTTTGCCGGATATTACTCTCACCGCCGGCCGGTGTCAGGTTTTGAATCCTAACCCGCCTGGACCGGACGTCAGACGAAGTCCGCGTTGGTGTAGACGTTCTGGACGTCATCCAGGTCCTCGAGGTCCTCGAGCAGACGCATGGCCTTCTCCCCCTGATCGCCTTCGAGCGTCGAGTAAGACTGCGGCACCATGGCGACTTCTGCCGCTTCCGGCTCGAAGCCGCCCTCAGCCAGCGCGTCCTTAACCGGGAGGAAATCTTCCGCCGTGGTCAGTACCTCAATCAACCCGTCATCATCCGTTTCTATATCCTCGGCGCCCGCTTCAAGGGCAATCTCCATCACCGTGTCTTCATCGGCACCAGGCGCAAGACTGATCTGACCACGTTTTTCGAACATGAAGGCCACTGAGCCGTCCGTGCCGAGATTGCCCCCGCCTTTGGAGAACGCATGGCGGACCTCCGCAACCGTGCGGTTCTTGTTGTCAGTCATCGTCTCGACAAGAATCGCAACACCGCCCGGNCCATAGCCTTCATANGTAAGTCGCGCAAGCTCTGCGCCCTCGCCGCCGCCNGCNCCNCGCGCGATGGCNCGCTCGATCGTGTCCTTCGGCATCTGCGCACCTTTNGCCTTGTCGACCACGTTACGAAGTGATGGATTGTCTTCAATNATGCCGCCGCCCTCACGGGCAGCGACCATGATCTCGCGGATGATCTTGGTAAACANCTTGCCNCGTTTTGCATCCTGCCCCGCCTTNCGGTGCNTGATGTTGTGCCACTTGCTGTGCCCAGCCATGTCAGTCCTCGCTTTCCCGCACAACCGCAATATTTAGTTCGNCAAGGTGGTCATCGTCAATCTCGCCCGGNGCNTCGGTCAGCAGACACGTCGCNGACTGNGTCTTCGGGAAGGCAATGACGTCGCGAATGGCGCTTGTCCCAACCATCACCATAATGAGCCGGTCAAGCCCGTACGCGATGCCGCCATGCGGCGGCGCACCNAGGCGCAATGCATCAAGCAGAAAGCCAAACTTCACCTCTGCCTCGTTGTCATCAATCTTGAGCACCCCGAAAATTGACTTCTGCATAGCGTTCTCATGGACACGGACCGAGCCACCGCCGATCTCGTGCCCGTTCATGACCACGTCATAGGCCTTGGAGAGCACCGCGCCCGGATCGGCTTCTACCTCCTCCGGTGTTCCCGTAGGGCTGGTAAANGGNTGATGGACTGCGGTCCAGCNGCCATTGCCATCTTCCTCAAACATCGGGAAGTCAACTACCCAGCAGGGCGCCCACTGGTGTGTGTATAGCTGCAGATCCTCGCCTAACGCGGTACGTAAGGCGCCCAGGGCATCGTTCACGATCCCCGCCGGTCCCGCTCCAAAAAAGATGATGTCCTTATCCTCCGCAGCCACTCGGTCCAGAATGGCCGCAACAACATCGTTCGGCAGGAATTTCAGGATCGGCGACTGCAGCCCGTCCATACCCGCGGCACGATCGTTGACCCGAATGTAGGCAAGGCCGCGTGCCCCGTAGCGGCCGACAAATTTGGTGTAGTTGTCAATCATTTTGCGGCTGAGTCGATCGCCCTCTGGGAGCCGCAGCGCCGCAACCCGCGCATCAGCATCGTTTGCAGGCCCACTGAATACCTTGAATTCAACATCCCGCATCAGATCGTCAACGTCGATCATGGTGAGCGGTATACGCAGGTCCGGACGATCACTGCCGTACTTCTGCATGGCCTCGGCATAAGTGAGTACCGGGAAATCCGGCAGAGTCACGTCGATCATTTCACTGAAGAGTTTCTTCAGCATGGTTTCGTTGAGATCCATGATCTCCACGTCGGTCATGAATGACGTTTCGATATCGATCTGCGTGAACTCGGGCTGTCGGTCAGCCCTCAGGTCTTCGTCACGGAAGCAGCGAGCAATCTGGTAGTAGCGGTCATAGCCGGACACCATCAGCAATTGCTTAAACAGTTGCGGCGACTGCGGCAGCGCAAAGAAACGCCCCGCCTGCGTGCGGCTGGGGACAAGATAGTCCCGCGCGCCCTCCGGAGTTGCTCTAGTCAACACAGGCGTCTCGATGTCGATAAAGCCTGCAGCGTCGAGATAGTTGCGCACAAAGTGCGAAACCTTAGAGCGCAGTCGAAGTTTCTCCTGCATCTCCGGCCTGCGCAGATCGACAAACCGATAACGTAGACGAACGTCCTCACCAGCCTCGCTGTACTCGTCCAACTGAAACGGGGGAGTGTCCGAGCGATTGTGTAGAGTGAGCTCGATACCCAGCACTTCGATTTCACCTGTAAGCATCTTCGGATTGACCGCGTCATGATCACGCGCCCGAACACGACCCGTGATGCCGACCACAAATTCGTTTCGAACCTGATCGGCGAGTGCAAACGCAGCCTCCGTGTCCGGGTCGAAGACAACCTGCACGATACCCTCTCGGTCGCGCACATCGAGAAAGATTACGCCGCCGTGATCGCGACGCCGCTGAACCCAACCGCCTAGCGTAACCGTCTCGCCCATGTGTTCTGCCCGCAGGTCCCCACAATAGTGGCTGCGCATGCTGAGTGATTTACTAGTCATGGATGTACGCTCCGTACAGGGCTCTTGTTCGTCACATCACGCATTGCATACCGGGGCTACATCAAGTGCCCGGATCCTGGTGCTGTTGAACTGATGGTTATTTTTGCGCTTGGCCCTTGGCGAGCCGTTTGCCTAACTCGCAGCTGCCGAGGACCCAGAACTGGAGTCGTTATTGCTGGAACCGGAGCCGCTGGAATCCGAAGATGATCCCGAATCTCCAGCCACGTTTTTCTTCTTGCCAGTTTTGAAGTCAGTTTCGTACCAACCGCTGCCTTTCAGGCGAAACTGACCGCCCGACACGAGCTTCAGCAGCTCCGG
>PAWP01000104.1 GCA_002714125.1 Gammaproteobacteria bacterium
GGCTTGGCAACTGGCTACGTTGCAGGACTTAGATCCGGATACCTTTCGAACCCAGGAACCGCGCTTTGGCCGGGCGATTCAGAACCTCACGCTTTAAAGGGCGGGGCCGTCGGACTCAAGGCAGAAACTGGCAACAGGGGTTCAGCGAGGCAGGATGATTCTTGGCGTCTCGCCTTCGACGTAGGTGCCGGCCGCGTCTGGGTGTTCACCGCTGGAGTCTGGCCCTAACGGCCCATCTGCGTCATCTCGGTACAGCGCCACGTTGGCAGATGCCTGGTTCGCGTAAACCAAGTGCTCAGTGAGGGCCTGATCGACCGTAGTCTCTATCTCAGCTTCGAGCACCTCTCTCAAAACGGTGTTGAAGCGCCGCAGTACCGGCCCCAGGTTGTAGAGGACCTTACGTTGCATGGTGCCAGGCATGAAACGCTGATCCTGCAGGGCATATTCAAAGGTGATCCGCAGCGGAATCTCGACCAAGGCTTCTTCGGCATCGAGGGTGTGCTTGACAATCATTTTGTCTGAAACAAAGATCACAATCCGGATCCATGGTGAGTGTTGCGGATGATCAAAGGTGGCGAGATCGGCCACCAGCCTAGTGTCGAACAACACTAGGTCGGCGAAAAGCCCCGCGCGAATTGCGCCGCGGTCCTGCATGCCGAACGTGGCCGCCGGCAGCGACGTCATTCGGCGAATGGCCTCGGGCATGGCCAGTACCCCCTGATCACGGACGTAACGGGCAAGCACTCGGGGAAAGGTGCCAAACAATCGGGGATGAGGCTTGCCGGTGAGTTCGGGAATCCCGTCTGAGCCAATCATCATGTCCGCGTGCGCAAGATTCGTATCAATGTCGGCTTCGTCGATGATGAACTGAATACAGAGCGTGAGATCACCTTGTGGCGCGTTGAGGATCTCTCGCACCAGTTGTGCGGGTGTTTGGCCGCCTTCTGCCCNAATNTCCGTCAGGGCGCGTCCTTCATAGTTGGGGAACGCAGGGCAANTNGCAATCCGCGTTACGCTTGCTAGCTCCGCTGACGGGTTTGCCAAATCGAAGTACTCAACCATNCGCCCACTGCCAGCCGTATAGGGGTAGACGTCAAGGGTGACGCGTTGGCCAGCGGCGAGGGCCATGTCCACTTTGGCAAGAGACTCGCGGACNTTGCCCCAATTAGCCGGGCCAGCTGCTTTGTGATGTGAAATGTGCAGGTGTGTATCGCTGTCCCGGCCGATCGCGAGGGCTTCATCGANTGCCTCCAGCAGCNGGTCACCTTCATTGCGCATGTGTGTCGCATAAAGTGCCTNATGACGACCGGCAATCTCGGCGAGTGCCGTTACCTCGTCAGTGTCGCTCCAGCGGCCCGGACGGTAAATCAATCCGGATGAGAAGCCGCAGGCCCCCTGGTCGAGTGCACGTGCCNCATGGTCGGCCATGTCCCGCTGCTCCGCGGTTGTTGGGGCACGCTGCTCCNTCCCCATCACCAGCGTTCGNACTGTNTTGTGACCCACAAGCATCATGTTGTTGATCGCCGGCCCGCGGCCNAGNACCGCATCGAAATACTCGGCCAGGTCTCGGAAATCGCCCACCAGTCCAGTCAAAATGCCGCCGCTGGCCGCGACCGCATCGGCGGCAGGATCACCTGGAATGGCCGAAAAGCCNCAGTTTCCTGCCACAACCGAAGTTACACCCTGGTCCAGCTTAAAGACCATGTCTGGGTGGCGCAGGAAGGCACCATCGTCGTGAGAGTGGACGTCAATAAAGCCTGGCGCGATTGCAAGACCTTCGGCGTTGGTTTCGGTAATACCGGCTTCNCTCACCGAGCCAACCGTAACAATCCGGTCGCCGTCAATAGCAACGTCACCAACGTAGGGTGTGCGGCCAAATCCGTCGAAAATCTCTGCGTCACGGATGACATGATCGTGCNTTGAGCGCNCCCTTGGGNCGGCGGACTCATCATACCCGGCGTAACAGTCCAGAGCCGCGCTCACGCGGTATNTGGCAATTGGCTGTATGATTTGCGCGATTTNGTTCGGCAAAAGTGATGATTTATGGGGCAGACNGTCCGCCTGGCATATGGTCGTGAAGGGCGTAGTTTNGAGCTGCCAGAACAGGCTGATATCACCTTTGTGCGTAAACGCGAGACGGTNTCGGGTGATGATCCGGCTGNTCAGGTCGAACAGGCGCTGTCGCAGCCCATTGCCGCGCGTTCNCTGCGCNATGAGGCCNGNGGTGCNGGGANCGCTTGCATCGTGATCTGTGATGTCACNCGGCCGGTACCTAACGGGCTAATGCTNCGCCCCGTTATCAATGAGCTTCATGCGGCCGGGGTTCCCCTNGACGGAATCACCGTCCTGGTGGCGACGGGTCTGCACCGACCTAACGAAGGNAGTGAACTGCAGGAACTTTTGGGAGATCCNTGGGTCNGTGAGCATGTNTGCGTGGTCAATCACGATGCGCTGGCTGATTCAGAGCACGTCGATCTTGGCTTCACGCCTGGGCTACGGACGCCGGTTTTGCTAAACCGCAGGTTGGTGCAAGCGGACGTGCGGATTGTGATAGGACTGGTNGAGCCGCATTTCATGGCTGGATATTCCGGTGGACGCAAAGTGATCGCGCCGGGTGTCGCGCATCACACGACCATCAGGACCTTTCATTCAGCCCGGTTTATGGAGCATCCCCAAGCGCGCACCTGCAACCTTGTTGGCAATCCGCTGCATGAGGAACAGCTCGCTATTGTGGCGCTGCTTGGTCGAGTGCTCGCCATGAACGTGGTCCTGTCAGAGACAAGAGCGCTGGTGGACGTAAATTATGGTGAAGTGGTTGCCAGTCATGCCGCCTCGGTAGCGGTAGCTGCACGGGTCTCCGAGGTGAATCTGCCGCGTCGTTTCNGTACNGTGGTCACGTCAGCGGCCGGCTATCCGCTTGACAAAACCTACTATCAGACTGTGAAGGGTATGGTGACTCCGCTCGATATTCTCGAGCCGGGAGGAACACTTATTGTCGTTGCCGAATGTTCCGAAGGCCTTGGTTCCGGTAACTATCGCGAGGCCCAGCAGCAATTGCTCGCGCTAGGAGAGGAGAGGTTTGTTGCCTCGTTGACAGAGAAAGGCCTAGCAGACATCGACGAGTGGCAGACTGAGATGCAGGTGAAATCATCCCGCCGCGGCGATGTGGCCCTCTTCTCTGAAGCCCTCGGAGCCGATCATGCACTTACTGGTATAAGGGAAGTGGTCGATATAGGCTCGGAGGTTGCTGCCAGCATTGCGCGCCACGGCGATACCGCGGTTGCCGTCATTCCCGAGGGACCATACGTTGTGCCGTTCCGCCGCGGCGAGGATTGACTCAGTCCGTTACCTTGCCCGCCTGTGCGGCCTTACGGAAGTCCGGTGCCCGCTTCTCAATAAAGGCGCTCACTGCCTCTTTGTGTTCAGCTGAGGCATAGGCCTTGGCGAGTAGCTCACCTTCACGTTGCATGACCTCGACTAGGTTGGTCTCTGACCCATTTTCAGTAAGCAACTGTTTCACCATCCCTAATTGTAGTGCAGGGTTTTCGGCAATCTCGGTAGCAATATCGAATGCTTTCGGCATCAATTCGGCAGCGGATACAACATGGTTAACCAGACCGCGATCGTAGGCTTCGGTTGCTGAGTATAGACGGCCGGTTAGGCACATCTCACTCGCATGGCTGAAGCCGACCCGCTGGACGAGAAAGTGACTCGAGGCCAGTTCCGGCACAACGCCCATCTTCACGAAGGCAAGCCCAAACCGAGCTGCGTCCGAGGCAACGATGACGTCGAACGGCAACATCATCGTTACGCCAACACCAACCGCGGCGCCATTGACTGCGGCGATAATCGGCTTGGACTGACGCATGAACGTGACCCAGTTGTTAGTTGGGGCACCTGACTCGTCCCCGTCAATGCGAGCCGCAAACGTGTCCTTTATGTCAGCACCTGCGCAGAATCCACGTCCCGCACCCGTCAGGACAATGGCGCCAATATCTGGGTTCTGATTGGCTACACCGACGGCCGCAACAATGTCGCGGTTCATCTGGTTGGTCCAGGCGTTCAGACGCTCGGGTCGGTTCAAGGTGATAACGGCGACGTTATTCTTGGTGTCGACAAGGATGGTTTCGTAGTTCATGGCGTGCTCCTGGGGCGTGACCGGAGCATGCCCGAAAGTTCCTGGCGCCGGCAAATACGTTGGAATCCGTCCAAGCCTGGTAGGGCCGGCAGCCTTCTGCCAACATGCGGGTTGCAAACCTGCGTGTTACCCAGCTGTAGAAATGGACAAAATCACCTGCATCGAAGATCTGCGGCGCCTGGCTCAACGTCGTATTCCGCGTATGTTTTATGACTACGCGGATTCCGGGTCTTGGACAGAGAGCACTTACCGCGCAAATGAAACTGACCTTGCGGCCCTCCGGTTGCGCCAACGAGTTGCGGTCAATCTCGATTCCCGATCAACGGCGACAACTATTGTTGGCGAGCCTTTCTCCATGCCGCTGGCGCTGGCTCCGGTTGGACTTACGGGCATGATGCATGCGGATGGTGAAATGCTGGCGGCNCGGGCGGCTCACGCTTTTGGTGTCCAGTTCACCCTTTCGACGCTTTCGATCTGCTCGATTGAGGATGTGGCGAGCGCGGTGACGCGCCCCTTCTGGTTTCAGCTTTACGTGATGCGGGATCGGGGCTTCGTTGCNTCGCTCGTCAAACGCGCCGAGGAAGCCGGATGCAGTGCTTTGGTGGTTACGCTTGACCTGCAGGTTCTTGGTCAACGCCACAAAGATATCAAGAACGGCCTATCTACCCCGCCGAAGCCTACCCTCAGGAACCTTGTCAATCTTGCGACCAAACCGGCATGGTGCTTGGCGATGTTGGGTACCCAACGCCACAGCTTTGGTAACGTAGTGGGGCACGTCAGTGGCGTTGAGGATGTCTCGTCACTATCGGCATGGGTGGCGGAGCAGTTTGACCTGACTCTGTCCTGGGACGACGTGGCCTGGCTACGCTCGATCTGGCCGCGCAAACTGATCCTGAAAGGCATCCTCGATGCCGACGATGCAAAGATCGCCGCAAACTCCGGTGCGGACGCGCTGGTTGTGTCCAACCACGGCGGGCGNCAGTTGGACGGTGCGCCGTCGACGATCCGCGCGCTACCGGCCATTGTGGATGCGGTAGAGGATGAGATGGAGGTACTGGTNGATGGCGGCATCCGGTCTGGACAGGACGTGCTCAAGGCTGTTGCCAGCGGCGCGCGTGGTGTCCTTGCTGGCAGGGCTCCGGTCTACGGGCTTGGTGCAGGCGGCGAGGCCGGTGTACTGAAATCGCTTGAATTGATCCGCAACGAACTAGATCTCACGATGGCGTTCTGTGGCCATACGGACGTCACGCAGGTGGACGAGGGTATCCTGCTACGATCCGACTAGTGTGTTGCTAGCGCTGCCGACACCGCGACCAATCGTTTGCAATCAGTCGCGTCTGCATCAGTAGAGTGTGTATTCCCTTCGAACAATTATGGCGCCTGTCTCAACAACCTGACCGTCTTCCATCCGAGGCCGGAATCGCGCCCTGCGCAGTTTTGCCCGAAGCTGATCCCGTGCACGCAGCGGCACGTTCCCTTCGAGCATCTCGAACCGTCGCGCTCTGCCGTCAGCNCGCACCACGTATTCCATCTCAAGGTAGTTCACCCGACCAATTCGCCACGGCCGTTCCCGNAGCCGCATAGTGAAGCTGTCCGTGGAGATTTGCTTGGGCTCGCCAAAAAGTTCATGCCGGAGTGCCTCGTATCGAGGATCGTCGGGGATGGAGTCCCAGGCCTCACGGTACGCCTCAGTGGCCCTGTGATCGTCCCAGAGCGTGTAGATATCAGCCAGTTCGACCTTGGCGTAAGCGACGTCGGATACGTCAGAGCCCGCATTCGCAACCACAATGTCACGCGCGCGCTTGATCGCGGCGACCGCATCACTCTTGCCTAGACCACGTTTTAGTTTGGTTTCGGCAACGATGCGCAGTACTTCAATGATGCGCGGATCGTCTTTACCGTAGGTGTCTTCGAGAATCTGTATTGCTCGCGACGAATGGCCGAGTGAATCCCGGAAGTACTTGCTACGGAAGGCCATACTTGGGCGGTTGGGGGTACGTTGACCCTTGTTGGCCATGTACTGGGCCATCCGCAGGAGTGCAGGAACAATGCGGGGGTCATCTTCCCCAAACGCCTCTTCGTGCACCTTGAGATTGAATGTGGACAGCGTGTCAGTCATCCCTGCACGCCCTTTATCGACCGTCAGGAGCATATCCAGTATTGGCAACTGATTAGTGTTGTAGACGCCCATGTGGCGGTGAGTCAGGTGTTGCGCGCGTCGCAGCGCGGTGACGGCACTTTCGCGTCGGCCNGTTTCGATGTGCGCGATGGCCAGTCCGCGCAACGGCGCGATGAGCCTCAGGTCAAAACGGCCATGTTGCCGTTCGATAAGCTGCACTGCCCGGTCGAGGTGAGACAGTGCTGCAAACGTCTCGCCAATGTCGAGCTGGAGCAAGCCCAGATACAGGGAAGGCGTTGCGAGCAGCGTGCTGTCACTGCTGTACTCGCGACGGAATGCGGTCAGCAGGGCTTCTGCGGCGTGTGCGGCCTCCTCTTTGTCGCCATCTAGCAGGAGATCCAGTACCTCCTGGTAGAGGGGATCGAGTTCAGGAGTGAGTCCAGGGACGTTAATAATCAGTGGAGTCGTATCATCGGCACTANCTGCCGGTAGCTCGATCGACCAGACCGAAGAATGCATTAGCATAAAGCACGTCGCGCCGACCGCGGCCAGGCACCGGATCAACATNCGTAAGCACNGAAAAGACATATGTGTGGAGCCCCTATTTGCCCCTGCCAATTCAGCATGTTGCGACTGTTCGGGGTCGAGCGTCAATCGGTCGTGCGCTGTAAGAGACCAGATTTCTGAGCTGAGCCGGTCAAACTGACAGCTGCGCCTCAGTAGGCGTAGCTCGACTGCAACCCTAGCGGTAAGCCCATGGCCCAATAGCCAATCAGGAATGACGTCCAGACCACCAGGAACGCGATGCTGAANGGCAGCATCAGGGCCACGACTGTGCCAATCCCCGTATCTTTAACATAACGTTGGCAATAGACAACGATCAGCGGGAAGTAGGGCATCAGTGGCGTGATGATGTTGGTTGATGAATCGCCGACACGGTACGCCGCCTGGGTTAGATCGGGTGAAATCCCAAGTTCCATCAGCATAGGGATCAGTATTGGCGCGAGCAGCGCCCATTTGGCTGAGGCGGAACCCACGAAAATGTTGACAAGCCCTGTGATGATTATGACCCCGACCACTGAGCCTACGGCTGGCATCGAAATTGCGGACAGGGCCGCCGCACCCTGCAGCGCCAACAGGGCGCCTAGGTTGGAGCGCCCAAACTCGGCTATAAACAANGCGGCGAAAAAGGCCATGACGATNTAGTACGCAAGGCCNGACATGGACTCCTGCATGCCCGCGATTACATCGCGATGACTACGTACGGTACCTACGGCATAACCGTAGACGACGCCCGGGATAACAAAGAGCAGGAAAATGAGCGGTACGATACTGGCCATGAGCGGAGAACCCGCACTCGCCAATCCGCCGTCCGTGGCTCGCCACGCTGAGCCGGTCGGTATCGCGCTGATCACCAAGATCAGGGCTCCTGTCAGCATGGCCGNACCGGCAATTCTGAGGGCCCGCCGTTCTGCCTGGTTGAGAGGTTCCAGCGCCGNCACCTCCCCATCAGCTGCTGCAACGTCGATCGGCGCCTGCGTCAGGCGCGGTTCGATGATNTGGTCGGTGATGTACCAGCCGAGCAGGACGATCGGCAGGCAGGAGGCCGAGGTAAAGAACCAGTTGTTGAGCGGATTCAGGGTCAGGTCAGGATTCAAAATCTGCGCTGCGGACTGGCTGATTCCCTGCAACATNGGGTCCAGCATTGATGGGACAAAGTTAGCGGAAAAGCCGCCCGAAACCCCCGCAAAAGCGCACGCGATTCCCGCAAGGGGATGCCGCCCCGCAGCCGCAAACATGACGCCGCCAAGTGGGATGACCAGCACATACCCCGCATCTCCACCGCTGTGGGAGACAATCGCGATCANGAGCAGCATTGGCGTTAGGATCCGGGGCGAGGTCATGCCNAGAAGCGCACGCAGGCCCGCACGGATCAAGCCGGTGTAATCGGCTAGACCAATGCCAAGCATGGCAAGCAGGACCACACCGAGCGGGTGGAACTGCACAAACGTCTTCACCATGCCCGAGGTGAAAGTTGTCAGTGCTGCTGGCAAGAGGAGGTTGTTGATGACAANGGCATCACCAGTCCGCGGATNGACGTGTTCGTAGTCGAACTGAGCAAATATGGCCGACGCGATCCACACGGTGAGNAGCAGGCACAAGAACAGNAGTGCNGGATCTGGCAAACGGTTGCCAACGCGCTCGATCGTGTCCAACCAGCCCGTGCCAACAGGCCGGTCCTCGTTCGTGTTCATTATGCTGTTCGCTCCTGCTTTACCTCTGCTGAATCGACAAAGAGCACGCACACGGGGACTGGGACAGCGACGTCNGTGCCGCCTCCGGCAGGCACGCCGGAGTTGAGAGCGTAGACCCGCAATGAATCGCTGTCCTGGTTAGCGACGAGCAGCCACTGTCCGGTCGGGTCCAGGACGAGGTCCCTGGGGTGTTCGCCACCGCTTGGGGCAAAGGTGCATGGACCGAAACTGCCGTCGTTTCCCAACCCAACGCACACGATGCAGTCTGCACCCCGGTTAGTGGCATAGAGATGATTGCCGGTGGGGTGAATACGTAGGGCTGCTGTTGCGCTTTGTCCCTTGAAGTTGCTTGGCAGGGCCGACACTGTTTCGTTCACAGTCAACCGGTGGTCGGCGTCAGGCGCGAGCCGCGCAATCGTATTGTCGAGTTCGTTAACGACGTAATACACACCGCGCAGGGTAGGNTGGGCGATCACATGGCGGGGCCCTGAACCTGCGGCCANTTGAGTGAAGCCCTCGAGTTCAAGCGCACCCTGTTGCAGTGAATAGCGATAGAGTCGGTCACACCCCAGATCAGGGACCAGCAGACTCGACGCCCAGGGGTCCGGATAGGCCATGTGGGCATGTGGACCCGACTGCCTGCGTTTNTTGGGTCCATGCCCTGCGTGTCGCTCCACGCTGCAGAGGTTGCCCAGTGAACCATCTTCCGCGCGGCAGTAGAGACTTACCGAGCCACTAGAGTAATTGGCCACGCCGATCTGCCCATCAACCACNCTGAGGTGACATGGGTGGGCACCCAGTGTTGGCTTGCGGTTCAGTTCGGTGAGCTGCGCACCGTCTCGCCGCAGGGCGGTAACCAGCCCGTATTTCTCTTCCAACACCGCATAGATGAATTCGCCAGACTGCGCAAGNTAGGAGGGATTTGGGAGCTCCGCGGCTAGGCCCGTCACCTCGAAGCGGCCAGTATCGGAGTCAAATCGCGCGTTGTAGATGCCCTCGGCGTCGCGCCGGGTATAGGTGCCTACNAGAGCCTCGTGCACTGCCATNCCGTACCCTCCACCCTGCAATTGNNTTGTTACTAATTGTACTTGATTGCATNGCGGTAACTGTCTGATTCAACACCTGGCACAAAGGGTGCACGCTCGGTGTATGATGCGCCGCCGCAGAATAGAGAGACCCGATCAGGGCGGAGAGCGTCGTGCTCAATTTAGACAACGTCACCTATGTTGAGGAATCACATCTCGCAATCATCACGATCAACCGGCCAGAAAAACACAACGCTGTGTCCCTTGATACGCTGGAGGAACTGCATGCTGCGGTAACACGAGGTGCCGGTAACGATGATGTCAGAGTGATTTGCATTACCGGCGCCGGTGGTCGGGCGTTTGCTTCAGGTTCTGATCTCAATGAGGTCAAACACCGCAATCTGCGCAAAAGCCTCGAACCGATCGTGCAGGGTCTTGCAGATCAACTTGAGCGAACACCCAAACCCTCCATCGCCGCTATCGACGGCATTTGCATGGGCGGCGGGCTCGAGATTGCGCTTGGGTGTGATCTGCGGGTAGCGACGCCGCGATCAAGATTCGCAACCCCAGAAGGAAAGATCGGCATTATTCCTGGTGGCGGCGCAACCGCGCGACTTCCCAGAATAGTAGGCCGGGGCTGGGGCATGGAGATGCTTCTGATGGGCGAACCCATCGATGCCGACCACGCCCTGCGCATCGGGCTGATAACGCGCCTCGTGGAACCGGATGCCCTCATGGGCGAGGTGCGTCGTATGGCGAAGCACCTTTCCGGATTTGCGCCTTTTGTGCCCCAGTTCATGAAGGCTATGGTGAATGCTGGCATGGAAGGGTCACTCGCAACGGGCCTTGCCCTCGAGAAGTTTGCCCAGGCTGCGCTTGTGCAGACGGAGGATAAACAAGAGGGTATTGCAGCATTCCTTGAGAAGCGCGACCCGATCTGGAAAGGTCGGTGACACTCGCAATTGCTTGAGTCATGGCCCTGGCCGTGAACGCCAGACGTCAGACGCGAATGCGGTGTTGGTGATTGCCTGTCGAATCACGNCCCTGNAGCGCGTCCATNGCTAACCCTGTCGNGTNNCTGTAAACAGNCCCTCGNGACACTCAGTCGGTTAAGATTCGANCGCGCGTTGACCGGGACCACNCATGACCCAGCTTTCAGCCCACGACATGATCGAACGCCTTGTAGGNATCCCCACGGTTTCGCGGGACTCAAACCTTGACCTNATCGACTTTGTAGCAAACTACCTTGATGGCTTCGGGATTGAAGCGCATCTGGTTTGCGATGACACGGGTGGCAAGGCCAATCTTTATGCGACGGTTGGGCCGGATGCGCCCGGTGGCGTGGTGCTCTCCGGCCACACTGACGTTGTCCCCATCGATGGTCAGGACTGGAGCAGCGACCCATTTGCCCCACAGGTACGCGACGGGCGTCTGTACGGACGCGGTACCTGTGACATGAAAGGATTCTGCGCACTAGCGCTTGCGCTTGTGCCGGAAATGCAGAAGCTCCGACGACCCGTTCATTTTGCGCTCTCCTACGATGAGGAAGTTGGCTGCATCGGTGCACCGAGCATGATCCGAGAGATTGCCGCGCACGTTCCCGAACCTGCAGCAGTGATTGTGGGTGAACCGACGCACATGCAAATTGTGACCGGGCACAAGGGCATATTTCATTTTCATACCCATGTGCGCGGCTACGAGGCCCATTCGAGTCAACAAAATCGCGGGGTACCCGCGATAATGTACGCTGCTCGTCTGATCAACTGGATGGCCGAAAAGCAGGCAGAACTCGCCGGCGGACATGACCTGGACCCTCGTTTTGAACCTGCCTTTACAACCCTTCATTGCGGCGTTATCCACGGCGGTACTGCGCATAACATCACCGCGAAGGACTGCCACTTCGAAGCAGATATCCGTTCTGTACCAGGAGTGTCAGCTCGAGAATTTTTCGAGCAGTTGCAGACCTACGCGCGCGAAACACTTGAGCCGATGATGCACGCTATCAATGCCCAAACCGGCATCGACTTCGACGTGACCTCTGACGTCCCCTCATTTGCGGTTGATGACTATGAGCCGGCGGTAGCGCTGCTGCAACGCCTGACCGGTCAAAACGACACTGAAGTAGTGCCCTTTGCCGCCGAATGTGGACAGTTCCAGGAGGCGGGTTTCTCTGTGGTGATGTGTGGTCCCGGTAGCATTGATCAGGCGCACCAACCCGATGAATTCATCAGCATGCAACAGGTCGAGGCTGGGCTTGGCTTCCTGCGCAAGGTTATTGCTGACCAACAAACCTGATCGAAACGGGTAAAAGCGACAGGAGGGTATTTCCGATGGCCGGCTTAACATTGCCGAGTGCGGCTTCATTGATCAACATCGCAGAACCAACGGACCTGCGTTTCCCTGACACCTCATTACTGACTTTCTGCTGTGACCCGCGTCTCCGCGCGTGCCAGTGTAAGGGTGTTCCACCGCCAAGCGACAATGCCCATCACGACATTGGATAAGGCGATGGCTCCAAAGATGCCGATGAATCCGAACAGATAGTCGCCCAACAGTGCAATTGGCACGTAAACGGCAAACAGTCGGGCGAGCGAAAGGAGGAGCGCGGGGAACGGCTGACGGATGGCATTGAAGGCATGATTGGCCACGTTTAGCATACCCATGAAGCCAATGCTGATTGGTACGATGGAGAGGAAGAGCGTGGCTGTTCCTACCAACTCGGGGTCCTCGTTGATCCAGCGGACAAAGGTCTCGGCGCCCAGCCACATGAGCACCGCCGCGATGATGCCCCACACCAGGCAGGCCGCATAACAGATGCGCATGGCAACGCGAACACGGTCAAACTGGCGGGCGCCCCAGTTCTGGCCAACCAGAGGCACAACGCTGGTAGAGATCCCAATCGCAACCATGGCCACAACAGCCTCAATACGCGATCCGACTCCAAATCCCGCAACTACCGTTGCTCCGTGTGGGGCGAGCANCATNGTGACAATTGCCGTAGATGCCGGCTGGATTAAGTTGGTGCCGGCGGCTGGTACGCCAACGTGCATGATGTCCTTCACAGAATTAAGGAATCTTGCNGGGCGNACNGAAAGNACCCGAGCACGCAGGANCCAAAACCCGACAAAAGCAAACTGCACGGCTGCACCGGTTGCAAACGCCAGCGCTGCGCCAGTCAGTTCCATGCGGGGCAGGCCCATCCAACCAAAGATAAGCACCGGGCCGACGAGTACCTGAACAATAGGACCGGAGGACATAACAAGGCCCGGATAGCGCGCATCACCAAGTGAACGGATCAGCCCTTGGCCGACCANTGCAACCGAAAAAANGGGGAAGGCCAACATCCAGATATNGACGTAGTGAATGGTTAACGTAAGTACCTCATCCCGTGCACCTATCAGATAGAAGAGCTCAGGTGCCAGCGCAATGACCATTCCTGAAAGCAAACTGGTCAACAGAACGACAAGCACTATCCCGTGACTTGCGACACGTTCGATCTGAGCCTGNTCGTAGGCGCCCGAGGCCTGNGCCAGCAGCGTGCCCGCACCGACACCGATACCACGCGCAATCGCATTGAGTGACATCGTNACTGGGAAGGCAAATGCCACTGCCGCGAGCTCAGCCTTGCCAATCTGACCAAGGTANATAGCCTCAACNAGCTGACCAAGCGTCATCGCCAGGAAGCCCAGAATCATGAACCCTGACAGGCGGGCCACATGCGTGGCTACCGGTCCGTCGGTGAACCCTGGGCCAGCATTCGTTTTGGGCGAGGCCAACGCTCTATCAAGANCCGAAGCGGTAGCGCAGCTTGATGGTAAAGACGTTCATGATGGGTTCGGTCAGGGCCTTCGAAAACAGATCGTCGAAATCGGTGGTCAAGCGGTTGCCGGCTTCCTGGTACCTACCTGACTGTAGTCATTTAAGGCATGGTGAATGAGTCAGCGTTGATAAATCGCCGCAATATGTTGCCCGTCAACCGGGCGATGTCGTTCTGATACCCATTAGGTGATAGCGCACCAGCATAGGAAATGCTCCCAGCGGCAAAGACAGCACCACCGGCCGGCGTCTCGAAGAAGGTCAGGTCCGACCTGATGTCGTCGTCNGGAACGTCGTTCGGGCCGGTCATGTGGATTTCCTCGATGGTGCGTAGCATTCCCGGGCGATGCTCGCGGGAAGACGCTATGACAAGGCCATGGGAGGGCGATCCAAGTAGCGGATCGTACCGGTCGATTTCCTCGCCTGCNGCGCCNCCAGCCTGAGTACCGTAAGCACCGATCATCGTGCCTTCGGCCAGGCCGTCCATCGCAAACCTGACCCGGGGATTCTGCGCTCCAGGCATCAGTTCATAGTAGGTGCCTCCGTCAAAGCCCTGCGCGGCGAAACCNACCCCAACCAGCTGATTCGGAGGGCGACCGAGACGCCGCCAGAGACCACCAAACTCGCCCGTGAACTGGTGGTAGTACTCGCCTGGCCGTGACATCCATGCACGAGTGCCATCCTCTGCNCGACGTACCTCCATCAGACCAGGCTTTTCGGGATGAAAAGCAACTCGCCAATAAAAGCCGTTGCCGCCGAGGTACATCAGCCGGCCACCNTGATCGAGAAATGCCGTCAGTGCGTCGAGCATTGGNGTTGAGTGGTATTCGGGGTGCGTACAGGTCAGCAACACTCGATAACCATTGAGCGCGGCATGGCCATNACGGTGTAGATCCTCATCGGTCACAATATCAAATGGCTGTGCAATGGCCTCAAGCCAGGCGGTTATGTTGGTGTCGGCGCAGAACCCCCATGGCAGCACCTTGGGCGCCAGATTCAATACTGGGCGCAGGTGGGACGAGAAATGCACCCCGCTGCCGTCACGGTGATAGTCGTACTGGGAGAGGCCAATTTCCGGATGCTCCAGTAACCAGGCATCAGAAGTGTTGCGTGCGCGCGGGTTTTTCAGGATCGCGCTGGGGCGCAGACTCATCTGCTGATTGGCATACGAAAGATAGGTTGCCGTCGAGACGAGTAAAGCGACATCGCCCCGTCTGCTGACGGGGGCCGTTATGCAAAGCGGAAGGATGAACTCGTTCTCAGGCGCATCCGCGGGTGTCGGGCCGTCAAGAGCGGTCAGTTTGAANCCGTAAAGCGCTGAGTCCACATCGGCGCTAATACGCCACTCGAAGGCATGATCCCAGCCACAATCGGTCAAATCATCTTCGTGGAAGTGCGCGGCGCCGTAGTGCGCTGGGTTCTCGGTAAAGCGGTGGACCGATCCATCCCAGTGCACGCCGGTGACCGCACGGCACGGCTGCTGGAATAATGCTGCGGTGTGACCGTTGCCGGTTGCGTCAGGCACATGGTCTGAGGTCAGGTTCGAGTTGAAGTCCCAACGCGCGATGGCGCTNGCAACGGCCTGCCGATAGGCCGANGTACAGCTTTTCACCCCGGCCGCTGGAACCCGCGCGCCGCTACNNATTAACGGGGCCTCGATTCGGCCATTCCAGCGACTACGATTACCATCGGAGCACAGCAGCCAATTCCCGGCTTCCGTGTCCAATGGGCCTGCTACCTTCACNCGGCCCGTAACGCTGGCTTCGTTAGGTGCTGGACATAACGCGATCTCGAGTACCGTGGCGTTACCCTCGCAACCGAGGCTGAGCGCGTACCAGCGCCAGCATTGCAGAGGTAGCGGCAGCGGATGCCAGCCGGCGCTGTCTGAGAGACCGATAACGGCATCCCATTGCTCAATCGTTGGTCCTCCTGGNACAGTGAGCAACGTCTGTTTGCCTGTGNCGATGGTGGGCATGAACCAGCAGGTGAAGCTCGCCTGCAGGATCCCTGGTAGGCCCCGCATTTGGGCCCANGATCCAGGNACGATGGCCTGTTCCCTACCTNGATAGATGCTGGCGAATGATGCCTGGACGGTCACCTCTGAATAGCCNGTACCATNGCTGCGTGCNTCGCCAGAAATGATGCGGATCAGTTCCGCCCTGAACTGGGGTGCTGTGGTGCTAACCATACACTTGACCGTGTTGCCAGGTGCTGCCGTCAGGTGATCCGCGTAGGCCACGATGCGCTTGGNCGGCACATGCGTTTGTTGGCGGCCTGCGGTTGGGGTTTCAGACACGNNNGTCAGNCCNGTCGGAGCTGTCGTGATAACCCAATATCAGTTCTTCATGTGAGGCTAAGCAGACATCCCACATTGCAATCTGGAAGACAAGTTGCTGAACTGCAAGAGGGTGTTTGGGAAGCGTGTAGAAGAACGCTGCCACCTTGCTCGAGCCAACAGTCTCCTTCATCAGTCAGGCAGGCCGAGGACACGCTTGGCCAGGATGTTGAGCTGGACCTCATTCGAACCACCCGCGATGGAGCCCGCCTTGGAGCCAAGCCAGTTTCGAGTGAGTTCNCGCTCNTCGCTCGTGAAGTCGTCGCCTTCCCANCCAAAGGACTGGGTACCCCGNACCTTCAGCTGCAACTCGAGTTGGTTCTTTCGCACTTCGGCGCCGTAGAACTTGAAGATTGAGGTTGCGGCTCCAGGTGTTCCGCCTTCGGACTCTTCAACCGTACGGCGCTGAGTGAGGGACAGCGAACGTTCGTTCATACCGTGCTGCACGATTTCATCGCGCAAGGCTGAATCGGNAATCGCGTCGTCAGAACCCGAAAGGTAGTGAGCCGCGGCTTCAGGCAGGGTCATGCTGGTCAGCACGCGCTTGGTTGCGGTTGCGGCTGCAGCCATCGTGTGGATGCCAGATCGTTCGTGCTGCAACAGGCGCTTGGCCACAGTCCAGCCCTGATTCACCCGATGCACAACGTTACCTTTTTCAGCAATNGCGTCGTCAAAAAAGGTCTCACAGAAGGGTGAGGAACCACTGATTAGTCGGATCGGCTTAACCGTCACTCCTGGCTGATCCATGTTGAAGAGCATGAAGCTGATCCCTTCGTGTTTGGGTGCATCCGGATCGGTGCGGACCAGGCAGAAGATCCAATCTGCAAAATTAGCACCAGAGGTCCAGATCTTCTGACCATTGATGCGGTACTGGTCGCCCTCATCAACCGCGCGCGTCTGGAGGCTCGCAAGGTCCGATCCGGATCCAGGCTCGCTGTAGCCCTGACACCAGCGTATCTCGCCACTGGCAATCTTCGGGAGGTGGCGCTCCTTCTGCTCATCGGTTCCGTACTCGAGCAGCGTTGGGCCAATCATAATGGTCCCCATGCCTGTTAGCGGCGTGCGGGCGTTGATGTTGGACATCTCTTCGAGCAGCACAACATATTCATCCATCGAGAGGTTGGCCCCGCCATATTGTTTTGGCCAGTTAGGGACAGTCCAGCCTTTCTCCGCCATACGGTCCAGCCACAGATAGGAATCCGGGTTGGGGCTGCGGTGTTTACTGCCGCCACTCACCATTTCGTTTTCGACCATTGGCGTGCGCATGCTCGTTGGGCAGTTTTCTTCGAGCCAGGCGCGGGTATCCGCCCGGAATTCGCTGAGTTCGCTCATGGTGTCTTTTCCTTCGGTAATTTCAGGTTCAAAGGCAACGTCCTGGTGCTACTGGATACGCGGCAGAACTTCCTCGTTAAACAGGGTAAAGCTCTGCTGCGACAGTGGTGCGCAGAGTAGATAATTCAGGTGCCCGGTCTCTGCGTATTCGAGGATGGTGTCGGCCACCATCTCGGGNGTACCCCACATGATGACCTCATCGACATAACGCTTGACGGGATCGTTGCCNCCGACANGTCCGCCTTTGGCGTAGCTGCCNGTGGTCCAGCGCGCACCGTTTTCTGCGACTTCCTTCGCCGCTTCAGCGGTGGGGGCAATTGCCAACAGGCGTGCCACGGGCGTATCGCCGAGTTCGCGCGCGTGNCCTGCGGCTTCTTTGGCNTCCAGGTAGAGCTGCTGTTTCTCCGCAATCGATGCCATCGAAGAATGCGGGTCTTGCATGATCATCCGGTCAACGCTGCCTGCCCACTCCAATGCTGGGGGAGACGACGCGGCCATCCATACTGGCGGGTGTGGCTGCTGCAGCGGTTTTGGCAGCACCATGACGTCTTCATAGGAGTTGTACTCACCAGCGTAGGTCAGTTTTTCTGACTTCCAGGCCTCCAGAACTATCTCGACGTTTTCGCGAAAGCGGGGGTAGGACTCTTCCTTTTCCACCGCAAACGCCGAGAACTCCTTAGCGTCGAAACCGCGTCCGGCGCCCCAGTTAACGCGCCCGCCGGAGAGCACGTCGAGTAGGGCTACTTCTTCAGCAAGGCGCAGCGGGTTATAGAAAGCTGCAAGTGATACGCCGGTGCCAATTCGNAGGTTTTTCGTGTTCGCCGCGAAGTGCGTACCCATCATATGAATCGAGGGGCAAACACTGTAGGTGCTGAAGTGATGCTCCGCAATCCAGACTGCGTCGTATCCGTTCCGGTCCATGATATGAACGCGATCCATAGCCCGATCGTAAACTTCACTTAGCTCGCCGCGCCGCCCTGGCCAGCTGAAGAACTGCAGCACACCAACTTTCACAAATGCCACTCCCGACGTTTGGCTTTAGCCAGGCAGTGTACCAGCCGGGCGCGCCTCTTCGGGGCGCAGGTATACTCTGCGCGCAAACATCTACACGACTGGTCACCATCTTGACCGACAATCTCACAGAGAACGTTGAAACGGTACTGCAAGCAGTGCTCGCGGCCTGGTCCAACAAGCCAGGCGGGCTGTTACCGGCGCTGCGTGAAGCCCAGATCCAGTTGGGCTACGTACCTCCCGACCGTCTTGACCTATTCGCAGACGCCTTCAATCTGTCTCGCGCCGAAGTGCATGGTGTCCTTTCTTTCTATCACGATTTCCGCACGTCTCCGCCGTCGCGTCATACCGTGCGCCTGTGCCGGGCAGAAGCGTGCCAGGCGGTAGGTGCCGAAACGCTAGCCGCCGCCCTTGAACAGGCCTGCGCAACGGCTTTTGGCACCGACTCGGCGGGAGGCGTTAGTCTTGAGACGGTTTATTGTTTTGGCAACTGCGCGGTTGGGCCCACCGCCGAGGTAGACGGCAGGCTCATTGGCCAGGTAGACGCTGATCGGATTCTTGAGCTCCTGGAGGTCGAATGATGCGGGTCTACGTTCCTGCTGATGCGACAGCAAGCGCGCTGGACGCCGACCAGGTGGCCGCCCGGGTGGCGTTGGCAGGGCATGAAGTGGTGCGTCGCGGAAGCCGAGGGCTGTTTTTCCTTGAGCCTCTGGTTGAAATAGAGATTGATGGCGCCGCCATAGGATTCGGACCTGTGCGCGAAAACGATGTTGATGGGCTGATCGCAGCACTTGCCAGCGGCGATCCAACCGCGCATGAGTTATGTGTCGGACCGATCCACGCTCATCCTTACCTTGCGGGTCAGGTGCGCGAAACTTTCCGCCGTGCCGGTGAGGTCCTTCCCGGCGATCCCGCCGACTACGAACGGCTTGGCGGGTTCGCCGGTCTGCGGCGGGCGCTGGAACTTGGTGCTGAAGGCACGCTTGGCGAAGTCGAGGCGTCTGGACTGCGGGGTCGTGGGGGTGCTGGCTTCCCCGCGCACATCAAGTGGCGCACCGTGGCGGATACCCCGGCACCACAGAAGTATGTTGTTTGTAACGCTGATGAAGGTGATTCGGGTACGTTTGCCGACCGCCTCCTGATCGAGACCGATCCCCTCCAACTGATTGAGGGCATGGCGATTGCGGGTGTAACCACGGGGGCAACCCAAGGCTATATTTACCTGCGCTCCGAGTATCCGGCGGCCGCCACCGTACTCACCTACGCACTCGCCAGGGCGCGTGAGCACGGCGCATTGGGTATAGACGTGTTTGGCAGTGGGCAGCATTTCGATATTGATGTTCGGATTGGCGCTGGCGCCTACATCTGCGGCGAAGAGACATCGTTGCTCGAGAGCCTTGAAGGCAAGCGCGGCGTGATCCGTGCCAAACCTCCCTTGCCGGCAATCAGCGGACTGTTCAAGCAGCCAACTCTGGTGCACAACGTGCTCACCCTCGCCGCGACCAGTACGGTGCTGGCTGCGGGGGGCGCGCATTATGAACACTTCGGGGTGGGGCGCTCACGTGGCACGATGCCGTTTCAGCTTGGGGGCAACGTTCTGCGGGGCGGTCTGGTTGAAGTACCCTTCGGGCTTACGCTGCGTGACCTGGTCATGGACTACGGCGGTGGCACGCGCTCCGGTCGGCCGATCAAAGCGGTACAGGTAGGAGGACCGCTCGGGCGCTACCTACCTGAGTCTGCCCTTGACGTAGTGCTGGGCTACGAGGAACTTGCCGCCGGCGGCGGTCTGTTGGGCCACGGTGGGGTGGTCGTGTTTGATGATACGGCTGACATGGGCGCGATGGCACGATTTGCCTTCGAGTTCTGTGCCGAGGAGTCCTGTGGTAAATGCACGCCCTGCAGGGTTGGGGCAGTACGAGGGGTCGAGGTAGTGGACAAGATTCGGTCCGATGAGGACCCAGAAGCGAACAGGATCGTACTCACCGACCTCTGCGACACGATGGAGGGTGCATCTCTTTGCCTGATGGGTGGCATGACCCCCAATCCGGTCCGGAGCGTCCTTGAGCACTTTCCAGATGAGCTCTGAGCAAAACAGGCGCCCTTGCGCTATGCGCTATAACCTGACGAGTCGCGATCAGTCAGGCAAAATAGCCGTCGGAGGCTAGCCACATGCTGAAATACTACGTTCCGCAGAAGGACTTCGGCACACCCGCGCCTGCGCTCGAAGGCTCGAAAGTGACGCTTACCATCAACGGTGCGCCGGTGAAGGTGCCTGAAGGCACCTCAGTCATGCGCGCGTCGGCCGAGTTGGGGATCAAGGTCCCGCGTCTGTGTGCGACTGATGCAGTGGACGCGTTTGGCTCCTGCCGGCTGTGCCTGGTTGAGATCGAGGGCATGCGTGGCTATCCCGCAAGCTGCACAACTCCAGTTACCCAGGGCATGGTGGTCAGGACCCAGACTGAATCGCTGGCGCGACTGCGGCGCAACGTGATGGAACTGTACATCTCGGATCACCCGCTCGATTGCCTGACCTGCCCTACGAATGGTGATTGTGAACTCCAAGATGCGGCCGGCGAAGTAGGCCTTCGCGACGTGCGCTATGGCTACGCCGGCGCTAATCACCTGGCTGCCAAAAAGGACGAATCAAACCCATATTTCACCTTTGACCCTTCTAAGTGCATTGTCTGCTCACGTTGTGTTCGAGCATGTGAAGAGGTCCAGGGCACGTTCGCCCTTACGATCGAGGGGCGAGGATTTGAGTCCAAAGTGTCACCTGGCGGTACGGTGTTCATGGACTCAGAGTGTGTGTCCTGTGGCGCGTGTGTGGATGCCTGCCCAACCGCAACATTATCTGAAAAGTCAATCGCCGAGCACGGCACACCGCAGAACTATGCGGTGACCACTTGCGGATACTGCGGTGTGGGCTGCTCCTTCCGCGCGGAGATGAAAGGTGATCAGCTGGTCCGTATGACGCCATGGAAAGATGGCAAGGCCAACGAGGGCCACTCATGTATTAAAGGACGGTTTGCCTACGGCTACGCCACGCATAGGGATCGCGTCACCGACCCGATGATCCGGGATTCCATCGATGAGCCCTGGCGGAAGGTTTCGTGGGAAGAGGCCATTACATTTGCCGCTAGCCGCATTCGGGCAATACAGAAAGAGCACGGTACTAACGCAGTAGGAGGCATTACCTCATCACGCTGCACAAACGAGGAAACGTTCCTAGTTCAGAAGCTTGTGCGCACCGCATTTGGCAATAACAACGTCGATACTTGCGCACGTGTATGTCACTCGCCAACCGGCTATGGGTTGAAGACCACGCTGGGGGAGTCTGCTGGTACACAGGCATTCAGCTCAGTAGGTAAATCGGACGTCGTCATCGTGATGGGGGCAAATCCAACCGAAGCTCACCCGGTCTTTGGCTCACGTATGAAGAAACGACTTCGCGAAGGCGCGAAACTGATTGTCATCGACCCTCGCCGTACCGACCTTGTACGATCTGCACACGTCGAGGCGGACTACCACCTAGCGCTCCGCCCGGGCACCAACGTTGCCATCATCAATGCCATTGCGCATACAATCGTTGATGAGGGTCTTGAGGATGTTGACTTCATCGCAGAACGCTGTGAGCAGCCAGCCTATGATCTGTGGCGCTCATTCATTTTGCAGGAGAAAAATTCCCCCGAAGCCCTTGAAGCGCTGACGGGCGTTCGCGCGGCCGATGTGAGGGGGGCTGCACGGCTGTACGCAGGCGCTGGCAATGGAGCGATCTACTACGGCTTGGGCGTGACCGAGCACAGCCAGGGTTCCACGACCGTCATGGGCATTGCCAACATCGCCATGCTGACCGGCAACCTTGGGCGCGAAGGTGTTGGCGTGAATCCTTTGCGCGGCCAGAATAACGTTCAGGGTGCGTGCGACATGGGTTCCTTCCCACACGAACTGCCCGGCTACCGGCACATATCTGATGCCTCAACCCGGGCGCTCTTCGAAGATGCCTGGGGTGTTGCCCTGGACGACAAGCCCGGTTTGCGAATTCCCAATATGTTTGACGCGGCACTCGACGGGGACTTCCGGGCACTTTATTGCCAAGGAGAGGACTTTGCCCAGTCAGATCCCAACACCCAACATGTTGAGGCGGCACTGTCAGCACTCGACTGCCTAATCGTCCAGGACATCTTCCTGAATGAAACGGCTAGGTTCGCGCACGTATTCCTGCCAGGAGCCACGTTTCTTGAGAAGGATGGCACCTTCACCAACGCCGAGCGCCGCATCTCGCGAGTGCGCAAGGTCATGGAACCGCGCTCGGGCAAACAGGACTGGCAAGCCACGCTGGCCCTGGCCAATGCGCTTGGTTGCGCATGGAGCTATTCACATCCCTCTGAAATCATGGACGAGATAGCTGGGCTGACCCCAACATTTACGGGGGTGTCCTACGCGCGGCTGGACGAAGAGGGCGGTATCCAATGGCCCTGCAACGACGCGGCTCCAGCTGGTACGCCAACTATGCACGTTGATCAGTTTGTGCGGGGTCGGGGACTGTTTTCAGTAACCGACTTCGTAGCAACCGATGAAAAGGTGACCCGGCGTTTCCCGCTTTTGCTTACAACAGGACGTACGCTCACGCAATACAACGTTGGGGCCCAAACGCGGCGGACCTTAAACGTGGAATGGCATGAAGAAGACCGCCTTGAAATTAGCTCTGTGGACGCTGAAGATCGGGGCATTAGCGAAGGTGATTGGGTAGGCATTCAGAGTCGCCAGGGCGATACCGTTCTTCGTGCTCAGATCACAGATCGGGTTCAGCCGGGGGTGGTTTATACAACGTTTCACTATCCGCTCTCGGGTGCCAACGTCATCACCACCGACAACTCGGACTGGGCCACCAATTGCCCCGAATACAAGGTGACAGCGGTGCAGGTCTCGAAGGTCTCATCCCCTTCAAATTGGCAACAGAATCAGGCGGACTTCATCAGGAAGCAGCAGGAACTGCTGGAAGCCGCTTCCGCGAGCTGAGCAAGACGTGAACCAGGATCAGGCAAGCTCGATTGGCATCTCTGTAGATACCTGGGCCGGACTGAAGCCTGTCTCCGAACACGATCATGTGGCCGTTGAGGTTCCAGTAGCCCTGGTCTACAACGGTGTCTCCCATGCCGTCATGCTGGCAAGTCCGGGCGATCTTGCAGACCTGGCGCTCGGGTTTTCGCTAAGTGAGGCGATAGCCGCTGGGCCCGATGATGTACTTGGTATCGAAGCCCGCCACGCTGATGACGGTGTCACAGTTGACATTGAATTGACCGCACGTGCTGAAGCTAGATTAGGAGCGCGCCGACGCACGCTGGTGGGGACAACCGGGTGTGGGTTGTGCGGTGTGGAATCACTGCAGCAAGCCCTACGCGAGGTTGCGCCGGTGACGGCTTCGACAACCGTGCTGGCCAGCGTCATCGGTCAGGCCCCGGGGTTGCTAGGACCTGCTCAGCCGGTCCGTTCAGCCACAGGAGCGGTTCACGTCGCAGCGTGGATCGGGACGGACGGCATGCTCAATGTCGCGCGGGAAGACGTAGGTCGTCACAACGCAATGGATAAGCTCATAGGGACCCTCGCCCGCGGTGAGCGCGGTAAGGGTTTTGCCCTAATCTCCAGTAGGGCCAGCTACGAAATGGTCCAGAAGGCTGCGTGTGTTGGCATAGATGTCCTCGTGGCCGTTTCCGCGCCGACCTCCCTTGCCGTCGAACGAGCACAGCGACTTGGCCTGACGTTGGTTGGTTTCGCCCGGGGCGGGAGTTTCAAGGTGTACACTCAGCCACAACGCATTCTGCGTGCATGAAACGCGCAGCAAACTGCGCCTACCCGNCTGAAAATGACTAAGAAAGTGGAGTTTGGGTCCGGCGCCTATCAGAGACGGTCTCCGTGAACGAACAGGAACAGCACACAGTCCGGATGATCAACCAGATCGCAGCCAACTTCGCCTGGGCAGGCGAGGTAGAAGCAACCGCTCGTGTCCTGGACCATATCACCCGGTTCTGGAGTCCCAGCATGCGTTCGATAGTGCGCAGATACGCAGAGGCAGGTGGCGCGGATCTAGCGCCCGCAGCAAAAGCGGCCGCTCTGCAGCCATGAACGATCATCTTGGAGAATTTGATGACAGCCAAACCAACAGTCCTATNCGGCCCTGTCCCAAGGAGGTAACTCAACCGTGAAATTTGGGATTTTTTTCGAACTTTCGACGCCGCGTCCATTCAGTCGTGAGGCTGAGACTGCCGTCTATCTCAATGCGCTCGAGCAGTGCCGACTGGCGGATGAACTGGGCTTCGACCATGTCTGGGCGGTTGAGCACCACTTCCTTGAAGAGTACTCACATTGCTCTTCACCTGAGGTATTCCTTACTGCCGTTGCAGCACAGACCCGACGCATCCGGGTTGGTCACGGAGCCGTGGTCTGCGTACCAGAAATGAACCATCCCATCCGGGNCGCGGAGCGCGCTGCCGCGCTTGACATCATCTCGCAGGGGCGGCTTGAGTTTGGCACTGCACGCTCCTCGACGTGGACTGAACTTGGTGGCTTCGAGGTAAACCCCGATGACACCAAGAAGACCTGGGATGAGTTTTGTCGGGTTCTGCCGCAGATGTGGACCCAGGATGAGTTTGAATGGGATGGAAAGGCTTTCTCGATGCCCGCGCGTAACGTGCTGCCCAAGCCATACCAGGACCCGCACCCCCCCATGTGGGTGACCGTGACCTCNCCTGGNACTGAACTTGATGCTGCCGACCGAGGAATGGGCTGCCTGGGCGTCTCCGCCGCTGGGTACGAGGAACAGGAGCGGCGTACANGCGAATATCACCGCAGAATCCGTGAATGTGACCCCATTGGCGGGGTGATAAACGATCAGGTCCATACCATGAACTTTCTCTACTGCCACGAAGACTACCGGCAAGCAAGGGACGTTGGTGTCCCGATGGTCACGGCCTTCAACGTAGCGAATTCGCATCTTTACTGGACGCGGGAGGCGTATCCAACCCGGGCATATCAGACGCTCGGAAATGCAGGAGCTGGGATGAAGGCGAAGAAGTCGGGGTCAGACGACCCAAGTGTCGCCAAAGGGCTGCCGGAGGGNGTGGGNGTGGGTGATCCAGACCATNTGGTGCGTACCATCAAACGATGGGAGGACATTGGGGTAACTGGTATCAACTTCCTNTTGAATGCTATGGAAATGGTGCCGCAGGCAGAGGTTCTGGCAAGTCTGAGGCTGTTTGCAGAAGAGGTGATGCCGCAGTTTCGCAGTGTCGAGGAGCGAGCTGNCCCAGTTTATACCCCAAGCGCTGTACCNAAGATTGACGTCGCAGCAGGTGGCGCCTAATGCTTCTTGGAACAGCCGATGTTGACGATCTGCTNAAGGACGCCCCTGTTGTAGAAGCATTCAGTCCTGACGGGATTGAACTCNGNGAGGTGACCTGCTTCCAACTTTCTGCAGAGATGCGCAACATTTCCCGTGAGGCACTCCTACCACCCGGTTTGCACCCAACGATTCCCGCGTCCCTGACTGTTCAGTTCTGGGATGTTGGCACCTCGAACTGGGGTCGCTTTAGCATGGTCGTAGTCCGCGTTTCCTGTCGCAGTGGCGTTCGTGCCAGGGGTCTAAGCACCCGTGCAATATGCAGTGACCCNGCTGTGACCGATGACCTGCGCGCCATCTGGGGCTTCCCCGCGGTTAGTGGTGAAGTCGAACTGCGCTCTAGCTATCACGGGGTGGATGCTACCGCTGTGGTAGACGGAGACGTTGTCCTGGAAGCCTCCGGTCTCGACCCGGACCCGATGGGCCTCAGTGACGTGCAATACACCGGCACACTGAATCTGGCACACACACCAAGGGGACCTCGTCTGGTGCAGGTAGAGGCCCATCACTTAGCGAGCCGCGTAGAGCGCTTGCAACCCTACCTGCACACGTTTGATTCGATGGCGTTGGGGCACAACCTCCTCTTGCCTGCGCGCGAAGTTGCGGCGACCGTCGCAACCGAGTCGGTGTCAATACCCGCGGTGCGGTTTGTTTGCAGCGTTGACGAACTGGCTTTCAACGGCACGGAAGCAGTGTAAGCGAGCCGCATGATTGTCACAGCGGATGAGCATGTCATTGGAACCCATCGATTGGCGCTAGAGCGGTCCCACCAGAGGTCCGCAGTACGCTTGGATATGCCCCCCAAACCTGTGAATTGATCATCGCGAGCTGACTCACTCGTACGGGCAGTGCACGATCCCATCCCTCTGCAGCGCCGTTATGGCTTCGTCCTCCAGGTTGAGCCAAGTGGTCAGAACTTCCTTGTGTCCTGGCCAAGTTTGGGCGGCACTCGATAGTCGGCAACCGGCGTCTCCGCAAACTGGAAAGGCGATCGCACAACCCTGAAAGTCTCCTCTTCGTCGCCAACCTCATGTACGAGCTTACGTTCCGCTACTTCCGGTGAGGCATAAGCCTCGTCCATGGTTCGCACCTTGCCCGCAGGCAGATGTCGCGTGAGAGCAACCCAATGGTTGGCCGAGTGTTGGGTCAGTACTGCTTCAATTTCGCCGCGAAGCTCATCCCGATTGGCGTGTCGCATACCGACGGTTTCGAAGCGTTGGTCCTGTGCAAGCCGAGGTACACCGATGATGCGGCACAGTTCACCAAATAGCTTGTCGGAGCCCACCGCAAAGTACATGGGCTCCGTTGCCGTTTGGAAGAGTCCATTCGGAGTGGAGTGAATATGATTATTGCCCGCTCGACTCGGCGCGGTACCTGTGGTCAGCCAGGTCGAACCCATGTTTCCTAATGCAGCGATGGCCGTATCGAGCAGCGCGAGGTCAATATAGTCGCCGTACCCGGTCTGCGCCCGCGACATGATCGCGGCCAGTACCGCCGTGCTCAGGTGTGCTGCCGTCAAGGTGTCGATGAGCGAAAGACCTGTTCGCATAGGTGGTCCATCTGCTTCTCCCGTCAGTTCCATCATGCCGGATTCAGCCTGAAGGACCGGGTCGAAACCCGGGCGTTCGCGCATTGCAGTGTGTTCGCCGTAGGCTGATACCGAGACGTAGATGAGCCGTGGGTCCGCAGCACGCAGCGCAGCATGATCGAGCCCAAATCGTTCCATCACGCCTGGCCTGAAATTCTGTACCAACACGTCACATTGTGCTGCAAGATCGCGCGCCAACTGCTGACCGCGTGCAGTTTTTAGATCAATGGCGACGCTTTGTTTACTCCGATTGAAGGCCACAAAAAAAGGGCTGCGGGGCGGTCCGACTGCGCTCATACCACGCACCTCATCCCCTGTTACAGGGTTCTCAAGCTTGATAATCGTCGCGCCAAGATCGGCTAGTTGCTGGGTTGCGAGCGGTCCGGCAATGACCCGGGTGAAGTCCAGTATTCTGATTCCGCTAAGAGGTGGTGCATGAGTCTTGTCCATACGCACACTGTCGCGGCATGGGAGTCATATTGCAATCGACGGGCAATTGGGCTGTTAGACTCCGCACGCACACTACCTTCCCGATATTCATCATGGCAGTTCAGCCGGTACTTGCTGCTAAAGACGTCACTGTCCAGTTTGGTGAGGATGTCGTGCTGGATGGCATCGATCTGACCATCGGTACCGGTGAGCGCGTCTGCGTTACAGGCCGCAACGGTGCGGGCAAGAGCACGTTATTGCGTGTGCTGGCAGGCAGACATACGCCTGACGGCGGGGCCATCTGGCACGATGACAAGGCGCAGATAGCGATTCTTGATCAGTCGCTATTGCCAGGGTCCGACGCTACCGTCTACGAGGCCGTTGCCGTGGGCGTTGCAGGGCGTGGGGCACTGCTGACCGAATACCGACGCCTTGCTGAAGACCTTTCTGCACCTGGCGCCGCTGCAAGGCTCGAGATTTTGCAGCAGGAAATCGAGCGCACAGATGGCTGGGCGCTGGACCATGAGATTCGATCCGTTGTCTCGCGACTTAGTCTGCCTACAGATGCTCGGCTCGCAGAACTATCCGGCGGGTGGCGCAAGCGCATCTCGATAGCACGCTCGCTAGTAGGCGCGCCTAACGTTTGGATTCTGGATGAGCCAACCAATCACCTCGATATCCCCACGGTGCATTGGCTGGAACGAGAGATGCTTGAGTTCCAGGGTACGCTGATGTTCATCACTCACGACCGGGAACTCATGCGGCGCGTGGGTAACGTGTTTGTTGATGTTGGGCTTGGCAGGGTCAGGCGATATGCTGCTGACTTTCGTACGTTCCTCGCGCGACGGGAACACGACGACGAGTCGCTGGCGGCGGATCAAAAGCGCTTCGACAAGAAACTTGCCGAGGAGGAAGCTTGGATCCGCGGGGGGATCAAAGCGCGGCGCGCGCGCAACCAGGGCAGGGTGCGGATGCTCGAGTCTCTGCGGACTCGCCGCTTAGAGCGGCGCCAGGCCGCCAAGCTACATCTGGAGGTGGATGCGGGGTCCCGATCTGGCAATTATGTCAAGGAGTTGAGCGGGGTCAGCAAGGCCCTGGGCACGACACCAGTGCTAAGGGACGTTGACCTGCTGATTCGGCGCGGGGAGAGATTGGGGGTCGTGGGGGCGAACGGCGTGGGTAAGTCGACGCTCATCCGTGTCTTGCTAGGTGATCTGGAACCCGACTCAGGCCAGGTAAAAACCGGAACCCGACTCGAGACCGCCTATTTTGACCAACAGCGCTCTGTCCTCGATCCGGATCGAAACGTCGCTGACACCATTGCCGATGGCCGCGAATACGTGACGATCAACAAACGCGACATTCATACCATCAGCTATTTGCGCAGTTTCATGTTTAGTGGAGATCAGGCCCGCGGCCCTGTAAGGGTGCTTTCTGGCGGTGAGCAGAACCGGCTATTACTCGCCCGGTTGTTCTCGCTTCCCACGAATATGCTCGTGCTGGATGAGCCAACCAATGATCTCGATGTGGACAGCCTCGAGCTGCTTGAACAGTTGCTGGCCGACTATTCTGGCACCGTCCTACTCGTCACGCATGACCGCGCCTTCCTCGATAACGTCGTTGATTCAATCCTCGTGCTGGACGGCAGCGGCAGCGTGGTTCAATACCACGGCGGATATACCGACTGGCTCGAGGCGGGCGGTAGATTCCCACCTGAGGCGATGCCGGGATTCAGCGCGGCACCGCTACAGACCGCAGGGAAGTCTGAGCGGCAGCAGGCACGTGAGACTGACCGGGAGAGCCGGCGGGCTGAACGCGCTGCTGCACGCGAACTGGAGAAGGTGCCTGGCCGAATTGAAGCGCTCGAGGCACGTGTTGCTGAACTGAACGAGGAAATGGGCGCTGCCGGGTTTTATCAAAGGTCACAGTCTGAACAGCAGGTGGTCTTCGACGCAACCGCGGAGGCTGAGGTGGCGCTCGAAGCACTGTATGTACGTTGGGAGGAACTGGAATCCGCGCTCGGTGGCGACTGACACACGGTAGCCGGGTCGAGGTAGAATCGAATAGACAAATTATCTGACCAGTCTTCTGTCCGGGGGTAGACCTATGGACTTCAGTGACTCTGCCAGCGAGGCCTCTTTCCGGCAAAAGGCGCGCGCCTGGCTAGCCGCGAACGCGCCGGCACATAACTACGTAGAAGCGCAGGGCGACACAGAGGCCGATATGCTCGTTGCAGCGAAGGCCTGGCAACTCGCGAAGTACAAAGATGGTTGGGCATGCTTGGCGTGGCCCAAGGATTACGGCGGACAAGGTTTGTCTTCCGTAGAGTCCTCCATCTTTGCAGCAGAAGAAGCCAATTGGAACGTCACCAGCAGTCCGTTCGGAATTGGTCAGGGCATGGCAGCGCCTACCATGATGGCGTATGCAAGTGACGAGCAGAAGGCACGCTACCTACCAAAGCTAGCGAGTGGAGAGGAGATCTGGTGCCAGCTGTTTAGCGAGCCCGCTGGGGGATCTGATCTCGCCGCACTGCGAACCCGTGCGACGCGCGACGGCGATGACTGGATTATTAACGGTCAGAAGATTTGGACCAGTGGCGCGCAGTACAGCGACTACGCGATACTGGTGACCCGTAGTGACCCTAATGTGCCTAAACATCAGGGCTTGACCTACTTCTTCCTGGATATGAAATCCCCAGGGGTTGAGGTCAAACCGATTAAACAGATCAGCGGTGAGTCGCATTTTAATGAGGTCTACTTCACAGATGTCCGTATTCCAGATTCCCAGCGTCTGGGTGCGCCCGGCGAGGGCTGGAAGGTTTCAATCACGACGTTAATGAATGAACGTGCATCAATTGGTGGTGGCGGTGGGCTAGGATTCGACGGCGCTTTCGAGCTGGCACGGAAGACCGAACTTGGCGAAGGCCCTGCTATTGCGGATCGCGCGGTTCGTGCGCAACTCGCCACGTGGTACGCGCGTGAAGCGGGCCTCGAGTACACCGGCGCTCGCACACAATCGGCTTTGTCGCGGGGAGAAACCCCAGGACCTGAGAACTCGATTGGCAAGCTGGTTGGCGCTAAGCAAAGCCAAGACATCGCGTCTTTTTGTATTGACCTGTTGGACATGGCGGGTGTTGCGAGTGATGAAGCTGAAGCGTTCGTGGGCGCCTATATGGCAATTCCAGGACTGCGCATTGCAGGAGGCACAGACGAGATTATGCTCAACGTCATTGCCGAGAGGGTCCTGGGCCTGCCGCAGGACATCCGCCCGGACAAAGGCGTGCCGTTTACAGAGGTACCTACGGGCGCTTGAACATACGCACCATCAGCACGCCCCGTACCAGTACCCAAAGTTACCCTGCTTCGAGGCGCGCATAAGAAGTTTTAGCTACCCGCCAGAGTCCCCCTGAGCAACTGACCCGGCAATGCACCAGTGTGTTCATTGTCCCGGAACAGAACGCCCCCGTTCACAACCGTTGCTAGGATGCCGCGCGATTTCTGCTTTAGCCGGCGCGCACCCGCGGGAAGGTCGTTCACGATCTCGGGCATTAGCGGGGCGATCGTGGCGGGATCGAATATGGTGAGGTCTGCAGCAAACCCTTCTCTGATCTGACCGCGTGCCGAGAGTCCCCAATATGACGCAGGCACCAGTGTCACCTGGTGTACAGCTTCTTCTACTGTCAGTGCTTCTTTCTCGCGAACCCAGTGTGCAAACAGATGGGTTTGCAGCGACGAGTCCATGATCTGGGAGACGTGCGCGCCAGAGTCGGAAAAAGTTACAACCGAACGTGGATGCTTAATCATCTCCAGTACGTGATCTTGGTTCTCGTTAGCGATCGGCTGCATGAAGAAGATGTTGAAGTCTGTTTCCAGCGCAAGATCGAACAAGACATCAACCGGCGATGTGCCACGCTCTGCGGCAATACTCGCAACCGAGCGGTGTGGACCCTCGATCGTGTCAAGGGGGAAAAGCCAGTCGTACTCGGGTGCCCGTGCCTCGGTGCCTATCTTCTTAGGGCCATTGTAAGGACGGTTTGCGATTTCAATCAGTTTGGCCCGAGTCGCCGGGTCGGTGTACGCAGCCCGCTGTTCCTCGAGTGACTTGGCGCGGATGTCGCTCCAGAGTTCCCAGGTGTCAAAGGGCATCGTTGAGCGGAAGGACAAGAGCACGTTGAGAGCTCGGGAGTGCACTTGGGCGAACATACGTCCCCCAGCGTCTGCGACTTCATCGAGCAAGTCGAAGTACTGTCGCCAATAGTCGGGCGCTTTTCGGTTGCCGAACATGCCCCAAGTAATGGGGCGGCCGCTTTCTAGGGCCAGGGCCTTCATTCGGTCGAAGTAATCACGGATCCGCTCGGGATCCCTGCCTACCTGCTCCTGGGCTATTTCGAATACGCCCGTATTCAGGTCACCCATGACTCCGACCAGGTGGCGCACCTCATCCCAGTCGGCTAGGCGGCTCGCAACCGGGCGTCTGTCTGCAGTTTCGTGATTGGGTGTGCGGGAGGTCGAAAATCCGATAGCGCCGGCCTTAAGCGCGTTGGCCAATTCGCGTCCCATGGCCGTAAGGTCATCCTCGCTCGCTTTCGCCTCGAAGGCTCGCTCACCCATCACATAGGTGCGAAGTGCGGAGTGGCCAATGTAGCCTGCGTAGTTGATGCCTTTTGGTAGTGCTTCTACCGCGTCGAGGTACTCGGCGTAGGTCTCCCAGGTCCAGTTGATACCTGCTTCCATGGCAACAGGCGAAATGTCCTCAGCGCGCTCGAGATTGCGGATCACCATGCCTTTGTCGGCCTCGGCGCAGGGCGCTAGCGAAAAGCCGCAATTTCCCATGACGACGCTCGTGACGCCGTGCCAGCAAGAACAACTACCGAGGGGATCCCAAGCTACCTGCGCATCCATATGTGTGTGACCATCGATGAATCCGGGCGAGACGACATGGCCCTCGGCGTCGATGGTTTCCGAAGCCTTGTCGCGTATCCGGCCGATGCTGGCTATGCGACCATTGATCACGCCGACGTCGGCCTTAAAACCCGGCATACCTGAGCCGTCGACAACGGTTCCATTCTTTACAACAAGGTCATACATGGTGGGTGACTCCTGTTCAACCTGTCGGGGATCATAACCTCCTCGCGCGCGAAAGTTATGGTTCGCGGTGGGCTACAGGCGTTCCCTTTCCAGCCATTCGCGAATCAGTCGCGCGGACTCCGTATAGACATCTTCAGAATCGGTACGGGTTCGTTTGAGAATTTTGAAGCCATGATCGGCAGTGAAGAGCCGGTGCACGGTTGCTCCTTTAACGAACGCTAGGGCCTCGCAGAGCTGTTCTTCTTCCGCCATCTTGTCCCGGCTACCGGACAAAAACAGCATGGGTTGATTTATAGCTGGCAGATGTGCAGCGCGTTTGATCGCGGGCTTACCTGGCATGTGCAGAGGAAAGGAAAATAGTACTAGGCCTCTCACCACATCCAGATATTGTTCCGCCAATGCATGGGATGCCATGCGACCTCCAAAGGAGTGTCCACCTAGGAGCAGAGGGCTGCTGGTTCTCGCAAGCGCTGCCGAGACTACATCGGTGATCACCGTCGTACATACCTCGGGGCGATCGGTCCGGTTTTTCCCCAGCTCCATGTATGGAAACTGGAACCGCAATACAGCGATACCCTGCGAATTGAGGGCATCACAAATATTCTGCATGTGGGCGTGATTCATACCCGCCCCAGCACCATGGCCAAGAATCAATGTGTGCGAAGGGGCATCTTTAGAGTCAATCCGGGCGGACACGGCTTCAACGCCACCGACGGTTACTGCAATGGAGAACGCTTCGATGATGGGAGCCTCAATGTGGCCGAAACCCGGGATATTACCTTCGGTTCGAACTTTGGCCAGGCGCCGTCGAAGACAATCTGCTTGCAAGAGTGGGTGCCATGCTTGGAGCGTGCCGGAATCAGTCTGCGTATCGGTCATGACTGCTAGGTGACCTGACCATTACTGGTAAGTGCGCGGTCTCATGACCACCTTCAAAGTGCTCAGCGAGGCGAGTTGTCTCCGGGAGCAGTATTGCTGTGTACTGCTTGCCATCGTTTGGATCGCAAGATGCACTGCCATATGGCCATCTATGGCGCAATTGGAGGCGTATACCGCCCTTGGTAAAAATACTTCGACATCGAGCAGCCTGTGGCTGATTCAGACGACGTGCAGCCGTTGCAGCCAGCCGGATTCGCCTGGTCTAAGCAGATCCTCACGCCAGGCGGGCCTGCGGACTCGGGCCTGTTGTGAGGCAAGCACCGCCAAGGCGGGGACTTCCGCTGCGATCACGACGTTTGCCGGCTCTGCGGTGGCGCAGAGTGCAGCGTGCTCGGCAGACTTTCTCGTGAGATCGCAGAACTCGCTGTGCATGTTGCGCAGAAAAACCGCGACGGGCTCAGCACTAAGCTCAGCCACCGCATAGACGCGACAGGTCAGCTTGGGACTGGCCCAGTCTAACAGCCCGAGCAGGCCATACTGCCCACAGCCTCGGCATCGCAAGATGGCATCCGTGACGCCGTTATGGGCATCAAGCTCAAATGCCACATCAAGCACTGCGCCAGTTACCAGCCAGTCGTGCAGGTGGGTCTCAGGCAAGGCGGCTCGCCATATCCACGAGACGGGCTGCGATCACCTCAGCCTGGCCTAGAGCGCGGTCATCAGTGAGGTTGCCATCATCGTCAAACGCGTCCAGCGCGCGTGGGATAGAAAAAACCTGTGGAAGCACCAGTGCGCCAGTCCCCGTCATGAAGTTATGGAGTTCTCGACTTGCTCGCATGCCCCCGAGAGAACCTGGGCTGGTACTTGAGATAACGACCAGCTTGTTACGAAATGGGGCCAGGTCGGGTGTCGCGGATTCGGACCGTGTCGCCCAGTTCAGGGTATTAAGCAGCAGTGGCGTTATATATCCGTTGTATTCGGGACAGCCAATCAGCAACCCGTTGTGTGCCTCGATGGCGCGGCGCAACCGCTTGATCCCGTCAGGTTGGCCCTGTTCAGCTTCAAGATCGCCGTCATAGAGTGGTGCCCCAACGTCACGGAGCGAGATGCGCGTCACTTCTGCGCCCGTTGCTTGGACAGCATCGGTTAGCACGTCCAATGTAAGTTGATTGAAAGATGCGGCGCGTGCGCTGCCGCAAAAGCATAGAAAGCTGGGCACAGTGCGCCTCCTGTCAAACCAACTGCAGACTTGCACAGGTCACGTGCATGCGGCAAACGCTCGCAACCATCCCGGCCGTTGGTTGCCCGGCCGGTTGCGGAGGTTTACGCTATCCCGGAGTTTTAATTCAAATCCAGGAGAGGCCCCGAATGTCAGAAGCAACCGCACCGCTACCTGTGGTGGATTGGCTGAAACTACCGGATGGCGACGACCCTTACATGGAAGGCCACAAATGCAAGGAATGTGGTGCTGTGTTTTTAGGCGAGCGAGAGAACTGCTCGAGTTGCGGGAGCCGCGGCGCCATGGAGGCTGTGAAACTGTCGAACACCGGTAAGTTGTACGCGTACTCGATTGTGCACCGTAGCTTCCCAGGCATAGAAGTACCTTACGTCTCGGCNATAGTTGACCTGGATGGTGGAGGAACGGTCAAAGGCAACCTCATCAATGTCGAGCCAGATCCTGACAAGATTCAGTTTGATATGCCCGTTGAGGTTGTTTACAAAGATGCGCTTGGACGTAAGGATCGCGACGGTAACAGCTACATCAGCTATTTCTTCCAACCAGCGGTGTAGCCATCCGGTAATGCAATACGAAACTGAGGCCAGCCCTGGCCCAAGGAGCACACTATGAGCGACGTATATATCGTCGGCGTTGACATGATTAAGTTCGGGCGTTTCCCCGAGAAGACGGTTCCGCAGCTAGGTGCGACTGCCGCACTAATGGCGTTGGACGACGCCGATCTGACCATGAAGGACATGCAGGCCCTCTATTGCGGCAACCTAGGCCAGTCTAGTGGGATGGTCGGGCAACGTATCCTGCAGGAGATTGGTCAGACCGGAATTGGCGTTGTGAACTGCGCCAATGCATGTGCGACGGGTGCGACTGCGTTCAGAGAAGCGTGGATGTCCATCAAGGCGGGTGTCAACGATTTGGTTCTCGCTGTCGGCGTGGAGCAGATGGGTAAAGGACTGCTGGGCGGCGCCGGCGGTGCGGCTGGAATCCCCAAGGAAGGCCTACTGGGATCCGGTACGATGCCTGCCGTGTTCGCCGAAGCCGGGATGGAGCACTCGAGAAAGTACGGCACCAGCTTCGAGCAGTTTGCCAAGGTGTCGGTTAAGAACCACCACCATTCAACACTGAATTCCAAGGCTATGTATCAGATCGAGACGCCGCTGGAAACTGTTATGAATGCAGAGATGATTTCTTATCCGAACACAAAGCTGATGTGTTCGGTCAACGTAGATGGGGCCGCTGCCGCCGTACTAGCGTCAGAAAGCAAGGCCAAGGAACTTGGGCTCAGTCGAGCGGTTAAGGTTCGCGCCTCAGTNCTGACGAGTGACCCATTTTCTGACCGGGATCTGGTCATGCCCGATGTCAACGCGTGCACACGCCGGGCAGCAGCGCAGGCTTATGAACAAGCAGGNGTTGGCCCTGAAGACATTAACCTGGTGGAGCTGCATGATTGCTTTGCAACCGCCGAGATACTGCACTACGAAAACCTGGGGCTCTGCGGTGATGGCGAGGCCGGACGAATGATTGATGATGGAGAAGTGGCCCTTGGNGGTCGAATCCCNGTCAACGTCTCGGGTGGCTTGCTCTCAAAAGGGCACCCACTGGGAGCTACGGGTATTGCAAACATATATGAGGTGTCAACACACCTACGCGGAGAAGGAGACAAGCGACAGGTTGAGGGGGCACGCCTGGGCCTCACCCACGTGATTGGCTTGGGTAGTGCCTGCGGCATTCACATTCTGGAAAAAGTTGCCTGATTAGCGCGTTCACAACTTTAGGCTCGAATAAGAAGCCGGGGCTTTGCCCTGGTTTCTTGTTTTTACTATTGCCNACTAGACATAACATAAAGTTTAGTNTCTAACTAATTAAAAATTATATAAAAGTATACGGATGATGAGATTGGGTGTGGTGAGCGATACCCACAACAATCTGCGCAACGTCAGGCAGATCGTTGAACTTTTCAATGCCGCTTCGGTTGACCATGTCATACACACTGGTGACATCACCCAACCAAAGACGCTTGAGGTCTTTTCTGACCTTCTCGTGCCGATGTCGGGTGTGTATGGCAACAACGATATGGGTGAGTTGCCGCGCCTCGAGGCCGCCAGCAGCGAACTGGGTTTCAGCTTTATCGAGCCACCGCTATGGCTCGAATGGAGCGGGCGCAAGATTGTTGTAGTGCACGATCCGTTGGACCTTAGTTCACTTGACCTCTCTAACGTCGAATTAACCCTCCACGGTCACACCCATATGCAGACTATTTCGGACGGCCCGGGCGGCCTAACATTCAACCCAGGCGAATGCGCGGGTATGCTGAAGGGGCACAACTCAGTCGGTGTTGTCGAACTCGAATCGCTGAAGCCCGAGATATTGACGTTCTGATTACCATGCCAGGCCCGAAGAATTGCTTCCGGCGCGCCCAGTAGCTTTAATGAGGGTTGTCTCCAGCTTGCAGACCATTCGGGTAGTGCGCTTTATTCGCTCCCATAGCAGTACGCCTGTTACAACTTACCNGCATGCAGGTTTGCAGGCTCTCCGTCTTGGCAGCCTGTTAGCTTTGTGCCATACATACGCGGTCGNGTCTGACCTGCAAACCCACAATTTTGCAAAAAGTCGATGGACACTGAAATTGATTCAGTCATCCTGCTCNTGACCGTTGAAACCACGGATTCACTCGACAGATGCCTTGGCTAGAGCACTACACCGTCCAGCATGGCTTACCTGACCTCGCTGCGGGTTTGTCTCTGAACCNAATGCGCTTGTTGCGACTCATGCAGTTTGCAGCCGCGCTGCTGATCAGTTTTACGCTGCAGACGCACGCCCGTGATTCTCTGACATTGCCGGGGGACGGTACGGAAAATGCTCTACTGACCGCGGCTGATCCGCTGAGTCCGGTGGACAGCCGGGTTGAGGCCTTGCAAATCCTACTCACACAGTCGGGCGCTGATCATGCTCGGCCTGGCCCAGGCCGCCTGCTGGCCCTCGAACTCCTCACCGAGACCTGGGCCTCGTCTCGACATGACCCNGTGTGGGAAAAGCACGCCCGCATCGACCTTCTTTACGCNCGGTGGACGNCGCTGGACANGNTGCCAGCGCGCGCCCAGGCACAGGCCACAGCGCGGTTGGTATTGCCGGAAGGATCCGCTGCTGGAGCGCGCGTTCTTCCTATTCTGGAACTCAAGATTGAATCCGATCTCTACCCGGGCGCCAGTGTGATTGTGCCCCGTTGGGCATGGCCTAACCCCGCGTGGTTTCGGGCGGNTGCCACTNTTCCATCAGATGCCGACCGGCCAGAANAGCCGGGGATCCAGGAAATTGCCATAGTCATGCAGTCAAATATTTCCGTTCCGATCGGGCCAGATCTAGGTGCCGAAAACACGGCACCAGCTGTGCCGGTGCTGGTAGCCGCAAGGAAATTTATTGGTTGGGAGTTCGCACTTACCGAAGGTCTGATCCCAGCAGGGTCGACGATCACCATTACGGGTGGACCAGTGCTGTTTCCCCTCGCCGATCGCGTACAGCCGGAACTTTGGCTCCGCTCGCAGCCAGAGGATCCGGCACGACCTATAGCCGTGACACCGCATGTCCTGGCGGTGCCAAAGGGCAGAACTGTCGTGTTTGATGCGCCTAGCATACTTACTGCAGGGCAGCCTGCAGTTGTCGGTGTCGACGTGGTGGATGGGCTGCAGAGGCCGATGCCGCCAGAAACCTGGCCGGCGCTTGACGTACTGGTCAATGGTGCCTTTCGTGAACGCCTCGGCACCAAGGAGTCACTGGACGTTGAGTTCTCCAGACCAGGGATCTACCGCATAGAGGTGCGTTCAGGCGGAGGCGGCACCCGCGGTGTATCCGATCCAATCGTTGTTAGGGAGCGCCCCGAGTTTGACATACTATGGCAGAGCCCTTTGCCTCACCGCGCGGATATCAATCCAAACACTGCAGTCCCCAAAGCTCATCACCTGGTTGACGCGCGCCCGCTGGAGGGGGGTGGGGCAGCGGTCCACNTGTTCCACNNCGGTGTCGACACCAATGCCGAGCATGCCNTTGTGGCGTTGCCGGCACCGGCTTTCGATGTCCGGCGCTTTGGTGTCGCGAGGCCGCGCTANGTTCAACCCTTGCACGCGGAAGGAGCACATCTNTGGTATGCGTCGCGAGTGGCAGCCGCCGGACATCGCTTTGGACTGATGCAGGCAACCACGCCGAGCTTTAGCATGAAAGCCTGGACGGCCTTCCTTGATTCGTCCGACAGCAAGGATTGGGGCGGNGGCCCATCAACTTATGTCGCGGTCGGAAGCAGGCCTTTTGTCGATGTTCGAGTCAATGGCACTGCCCCGACAGGACGCTCGGAGTTTGCGAAGACAGTGGTAGTTACCGGCGAGGTTGCAGCGCGCTCGCCGGTGCATGCAATCACCG
Source organism: Gammaproteobacteria bacterium (assembly GCA_002714125.1). The sequence goes on from PAWP01000104.1 coordinate 39,055, forward strand.
TTGCTAGGAACGGTGAGGCGGTGCATACGATCTATCCCAGTGACCGTGCGGCTAGCAGCCCTGAGCAGATCCCGGCCGAGGTCTCGGTGTTTCCCACCCAGTCGGTAATCGAAATGACGCTCAGCTCAGACAGCGCCCCCTGGCTTGATCAGCGTGACTGGCCACGNAACGGCCGTGAATGGATCGGTTTTGTAAAGGTCACCGGCGCCGGTATCGCTGCGGTTCATCTCGATGGCAGGCCAGATCCNCGTCATGCAGCAGTGCTGAGCGACAACGACACCCGCGTGGACTTTCTGACCTGGAGTCACGGTATCCCGGCGCGCCTGTTGCTGACGCTCGATAGCCCCAACGACGGTGTGGCCGTCGAGGTCGCACTTCGGGATGGATTGGAAGACGAATCCTTGCCGTCGCGCTACCGAGCACCCGCGACACTGCCAGCGGGCCGGTTTCTGTTTGGCTACGACGAGATTCAGAGTGGCGTCANGAGGGTATTGAGAAGCGGCGGCTATGAAGACCGCATGGATTTTCGNGTCTTGCAGCCTGAGCCTTCACGTGACGTCACGTTCCGCTGGCAGGATCCNNCCAGAGNAAGGGCCGGAGATTACTATTGGGTCACCGTGCTGCTCGCGGACGGCAGCAGGGTTTGGACGTCCCCGGTTTGGAACGGAGGCTTTGACATGCCGATGTCGGAGGNGGTCAATTGANTACATTCCGAAAGCCTTTAGCAATGCTCCCAGTTTGACCAGTTGGGTACTGATTGCGCTCCTGTATGGGCGTTCTCNGGTCGACCTATACCAGCGCGCACTGATGTTAANGCTGTGGNAGATNCGCGACACCAATAATGTTGTAGGCTGGGTTTCGTTGCATAAGCTGCCCGCCTCGGCTTACGCCCTGCCGTCCGTTCTGTATAAAAGATTCCGGCAGAGNTTGACCTNTTGGTCGAGGTTGATGCCAACTAGCTCAACCAACGCTAGCTGGCCCAGTGCATTGCCCCAAGGAGAACNTCGTCGGTCACCTGGCGCTATAGATTGTCCAGAGAAACATGGTCAACCTTGAATGCTTAACCTGCAACACGCAGCGGGACACCNCAACGGCTCAGTGCGATGCAGACATTCANGCTCAGTCTTTCGAACATGGCGCTGGCTGAGTTAGTTTATGGCCGNGTATTCGTTTTGCCCTCTATTTGCTCGATTGCGCTCAGAAGGTGCGTACCCTGAATCAAGGCACTTGGGAATGCCGAGTTCCAGTTGAGGCT
>PAWP01000105.1 GCA_002714125.1 Gammaproteobacteria bacterium
GTGATCATCAGGGATGTCGATGGCCAAAAGGAAGAGCCGTACGAGGATCTGGTGGTTGATGTGGAAACCGAGCATCAAGGCGCCATCATGGAAGCGCTCGGCACGCGCCGCGGACAGTTGCAGGACATGATGCCCGATGGTGCGGGGCGAGTGCGGCTTAGCTATGAAATCCCCAGCCGAGGTCTTATAGGTTTCCGCAGCGAATTCCTCACCCTGACATCGGGCAGTGGCATTCTGACGGGTGTCTTCTCCCGTTATGGACCTCTGGAGGGGCAGGTGGCCAATCAGCGAGTGAACGGCGTTCTGGTGTCAATGTCGACTGGCAAAGCGCTTGCCTTTGCGCTCTTCAACCTTGAGAAGCGTGGCCGGCTCCTGATTGGCCCCGGTGAAGAGGTTTACGAAGGCATGGTTATTGGTATCCACAGCCGCGACAACGACCTTGCTGTCAATCCGCTCAAAGGCAAACAGCTCACCAATATCCGGGCAGCCGGCAGTGACGAGAACGTGATCCTGACGCCGCCAGTACGCCTGACGCTCGAAGCTGCGCTTGAGTTCATTGGCGACGATGAGCTCGTTGAGGTGACTCCCGGGGCGATCAGGGTACGCAAGCGCTTGCTTACGGAGACCGAACGCAAACGCGCTGGGCGGATGGCGGGCTGACCCGCACCGGCATAGACCATAATAATTAGGGAGACGCCAAATGTTGCCGCTCTTTCCCCCGATCAAACCATATGCCCGGCACCGAGTGAAGGTTGATGATGTCCACGAACTCTACATGGACGAAAGCGGAACACTCGACGGTATCCCTGTGGTATTCCTCCACGGGGGGCCCGGCTCCGGCTGTGAGTTCGACAGCCGCTGCTTCTTTGATCCCAAGAAATTCCGGATCATCCTTTTCGATCAGCGCGGCGCCGGGCGCTCAACACCTCATGGCGAGTTGACTGATAACAACACTGACGAACTGGTGCTAGACCTGGAGCGAATCAGGGAATTTGCGGGTGTTGAAAAGTGGATGCTTTTCGGCGGCGGATGGGGTTCTGCCCTCGCTTTGAAATACGCAGAGGCCCATCCGAATCGGGTCTTGTCGCTGGTGCTTCGCGGGATTTTCCTAGGTTCCGCGAGCGAGATTCATTGGGTATACCAGCAGGGTACCAGCCAGTTTTTCCCGGACCATTGGGAGGATTTTTTGCGCCCGATACCGGAATCTGAGCGTGACGACCTAGTAGGGGCCTACGCTCGTCAGATGCAGGGCACCAATGAATTGCAACGCATGGCTGCTGCTAAGGCGTGGTCTGCGTGGTCAGCCCACTGCGCTACGGTGCAGACTCATCAGCGGTTGATCAAACACTACAGTGATGCTCACCGCGCGCTGTCCCGCTGCCGGATCGGGACTCATTACTTTGCAAACGAGTGTTTTCTCGAGCCGGGGGAGCTGCTCGCTAACATTGACCGGATCAAACACCTGCCGGCNACNATTGTNCACGGNCGGTTCGACATGGTGTGTCCGCTGNAAAACGCCTTCCGGCTCCATAGATCGTGGCNNGGNGCCCAACTCTTNATTGTCCGTGACGCGGGCCATGCCGCCACGGAGCCAACGATTATCGATGCCCTGGTCCGGGCCACGCGGGACATGGCCAGTCGTTTTGAAGATGACTTTGGTATCTGAGCCACGCAAACGGACAGCGTCGTGAAGGCATTGATTCAGCGCGTGTTCGAAGGGCGCGTCACCGTCGCGGGGGAGGTTGTAGGTGAGATCGGCGGCGGCATTGTGCTCTTGTTGGGCATTGACAGGGGTGATGATGACGCCTCGGTTTCACGGCTTGTTGAGCGGGTACTCGGCTACCGCATCTTTGCTGACGAGGCAGGGCANATGAACCTTTCACTNACGGATGTAGCCGGTGAATTGCTCGTAGTCTCCCAGTTCACGCTGGCCGCGAACACNCGCAAAGGGACGCGTCCGTCCTTCTCATCCGCGGCANNGCCACAGCAGGCTGAGGTGTTGTACGAACGGTTTGTTGACCTCGCCCGTATGCAACTTGGCACAGTGGCGACGGGNCAGTTTGGNGCTGACATGCGNGTCGACATCGCTGGTGATGGTCCGGTGACGTTTNTGCTGGGGGTATAGGGGCGCTGACTNCGCCAGTAGCCTNAGACTAACTTTGTGNACCGGTTTCTTCCCCGGTGGTCTCGTCGATCCCCTCCGCCCGGACAAACTTGCCAAACACCAGGCCAAGCTCAAACAACACCCACATGGGTATGGCGAGCAGCACCTGCGAGATGATGTCAGGAGGCGTTAGCAGCATACCGAAGATGAAACACCCGACGATCACGTAGGGCCGCTTTGCTTTGAGGCTTNCAACGTCGGTGGCCCCAGTCCAGAGCAGGACCAGAATAGCGATAGGAATCTCGAACGCCATACCGAAAGCGAAAAACAGCTTCAGGACAAAATCCAGATACCGATTGATATCGGTCATCACGGTGACGTCAGCCGGTGCGGCTGCGGTNAGGAATGCAAACGCGAGCGGGAACACGACATAAAAGGCAAACGCCATGCCGGCGTAGAACAGCAGTACGCTCGTGGTAAGCAGTGGCAGCGCGATGCGTTTTTCATTCTTGTACAGACCAGGGGCGACAAAGGACCAGACTTGGTGCATGACGTAGGGGATGGCGACAAACAGCGCCATGACCAATGCNAACTTAACAGGCGTGAAGAAGGGTGATGCAACCTCGGTTGCGATCATCGTGGCATTTTCCTCGAGGTGCATGCGCATCGGCTCCGAGACGAACAGATACAGTTGTTCGCGGAAATAGAACATAGGGACAAACACCACGAGCACTGCCAGTAACGCATGTAGGATCCGCTGGCGCAGTTCTATCAAGTGTTCGACCAGCGGCTGACCTTCGTCTGTCGACGCATCGACCGTGCCCTTCGCGGCTGGTTGATTGGCCGGCAACTGTTCCTCAGCGCTCATGGCCTTGGGCACGCGGGTGCGCCGGGGGCGGGCGTGGAGCCTTTGGCGTTGGCAGGTTCAGGGTTGTCTTGGTTGAGGTTCNGGCTGGGGGTTGCAAGCGGATGTGTGACGTCGTGGATCGTACGTTTGGTTTCGGCAATGGTGTTGTCGATCTCGGAGCGGGTTTCCTTGAGGCTGTTCATGACAGCCTCGTTGTGTAGCTGCTGGCGGATTTCGTCAGCGCCAATCTCGTTCTCGAACTCCATACGCAGGTTGGCNAGACTCNGCCGGAACCTGCCNACCATCAGCGCAACGGTGCGGATGGTGCCCGGCAGCTTCTCCGGNCCTATGAAAATCAGCGCNATAACGCTGACCAGCAGNAGTTCCCAGAAGCCCACGTCGAGCATTGCAGTGCNGCCGCGTCAGCTTTTGGAAGTGCTCTGAACCGGCTCTTCGGTGGCCTTGTTCTGAGCGGTCTTGCCGGCGTCCATGGGGACCGGTGTGTCCGCCTCAAGCTTTGCGGGCTCTTCGGTTGCCATCGCGTTCTTGAACCCTTTAATAGCCGTGCCCAAGTCACCACCCAATGTCTTTAGNTTTTTGGTGCCGAATAACAGCAGCACGATGACCAGTACGACGATCAGCTCGGTCATGCCAAATCCCATATGCCTCTCCTTCGGGCTGACTCTAGGGGCCCGTTTGTCCCTTGGCGGGATGANTATCCTAGCATAGGAGGCGAGTCGCCCAGCCTGTTTTGATTTCCTGANGAGCCGTATCAGGCCCTGGATTTAAGGATTGTGTTCGCCATTGTTCGTGCAACCCTGTGGGCTGCCGGAGCTGCCCCCAAGCCGACCAACATAAGCAGCTAGGATGCGGGTCCAATCACTGTCCCAGGTGTCATTGTGCCAAATTAGGACACGTCAAACTGGAACGCCTTGGCATGGTATGACTCGTCGAAGCTCAGCGTACCTCCTGGACCAAAGTCTAGATCTGTCAGGGTTGCGGATGCGTCGCCAACGGCAGCAAGCCCGAGCCAAACTCTGATTCGAAGTACATGACAGAGTTATACAGTCTGGGCACAACGCGCTTGAGGTGCCGAAGAGGCGGCCAAGTTGCTGTGTGAGGCATCCCACAACGGACGCGTGTACGCAGAACGCCAGAGTGGCTTTGGCGCGTGGCGCAACCTGCCGGTTCACGGCCGAAAGAGGAGCCATGCACCCACACCCCCGGCAACTGACGTGCCGAGGATTACTTCACTTCCTACTGCGGGTCCTTCGAGCGGAATCCACAGCACCGCGAGCGCGGTTGCGATGGCGACCCCGGCCAGGCCCGCATTGCGCTTCTGAGAGGACTCCAGGCGCTCCTCCAGCGCATCGAGTTTCTTGATCTGCTCCTCGTGGCGCGCACCTGCACCAGCCAGTTCGGTCAGCGCGTTGTGCATGAGCCCGGGTAACTCCGACAGCTGGAGCAGTGGTTCGGGTGCATTTGGGAACAGCTTTCTCAGCATCAGGCCGCCGCCGCGTGCGGCCATCCAGCGTTCCATGAAGGGTGCGGCCGTCTCCCACAGGTTGAGCCCCGGATAGATCTGGCGGCCGAGCCCTTCGATGTTCAGAAGGGTTTTCTGCAGCAGCACGAGTTGCGGCTGGACCTCCATATTGAAGCGCCGGGCAGTCTGAAAGAGACTCACGAGGACTCGCCCAAACGAGATCTCGCTGATGGGTTTCTGGAACAATGGGTCGCAGACAGCGCGGATCACGGATTCGAATTGTGTCACGTTGGTGTCTGCGGGTACCCAGCCGCTCGAGATATGCAGACGCGCTACCTCCGCGTAGTCGCGGCTGAAAAACGCCACCAGATTGCGTGCCAGGTAGTCTTTGTCGTTTTCGGTGAGTGACCCCATGATCGCGCAGTCGAGGCCGATATAACTCGGGTTGGCGGGGTCAGTAGCATCAATAAAGACGTTGCCGGGATGCATGTCTGCGTGAAAATAGTTNTGCTCGAAGACTTGNGTGAAGAAGATTTCCACCCCGGCGGTCGCCAGAGCCTGCATNTTCACTCCGTGTTCGGTGAGNTCCTCNATCTCCGAAANCGGAATGCCGTGGATGCGTTCCGAGACCATGATGCGGNTTCGNGTTAGATCGAAGTGCACTTCGGGTACGTACAGCNTGCCGCTNCCGAGCCAGTTCTCCCGCANACGGTTTGCATTGCCGGCCTCGAGGNTCAGGTNCAGCTCATCGANAATGACNNGCTCGTAGTCCTGNACGATGTCNACCGGGTGCAGNCGCCGNCCNTCTGCTGACCAGCGTTCGACAGCGCCCGCAAGGAGGAGCATCAGCGCGGTGTCGCGCCGAATACGGGTTTCAATTCCGGGGCGTATGACTTTCACTACCACCTNGCGCCCGTCTGGTAGCTCAGCGGCGTGCACCTGCGCAACTGAGGCCGACGCGAGGACCGCGATTTCGAAATTGGCGAACAACTCACTGACCGGCGCTCCAAGTTCAGCCTCGATGATTGCAACTGCCTCGCCCGCGGGGAACGGNGGGACGTNGTCTGTGAGACNTNGCAGCTCCGCGATGATCTCCGGNTCAAGNAGATCGCGGCGCGTAGCNAGGCTCTGGCCGAATTTAATGAACACCGGTCCCAGTTCCTCTAAAGCGCGNCGCATGGATACCGCCGGGTGTGTGCCAGGCGTAGGCAANAGCCCTAGCACCNGGCGNAGGNCCCGCAGGGCAGGTGGGCCACCGGNAGGCAGGAGCCTGTCCAGGCGGTGGCGCAACACCACCCAGAGAATCTGCAGTAGGCGGGCGATGCGCACTACTTAGGTCTTCTGGCCGACGTGGATAGTCGCTATGCCGTCCAGCAGGTCATGGTGCCGGACCCGCACGAAACCGGCGTTGCGGAGCATGTCTGCAAGCGTCTCCTGATCTGGATGCATGTCTATGGACTCCACCAGNTAGCGGTAGCTTTCTGCATCGTTCGTTACGAGNTGGCCCAGGTGCGGCCACACCTTCTTGAACAGACCATAAGCCTTTTTGACAGGCAGATGCCGGGGTTTCGAGAACTCCAGAATGACCAGCTGGCCCCGGTCGCGCAGGCAACCGTGGATGGAACGCAGTGCTTCTTCCTTGCGGGTCATGTTGCGCAGCCCAAAGGCCATGGTGACGCAATGGAAGGTGGCGTCAGTAAACGGTAGCGCTTCGGCATCTGCCTGCACACAGTCCAGCAGCAGGCCCCGGTCGAGGAGCCGGTCCCGGCCTTTTTCTAACATGGAAGCATTGATGTCACACATCACCACCTGGCCGCGCTCGCCTACCGCTGGCGCGAGGCGTGCTGCGAGATCTCCAGTGCCGCTAGCGAGATCCAGCACGCTGTATCCCTGGCGGACGCTCGCCATCTCCACCGCGATCTGCTTCATGATCCGGTGGGTCCCTAGGGACATCAGATCGTTCATTAGGTCATAACGATCCGTGACTGAGTTGAAGACNTCGGCAACCCGGCGGGCTTTATCGGCTACGNGAATNCTTGAGAAGCCAAAGTGGGTCGTATCGTCGTCGCGCATGGCAGAACAACCAGCGGTGAATTGGATTTATTATAAAGGAGCCCTAGACAGCGCTTGTGAAAATAACGCCCGAGGCGCGTGACTTGCCGGCCGCTTCGAGTTCTTCAAGGTAGTCTGCCCAGAGCCGCTCCCGGTCTGCACCCAGCCGATACAGGTACTCCCAGCTGTAGATGCCCGAGTCGTGGCCGTCGGAGAATGCGATTCTGAGCGCGTAGTGGCCTTGGGGTTCGAGGCGGGTGATCGCCACATCCTTCTTGCCGTGCTGGAGCTGCTTCTGATCCGGGCTGTGGCCCTGGACCTCGGCAGACGGACTGAAGACACGCAGATATTCCGCGGGCAGTTCAAACACCATGCCATCATCGTAGATCACTTCGAGGAAGGCGGACTTCGTATGCAGTTTGACTTCAACCGGGACCACGACGGCTTACCTCCTAGGCTTCATGTCACAGAATATANCGNGACAGGTCCACGTCACCCGACAACTCGGCAAGGTGAGCGTCGACATATACAGCATCCACCACGTGCGGTGAAGTGCCCCCCGCGGTATCGCCAGCCTCGAAGCTGATGGTCTCGAGCAGACGTTCCATCACGGTATGTAGGCGGCGTGCGCCAATGTTCTCGGTGGANTCNTTAACCTGCCAGGCGACCTCCGCGATCTGGGTCAAGCCGTCTTCTGTGAACTCAAGCTTTACGCCTTCTGTTCCCAGCANCGCCTGATACTGCTCCGTGATTGAGGCGTCNGGCTCGGTGAGAATCCGNACAAAGTCATCGGCGGTCAGTGCCGCNAGCTCAACCCGGATAGGCAGGCGGCCCTGCAGTTCCGGAATAAGGTCCGAAGGGCGNGAAAGGTGGAANGCNCCCGAGGCGATGAACAGGATGTGATCGGTACGCACGAGNCCNTACTTNGTNGTCACTGTGCACCCTTCGATCAGCGGCAGAAGATCTCGCTGCACGCCCTCGCGCGAGACATCGGCGCCCCCNGTTTCAGCGCCTTTGGCCACCTTGTCGAGTTCGTCCAGAAATACAATTCCTGTCTCTTCGACGGCTGTGATGGCCTGGGTTTTCAGGTCCTCTTCATTGATGAGACGCAGGGCTTCTTCGTCAATAAGCTGTTTGAGAGCGTCCTTGACCTTCAGCTTTTTGGTCTTCTTCTTGTCTANTGACAGNTTCGAGAACATGTTCTGAACCTGACTTGTCAGTTCCTCCATGCCTGGTGGGGCCATGATCTCAACGCCNACGCCCGCGGCCGAAACTTCAATGTCGATGTCCTTNTCGTCGAGCTGGCCCTCGCGGAGTTTCTTGCGAAAGACCTGGCGGGTGCTGCTGTCGCGGTCCCTGTCCTGGCCGCGTGGGGGCGGCAGGAGCGCGTCCAGAACACGCTCCTCCNCGGCGTCTTCCGCGCGCGGACGGACCTGGCGGGCCTGCTCTTCACGCAATAGATTGGCCGCTGCTTCNACAAGGTCGCGGATGATTGACTCCACGTCACGACCGACATAGCCCACTTCGGTGAACTTGGTGGCTTCTATCTTGATNAAGGGAGCACCNGCGAGACGAGCGAGGCGGCGTGCGATCTCNGTTTTGCCAACGCCGGTAGGNCCGATCATCAGGATGTTCTTGGGNGAGATTTCCGCCATCAGTTCAGGGTCGAGCTGCATCCGGCGCCAGCGGTTGCGCAGCGCAATCGCTACGGCCCGCTTTGCACCGGCCTGACCAATGATGTGTTTGTCCAGCTCATGGACAATCTCGCGAGGTGTCATGTTCACGCTAGGGTGATCTCTTCAATGGTGCGNTTGTCGTTGGTATAGATACAGACCTCAGCGGCGATTTTCAGNGACTTTTCAACGATCTCGCGCGCTGGCAGGTCGGTATTCTCCGCGAGTGCACGAGCCGCAGACTGGGCAAACTGCCCACCGGAACCTATCGCCATCACGCCGTCTTCNGGCTCTATGACATCTCCATTGCCGGTTATCGTNAGTGACACTTTNGCATCTGCAACTGTCAGGAGGGCTTCGAGCCGTCGCAGGGCCCGGTCGGTACGCCAGTCTTTGGCCAGTTCGACCGCNGACCGGGTNAGGTGCCCCTGGTGTTTCTCNAGCTGCGCCTCGAAACGCTCGAACAGCGTGAAAGCATCGGCGGTAGCGCCGGCAAATCCGGCAATTACCTGATCTTTGTACAGCCGGCGTACCTTGCGGGCGTTGCCCTTCATCACCGTATTGCCCATCGTGATCTGACCATCNCCGCCGATAACTACTGACTTGTCGCGGCGCACCGACAGGATGGTGGTGCCTTGGTATTGTTCCAATGGGCCTCCGGACAGGCGATGANATNGNGGGATNNGGGGANGNTCCNATGCTCGTAANTTGGGGGCGCCCGGCGGGGTTTTCAAGCGCAGGGCATTTTAGCTATTGCACTATCCTTACACGCATGGANGGGATGTTCGCCTCATCGAGTCGGTCCACGATGCGTGCCACCTCCATCTCGCTCGCGATCGGTCCCAGAACGACCCTGTGGAACATCTTGCCTTCGACGGGCGTTGGGTGCGCGGTCACTTCGAAACCCTCGAGGATGAGACGGGCTCGCAGCGAGTTCGCATCTGCCGGATCGCGGAAGGAGCCAACCTGGATCATCCAAGACACCTCCTGAACCACGCGTTTGCCACCTTCGGGCAGGTACTCTTCAACTACTGGNACTTCCGATTTAGGGAACATCTCGTAGAAATCGAGTTCTAGCGCAGTCGATTGGGTGGGTGCAGGTTCCGGCACCGGCTCGGTCCGAGGGGCGGTCAGTTCGGGCGCCTCTGCGTCCGGCGGAACCGCAAGCAGGAGCCAGATCAANAAGGCGCAGAACAAGCCGCCNGCAAACCCGGTGCTAAACCAGACCAGCGGTGATACGGGCTTGGCTTGGTCACGGCGGGAGGACATGGGCTTGGCAAAGTCCTGTGGCATCTATCGCGCTTNTNNTAACACCTGGTCGTGTAGGGAACNCGGCANTGATGCCGCNATAGNCATTCTACGATTGCACACGCGCTTGCGCACCTCGATAAGNCAATTAATGGCCNCNNCCCGGAGGCTGCGTAGANCCTATGGCCTGCAGGGCCCGTGGTTCACTAAAGGGCTTTGTGCNAGCCTCCTGGTGCTCTCATGGCGTTACNCCTGCCGCNGAGTCAGGACAGATCTANTGGNTCGACNTCAACGGACCANCGAACCCTNCGTACGAGNGANGAGGCCTTGGCAAGGTCGATGGCGGCAGCAACGGATCTGGCAAGGCGTGGTCGCGATGGATCGATCAGCAGCAGCTGGGCACGAAAGCGGCCCTGACGGCGTTCCATCGGCGCCGGCACAGGCCCCCAGAGTTCGGTAGTTGGGGTNGTGAGACGGGTCCGGATTTCAGAGAGAAAACGCATGGGCCATGCCTGTTGTGTTGCCTCCGCTCGCATCAGNGCGCAGAACGTCCCTGGNGGCAGACCGGCCGTANGGCGGGACTCCAGCAGNTGATCGGCAAACCTCANATAGTCGTGCTTGAGCAGCGGNTCCAGGGCAGGGTGGTCAGGTACGTGGGTTTGCAGGATGACCTGGCCAGGCTTCNCGGCGCGACCGGCACGTCCGGANACCTGCACAATGAGTTGTCCCATGCGCTCCATGGCTTTGAAGTCGGCGCTGAAGAAGCCTGCGTCCGCATCGAGGATCGCAACCAGCGTTACGTTGGGGAAGTGATGCCCTTTTGCCAGCANCTGGGTGCCAACNAGGATTGCCGCACCTGNGCTGTTNATCTCNTNCAGTCGGTCTTCNAGNGCGCGCTTGCCGCGTGTTGTATCGCGGTCTATACGGATGATGCGGGTTTCTGGAAAGATGNCCTTGAGTCCNGTTTCGACGCGTTGCGTTCCCGCACCCAATGGCGCAAATGTGCTGGCGTCACAGTCCGGACACTTAGTGGGTGTNTGTCGNGTAGTACCGCAATGATGGCAAATTACCTGATTCCGATCGCGGTGCCAGGTCAGCCGAGCGTCACAGCGGGGGCAGTCTGCCAGCCAGCCGCAGGCGCGACAGATCAGAGCCTCGGCATAGCCGCGCCGGTTGAGGAATATCAGCACCTGATCACCGCGGGTAAGGTGCTCGCGCACTGCTTTCTGCATAGATGCCGAGAGCCCGTCTTGCACGTGCTGTTGTCGCACGTCAATGCGCCGGATGGGCGGCAGCGCAGCGCCNCCTGCTCGGATGGGAAGNTGGGTGAAGGTGTAACGCCCNGACCGGGCGTTCGCATAGGATTCAAGCGATGGTGTAGCTGACCCAAGCACTACCGGGATCCCGCCACGGGCGCCGCGCATGACGGCAAGGTCACGAGCTGAGTAACGAAAGCCGTCCATCTGCTTGTATGACGGGTCATGTTCCTCATCGATAACGATGATGCCGAGGTCCCGGAACCGCGTAAAGATGGCGGAACGTGTTCCGATCACAATCGCTGNGCTGCCGTNGCCGGCNGCCCGCCAGACTGCGAGCCGTTCGTTATCGGTGAGCNCTGAATGNAGTACTTCTACCGGCGCATCGAAGCGCCGAGCAAAGCGACGAATTGTCTGCGGCGTCAGACCGATCTCCGGAACGAGCACCAGCGCTTGTCTACCCGCCGCGAGTACCGACTCCATTGTGCGCAGGTACACCTCGGTTTTGCCGCTGCCGGTGACGCCGTAGACTAGGTGCGTGCCAGGTGTGTGCGTGATTTCGAGNGCTGTTTTCTGGTCTGGATTGAGTGTGGGAAGCGTTTCGCTGGTAAGTCCTGCTGTGGGCTGCCATACATGCGGGGTGTCGGTGTGTATCTCNGCGCGGACCAGCTCTTTGTCCTGCAGTGCTTTCANTGCGGAGGGCGAGAAGCCTCTGGCNCGAACCTGACTGCGNGGCATNCCGGACTGGCGGGCAGTAAGTTCGGCAAGGATTTCGGCCTGTTTCGGGGCTCGACTGAGATCNCCCGCCTGACCGGTGGCGCGCAGCATTTCCGTTTGCGACTGGCTGGCCTCACCCTTNCGCAGCAATGTAGGTAGTGCTGTCGCAATAACGTCTCCGATTGGGTGCTGGTAATAGGCGGCCGCGCGTTCCAGCAGGGTGAGCGAGTCTTCGTCGAGCACGGGTTCCAAGTCGATCACGCGGNCGATCGGTTTGAGTCGGNCTGCGTGCACATCAGGNGCATCGGTTNTNCCGAGTACAACGCCAACCCTCTCNCTCCGACCAAACGGCGCGAGCACCCGCANGCCCCGCGCAGGGAGCGNTCCGTCGGCGGNTGGCAGGTAGTCGAAGGTCTGCCGCAGNGGGACCGGCATCGCCACCNTNAGACAGTAGCGAATATTATTGCGGTGGTTTGTCAATTTCGTTTAAAATTNNTGGTTCTTCNNGGCAGTANCATTTTGCCCCTANAGGNGCGGATGGTCNCTGCTTTGGACCCACTTAGGGTGTGACTTAGTTGAAGGTTAATNAGAGCGCATGAAAGCAGATATTCATCCCAAGTACGAGGAGATCACGGCGACATGCAGCTGCGGTAACGTTATCAAGACGCGGTCGACAGTGTGCCAAGACATTCACCTCGAAGTCTGCTCAAAGTGTCATCCCTTCTATACGGGTAAACAGAAGATGATCGACTCAGCCGGCCGTATCGACCGCTTCAATAAGCGGTTTGGCAATCGCGGCCGCCGCTAACGCCGCCAGGGCTCCAATCCATCTCATTGAAGGACCCGGTCTGGCGGCCCCGGAGCGGTTCCCGCATCGGGCACCCATATGACATCTGAACCCCCGAAGAACGGCCACCTTCGCGAGGCTGCGCTGCATTACCACGAGTTTCCGCAACCCGGGAAAATTGAAGTCAACCTCACTACATCTGCGGAGACCGCGTGGGATCTGTCGCTGGCTTATTCGCCAGGCGTGGGTGAGCCTGTTCTAGAGATTGACAAGGATCCTGCCAACGCGTATCGATATACGGCAAAGGGCAATCTGGTAGCTGTGATTTCCAACGGGACAGCAATCCTAGGCCTTGGTGATCGGGGCGCGCTTGCGAGTAAGCCAGTGATGGAAGGCAAGGGCCTGCTCTTTAAACGATTTGCAGGTATCGAT
>PAWP01000106.1 GCA_002714125.1 Gammaproteobacteria bacterium
TTGGATCCTGCAGACATTGCCAATGTCGCCGCTGGAGCCCCCTGTGCATGCAGAGGTCCAGCTACTCATGGGCATTAATCGGGATGAATCCCGCCTGTTCAACGCATTCAAAGGCCATCCGACCATTTCTGATGCGGGTTTGTTGGATACCCAGCAGGCACTGTGCAAGGTGCCCGAAGCAAAGTCCCGAGCGATCGTCTCGACGTTCAGCGCCTCGTGCGAGACAGTCCGGCTTGGCTTCGCTAACGAACAGTTGCACGATGCTGTCGCCTCGGTACAAAAATGGAGAATGCCGGCAGCGAGGTTTGCAGCAAGTCACCTTGCGGCTGTGTATCACCATTTCTTTGAGCGAGAGTCGTCGGCCCTGCGGGAGGCATTAGGCGCATGCCACGCTCTTGAAATCCCCGTGTTTTTGTTACTTTCGAGGCACCTACCCAAGACCGTTTTACGGGCAGGGGCCCGAAGGTTGGCCATCTGGCCGGGCAGATGACGGCTGCCTAGTCCGCTTTTGCAAAGCAAGGTGATCCATCGACCCTGAGGTTGCCTTTGTTAACGTTTAATCGGCAGGTCGGGGCAAGGATGCGCCTTGGACCCGAATGTGGCACGGATGTTGAGCCGTCGCCCACTAAGCGTGAGATTCTCGAAGCTTGAGTCATGCCGATAGTCCGCGTGCGCTGTCCGCCCTGGTTCATCTTGCTCCTGTATAGTCCCGACAAAACGAGCGGAACACTCATGGACGCGATAAAACTGAAACGCGCACTTAAGCGCGGTGAGCACGTATTTGGCTTCATGACATCGGCGATGGCTTCTGCACGCTGGGCAGGGGCGCTGCGCGGGAGTACAGCGGATTACTGCATCATCGACTCAGAGCACGGCTCAAGGGATCGTGTCGAGATACAGATCCTGGTCCGCATGCTGCGCGCGGCTGATGTCACGCCGATCGTGCGGATCCCGGTACCCAAGGCTGAGTACGTGGCGATGGCCTTAGACGCCGGCACTGCGGGCGTGCTGGCGCCGTACTGTGAGACGGTAGAGCAGGTGGAAGAGGTGGTGGCCACTGGAAATTGGCACCCTCTCAAGGGTGAGTATCTGACTCGCGCTGTACGCGAGAATAAATTCCCCAGCCCTGCGACGAGGAAGTATCTGCAGGCGCGTCACAAGGAATCGCTGGTCATCATCGGCATTGAGTCTGAGCCAGCGTACGAGAACCTCGAAAATATGCTGGATGTGGGCGGCATCGACGGCGTATTTGTCGGGCCCAACGATTTGTCTACCTCGCTTGGCATTCCCGACGACTACAAAAACCCACGCTATCTGAAGGTTGTCAAAGACATCATCGCCCGCTGCGAAGCTCGCGGGATTCCAGTGATGGTGCACCAGCAGACGGTGGACACCTCCGCGCGGGCCATCAAGCTGGGTTCGCGCTTTGTTCTCCACGCCACTGACGCCGGTATGTTGCAACGTGCGGTTGCGGGAGAGTTGAACGAACTGCGCAAGGTAGCTGGTAAGGCTGCCGACAAGCTGCGGAATACTGTCGACGTGGTCTGATATCCGGCGAGATCTGTTCCTTGACCCCGGGAGTTCGCGCGGCTCTGACGCTCGTGGCGCTGTTGGCCGCGTCGAGTATCGGTGCGACGGACTACCGACACCGTACTTCGTACCAGATTCCGTTGAAATATGCTGCGGGCTTTACGCGCTTTGAATACGCATCCTCGGACGCCCAATCGGTGGCCAGAAGAATTTTCGTCAGCTTGGGAGCTTTGACAGCTTCAATAAGATGCTGCACAAAAGTCGCCCGCCGAGCGGAGCGTCTTTTATCGGTGTCAACAACCTGATCTGCGACCGTTTGCTTGAACTGGTGATTGACGAGCCGGCAAGCATCAATGAGAAGTTGGTCGAAGGCGTCTGGATTACCGACGACTTCAGAGAGGCGCTGTTCTTGCTTAATGCGAAGGTGAATAGGAATCCTAAACTGCAGCGTGTAGCATGGATCGGACCGTGTTGATGGGATCCGGCCAATAGCCCAAGGTTTCGTGCGGTTGGCAGAATTGACCGGGGCCTCGCGCTGATGGCTATGACAGTAATAATAAAAAAGATCATGACGGATCTAGAAGGCGCGTCAAGCGCACGGTGAGACGGAGTCAATAGATGGGTCGCTACATTGCAAAGCGGATTGCACTGATTCTGCCAACGTTGTTCGGGATCATCCTGATCAACTTCGTCATAGTGCAGTTTGCACCGGGTGGTCCGGTGGAACAGATTATTGCTCAGGTTACGACAGGTAACGTCTCTTCGACGTCTGGGATCAGCGGCGGCGGCGACTCTGGAGTCACGGACACCTCTGTGGATACGGGCGCTAGTTCTGATCTCGGCAGTTATGGGCTTGACCCTGAGCTCATCAAAGACCTAGAGCGGCAGTTTGGTTTCGACAAGCCCGCCCATGTTCGTTTCGGGGAGATGGTCTGGAACTACATCCGGCTCGATTTCGGGACTAGTTTCTTTCAGGACCGGCCGGTGATTGAGCTGATCGCTGAGCGGGTTCCGGTTTCGATCTCTCTGGGCCTCTGGTCGGTGTTGTTGATCTACGGAATCTCAATCCCGCTTGGTGTGGCCAAGGCGGTGCGGGATGGCTCGCGCTTTGACCTCTGGACCAGTTCATTGATCTTCGTTGGCTACGCGATCCCGGGCTTTCTGTTTGCGGTGATGTTGATTGTCCTGTTCGCGGGCGGGAACTACTTCGACATCTTTCCGCTGCGTGGCCTGACCTCGGAGAACTTTGATGAGCTCTCGACGTTTGGAAAAATCAAAGACTATTTCTGGCACCTCGCTTTACCTATCACCGCGCTGACCATCGGTGGGTTTGCCACACTCACCATGCTGACAAAGAACTCCTTTCTGGAGGAGATTAACAAGCAGTTTGTGCTGACCGCGCGTGCCAAGGGGCTTGCGGAGAAGCGTGTGCTCTATGGGCACGTGTTTAGAAACGCTATGCTGATTGTGATTGCGGGCTTTCCGTCAGCGTTTGTTGGAATATTCTTCACTGGTTCGTTATTGATTGAGGTGATATTTTCCCTCGACGGCATGGGCCTACTGTCTTTCGAAGCTTTGGTTAAACGCGACTATCCCATTCTTTTTGGCACCATGTTCTGTTTCACTCTGATCGGGCTTGTGATGCACCTGATTGGCGATCTGACCTACGTGCTGGTTGATCCGCGGATCGACTTTGAAACGCGCGATTGAACCTGGGAGGATTGCAGCAGTGACACCGATTACCCAAAGGCGGATTGCCCAGTTCAAAGCGAACCGGCGTGGCTATTACTCGCTCTGGATTTTCATGGTCCTCTTTGTCCTCTCGCTGTTTGCGGAATTCATTGCCAACGACAAACCGATTCTTATGAGCCACGATGACGAGCTCTGGGTGCCGGTCATGTTTGCCTACACCGAGGAGGAACTTGGGGGCGAATTACCTATTGAAGCCCAGTACTCTGACCCTTTCGTGCAGCAGCTAGTCGAGGAGAGCGGGGGCTGGATGCTCTGGCCCCTGGTGCCATATACCTATNACCGGNCTGATCTTTACATCGAACAATCTGCGCCGGCGCCGCCTTCGGCCAGGCACTGGCTGGGTACTGACGACAGCGGTAAGGATACTCTTGCGCGNTTGATCTACGGNTTCCGGTTGTCCGTGTTGTTTGGAATCACGCTGACCATCATGTCATCTGCCATCGGGGTTNCTGTGGGTGCGCTGCAGGGCTACTTCGGTGGTCTTGTCGACCTGTTTGGGCAGCGTNTGGTTGAAATCTGGGCAGGCCTCCCGGTTCTGCTGCTGNTGATCATTCTGGCCAGCATTGTAGAGCCGAGTGTGTTTTGGCTGCTGGGGATCCTGACGTTGTTCAGTTGGATGCCACTGGTTGGCGTGGTTCGGGCAGAAGTGCTCCGAACCCGAAACTTCGAATACGTGCGCGCGGCACGCGCACTTGGGGTGGCGGATCTCGAACTGCTTAGGCGCCATGTCTTGCCTAATGCGATGGTGGCGACGCTCACTTTTGTGCCCTTTATCCTCAGTGGTGCGGTTACCACGCTTACAGCACTCGACTTCCTCGGCTTTGGCTTGCCCGCAGGTTCACCTTCGCTGGGTGAGCTTNTGGCTCAGGGTAAAGCCAATTTGCATGCACCTTGGCTTGGGCTCACGGGGTTTGTNACGCTGGGCGTGATGCTGACACTCCTCATCTTCATCGGCGAAGGCGTGCGCGATGCGCTCGATCCGCGCCGTATTGCTGCATCAGATCAGGGGCTTGTCGCGGCTTAACCGTGCGACCTTCCGCTGCACATGCAAAACAGGCTCAACATGGATTGAGATTGNAAGGCAACTACAGACCAGGAGAAACCCGTGTCAGAAGAAAATCTGCAGAAGGCGTACGACATCATGCAGAGCAGGATTGGAGAGCAAACCAGTCAATCCGAGTGGTTTGAGATTACCCAGGAGCGCGTGAACGACTTTGCNGACGTCACGCTNGATCATCAGTGGATTCACATCGATGTGGAGCGCTCCAAGGCAGGCCCGTTTGGCGCGCCGATTGCCCATGGGCATCTGACATTGTCGATCATGGGNCACCTGCCCCGTGCCGCTGAGGCCTCGCTNGACGGTCCTGCGATAGAGGGTCAGAAACTATCGATCAATTATGGTTTTGACAAGGTNCGCTTCCCGTCGCCNGTTCCGGTAGGGGCNAAAATNCGCACCACCGGCACCCTGAAGCGGGTTGAAATCAAAGGCGGCATGATCGAAACCATGAATGAAATCGTCGTAGAGATTGAAGGACAGGANAAACCTTGTTGCGTGGCCGAAAGCCTTGGCCGGATGGTGTTCTAGTCGGATTGCCGCGNATGCGCGTTCTCAGTTGGAACGTNAATGGCCTGCGCGCNTGCGTGCGTAAAGGGTTTCTCGAAGTTCTCGATGCGACCGGCGCGGATATCATGGGTATTCAGGAGGTGNGGGCTTTCCCGCATCAACTGGAATCCGGCGTGCGTGAGCCGCAGGGCTGGCACGCGAGCTTCAGCCCGGCCGAGCGGCCCGGCTACAGCGGGGTAGGGCTTTATTCGAAGGTCGCGCCCGACGCGGTTGAGACGTCGCTTGGNGAGGCAAAATTCGATGNNGAAGGGCGATTNCTGCTTGCACGCTTTGGCCGTACGTCGATTGCCACCGTTTACTTTCCCAAGGGCAACGGTAAGGACCGTGACAACAGTCGGGTCCCNTACAAGCTNGACTTCTACGCGGCGGTGTTTAAACGTATCCAGGCTGCGCGACNTTACGGGCCGGTGTTTGTCGTGGGTGACTACAACACGGCCCATGAGGAGATCGACCTCGCCCGACCCGGTACCAACAGGAAGTCGAGTGGTTTTCTGCCGGAGGAGCGCGCCGAATTTACCCGATGGCTTAANGCAGGCTGGGTCGATATGTTCAGGCAGCAACATCGTGATGAGGCCGGGCATTACTCCTGGTGGCGACAGTGGGGTGGTGCGAAAGAAAAGAACGTTGGCTGGCGCATCGACTACGTGCTCTGCTCGCCGTCGGCGGCGAAACAGGTCAGGCGCAGCTTCATCCTGAGAGATGTGGAGGGCTCGGATCACTGCCCTGTTGGCGTAGAGACCTGAATNTTTGCGGTGTTCCGTGGAGCCNTCACTGTGCGCGACGTTGGATGCGCTCAAGATCGGCAAATTGCAGCGATCCGTTCTTGTCTCTTTCTGTCTTACTTCTACCGCAGTTGCCGCACTTAGCGCGGAGGTGCCGTTGCCGCCGGAGGCATACTTGACCTTCGGGAGTCGCACTTTGACAAAGACCGTCATTATTGCAAACTGCCAGTTCGCGATAATGATTTCAATATCATAATCATAATAGGATTTGCACGAGGTGACCGGGTGTCCAAGTCGGGGCCTCGGCCTTTGTACGTAAACCGTTCACGCTCGACAGCATTGGTCGCACGGTAAGGCGGGTGTTTTGTGGGCATTGAGGTCATCCTGTTTGACGCGGACGGTGTCATCCAACTCCCGGCGCGGGGCGTGGAGGATATGTTGCGACACGTGTTTGGTTTTCTGCCGGAAAACTACGAGCCGCTTGTGCATGACATTGTCGAGGCAGAAAAGCCCTGTCAGTGGGGTGACGGCGAGTTTGCCGCACGCCTGCCCTCGGTGTTTGAGCGCTGGAACCTCGATCCCGATGCGGCACCGAGACTGATTCGAGCGTGGGCCACGGTTGCGGTCGACGCGGACGTGGCGCAATTGATAGGCATACTTCGCAACACTTGGCTTTGTTGGCTTGCTTCAAACCAGGAGCCGTCGCGCGCCCGTCACATGTCGGAACGATTGGGTTACCGCGAGGTTTTTGACCGCGAGTTCTATTCGTGCGAGCTGGGCGTGGCGAAACCGGATCTGGAGTACTTCCGGAAGATTACCCGGCTTACAGGCATCGCGCCGGAGTCGATGCTGTTCCTTGACGATCGCGAGGGCAACGTTGCTGCAGCGAAGACTGCTGGTTTGCATGCGGTGCGATTCAATCTGCGTGAGTGTGAGTCCGCACCCGCGGAACTAGCGCGTCTGCTCGCAAGGTTTGGTGTCAACGTCTGATCTGTGGATCTCTTTGCAGCCGTTCCACCACCACANCATCAGTTGATCGCGAGACTGGCTAATCGCAGANGGCTTCATGTTGTTTCTGNCCCGATCCAACAGGAATACAGCTTAGTATTGGCCNTGTTGGTCCCTGAGTCATAGGCGGTCATTATCCGTATGGCCGGCGCTTAGCCCGTGACATTAAAGGCCCGCATGCAAGCGTTTTTCGCGACCTAGAAAGCGAGGTTAAACGCATGTGTGGAGGTATTCGCCGCGTCTGCGTAAAGTTCGTTGCGGGAGAATGCACTCTCTGTGTTGCCCCAACCGTCGGTCAGCTCAAGCGTGGTCAGAATTGCGTGGTACAAGTTACTACTTGCGGCCAGGTCAGAGACTCGCAGGTGTCCATGATCGATCAGTCGACTCTAGTAGTACATCGTGGGTTGTGAGCCTCTGAAGCGGGGCCTCAGGATGCCTTGAACTCCTGTGGTGTGCACCATAAGGTGTGGGGAAATGCGCTGAAGCCATCAGCATGATGCGAATTTCCGAAGGAGGAAAAATGATTCGCTTTCTGTCCTTGGTCACCGCGATCGCGGCAACGCTNTTCTCGATAGAGGTCACGGCAGGTATCACGCAGAAGATTGATGACTTCACGCTTATCGATCAGAAAGGTGTCGCCCACAGNCTGTCTTACTATGCTGATTCGCCGGCAGTTGTGCTGTTCGTACAGGGCAACGGCTGCCCGATTGTTCGTAATGTCCTGCCTGACCTCAAAACAGTGCGCGATGAGTTCGAACCGCAAGGCGTGCGNTTCCTGATGCTGAATGCCAATCCCCAGGACAANCGCGCGACCATTGCCAAGGAGAGTGAGGAGTGGGGAATTNACTTCTCCGTGCTCGATGACACCGCCCAGTTGGTAGCTACCTCCCTAGGAGTTGAGCGTACAGCNGAAGTCTTTGTGATCGAACCTGTTTCGATGGCGGTGGTCTACCGGGGCGCCATCAATGANAGGGTCACCTATGAGCGGCAGAAAAAGAAGGCGAACGCACACTATCTGGCGGACGCGTTGCAGCAAACNCTTGCCGGTCAANAGGTCGCAACTGCGCACGTGCCTGCCCGCGGTTGTCTAGTCAATCTTGAANCGGAAGCCGAGATCGCTTCTTACTCGGAAACGATCGCGCCGATGCTGCAGGACCACTGTGCAGAGTGTCACCGACCCGGTGGCATTGGACCCTGGGCAATGACTTCTTACAACATGGTNAAGGGTTTTGNGCCGATGATCCGCGAAGTGATTCGCACCAAGCGGATGCCGCCCTGGCACGCGGANCCTGAAGTGGGCGTCTGGCAGAACGATGGTGGGCTCGCAGCCACTGATGCGCGCGCGCTCGTTCGTTGGATCGAAGCGGGCGCGCCACGGGGTAAAGGGGATGATCCNCTCACCGAGGTTCGGGCCACCACGGCCGGTTGGCCGTTGGGTGAGCCGGACCTGATTGTCGACATCCCCGCCTATGAGATTCCGGAATCCGGAGTGGTTGATTACAAGTTTCCAGTAGCCGCTAATCCATTGGACCGGGATGTCTGGGTGCGCGCTATCACCATCGCTCCTGGAGTCGTCGAGGTAGTTCACCACGTACTCGTGGGGACCGGCAAAGGCGGGGGCGGTGATGGCAGCGTGTTTGACAATTACCTGGGTGGCTATGCACCTGGTACCGCCTCGACGATCATGCCTGAAGGTTCNGGCGTCTTTGTTGAGCGTGGCGAGTCTTTTCAGTTTCAACTTCACTACACGCCTTATGGGCGCGCAGTGACAGACCAGACTAGGCTTGCGGTCTATCTGCACGATGAACCGCCGGAGAATTTCCTGCGTCACGAAGTGGTGATGAACCCAGCGATACGGATCCCTGCGCACGCGGCTGCGCACAAGGAGCAGGCATACTTCGAGTTTCATGCCGACGCGGTCCTCTACACGATACTGCCGCACTCCCACTATCGTGGCAAAAGCTCTACNTTTGCGCTGCGCTATCCGGACGGCAAGGAAGCACTGCTTTTGTCAGTCCCCAATTACGACTTCAACTGGCAACNGGGTTACAGNTTCGCAGAGCCCCTTACGATCCCAGCAGGATCGCGGCTGGTGCATAGTACTGTCTACGATAATTCGATAAACAACCTGGGCAACCCAGACCCCGCAAAGAATGTTCGCTGGGGGCTGCAGTCCTGGGATGAGATGTTGTATGGAGACTTTGTCTTCCGCTGGGTCGATGAGACTTCTGCCAAACCAACACATGACAAGGTGCGTATGCANGTCACCCAGCAGATGGGCTTCTTGGACAGCGATATGGACGGTCGCCTGACGGTTGCAGAGGCATCTCGCCTCGGAGNGCGTATGGAGCAACGCATTAAGCGGGGCATTGAACTGGGTGACCGCAACCGAGATGGTGCGCTCGACATTGANGAGTGGTCCGATCTACGCAAGGCNCAGCTAGCTCAATAGCAGGTTCGGGTTGCTGGTCAATAAGTATCAACCGACAGCGTCCGTCGCAGTATGCGTCGGACCTATTACCTGGGTGCGNTCGTGCTCAATCGATTGAGTTGCATCTCTGCACGTTGGTTGGGAAAGCAAGCGGCCTAACGGAATGCGCAGAGCTGACGCACCTCAATGCTGCGCCGGCCGGGTACATCGCCGGCNACGTCTGGGTCAACGAATGACGTATGCGGGCAGCACGATGCCATCTCCGCTCGCGTGTCGAGTTGTTTGATAATGAGCACCTCATTCGGCCGCATCTGAGAGAAGTAATAGAAGCGATGCGCAGGGTTCTCCACAGGCATTGAGGTNAGCGTTTTCTTGCCATANCCNGTGTAGTANTAGTCAACTATGTCGTCGGATTCGAGGGAGGTAGCATCGATTACCGCCAGTGGGTTCTGATAGACCCTTCGTTCGATAGGCTGCCAGGTGTTGTACCAGGCGAAGTGGCTGTACTGATCCGCGTTTTCGCCGCGTTCCTTCAGCAGNTTCTCGGCNGTCTTACGGGGCTTCTTCAGGGAATAGTCTGTATGCACGAAGCGCGCGTAGGCGAGGTTGAAGTCGGATGTATTTTCGGTGCGTACTACGTGTTGTGTGGTGTAGACCTTGTCAGCGCCGGTGACCCGGCGCAGCAGCGCATGCATTTCAGGGTAATAGACGGATTCCACCTCGGCCTTGGTGTAGAAGTCTTTTACCGCTGGCGTGTGTGACTCGAGCACAAAGCCGTTAGCTTCCAGCGCTACGGCGTCAGAACGTGACCTTGCATCGTGTATCTGTACTGTACGCTTGACCGTATTTGCCCGCCTGCTCTCGCGGTCTCCAATGTCAGGTGGAGTCGTCGCGTGACGCAATTCCGGTTTGAGGTAGCGGACTTCGGTGTGTACGGGCATTGCCATTCTCGTCTCGTCCAGAGAAAGTAGGAAACCGTGCGCCCACCACAAGCGCGCGGACGTACACATTGTTCTGATTCGTGTCGCGGATGCAAGTCGGTTAGTTCGATCAGCTGTCAGTCTCGGATACGAATCAACTTNTGCAATGAGCTTGTATTAAGAAGTAGCAGGCCAAACCGTCCGTCGTCGCAGTAGGTGATCTGACTGAGTTACAGCTCGACGTGGGAATCTGTCCAGATGTCGGGTGGCTCGAAGAAGCTGCCCGGAGTCGACCGCGATCCCGTGCGCCAGAACAAACTCNCCGGGTCNNAAATCCGGTTCGTCTTAGGAAAACTCGTACACACTATCAATGGTAAAGCGACGTTACCGTAGCCATCGGCGATAGACATCGNCCTANCGCCAGATTCNCTACCCCATTGAAGAGCCCGGCCCTCCGCTGGACAGGTGACCTGACTGGGATGAGCCGGNATCGTTTGTCGTTCTCACCCAAAGTCTGCCTGAGTTCGCCATCGTATGAGAATATGCGCACCTGCAACGCAGGAGGTCAGAATCGAATATGATCTGAGCGCAGTGCGCCCTGGCATGCCAAGGGGCTAGGTTGTCCACGGGATCAAATGAGATTCATAGGAAATGATATGAGCGCACAGCTCCCAAGCCTTGATGAAGTTATGGCCGACTTCTCTACGCAGATGAACCGTCCAACAGTAGCGCCGTGTGATATTGCGCCTGAACTGCTAACGCAGATTGAGGCACTGGGTCTGGTAGAGAACTGCCAGCAACTAGCGGATGAGGGTTATACCGTCGTGGAGGACGCTGCCTCGCCGGAGTTTTTTGCGCNCCTGCGNGAGGTTATTCTGGACAAGGTCAAGCCCTACGGGTCGTTGCTGGCGAACAAAGACCCTGTGTTTGCTGAGGCCGCGCTCAACCCAAAGCTGCGGGCGCTGGCTGCTTTCTCCGTCGGACCGGGTTCATTGTTGAGCAACCTTGCCGCCACCGTGCGCCCGAAGGACGATCCGATAGCTGATATCGGTCTGCATGCCGATCAGGCCTGGGTGCCGGCACCTTACCCTGAACACAATCTCTTCCTTACCTGCTGCTGGGCTACGGATGAGTTCACCCACGCGGGCGGTGCGACCATGGTAGTGCCCCGTTCTCACCGGCACCGACGTAATCCCAGCGAGGCAGAGATTGCGGCCATGGAAGGGGCGATAGCCATCGAATGCCCACCGGGCTCGGTAGCGGTATGGGACGGCTCAGTTTGGCATGGCAACTGGCCCCGTACGTTGCCCGGTGAACGGGTGGTACTTCACGTCTCGTACACACGCCTGATGATGCGGCCAATGGAAAGTTACCCGCCGGAGATTGAAGCGCGGCTGGTGGCGGAACACGGTAATGCCATGGCGGAACTGCTGGGGCAGAATGACTTCCTCAACAAGCCCGCAGGCAAAGGCGATTTCGTCCGGTTTTATCAGGCCGTTCGGAACAGCCGGTTGTAAGCCTGGTCCCTTGCTTGCCTACAGGACCGTTAGGGCCTATGGCTGCCCGCAATCGTAACGGCTGTTCAGTTATCGAGCCGGTAGCGCAACTTCACAACCAACTGCTCGCCCAGAGGTTCGTCCACTGCATCGTTAAAGAGATCGCCGAAGGAAGGGGAGAATCCGGCACGATTGGGCAGTGATCCGCCACGGGTGTAAACCACAAAGAGGTCCGAGAGTGGTGCAATCTCCCAGCGGTAACGCAGCTGGATGTTGGCCTGCGATATCGTGAAGTCATCGGGGACGTTGTCGGGGCTCAGACCTTTGATGAGGTTGCCGGGCCGGGTCGGGAGGAGGAAAAACTCTTTCTCGGTTGCCTTGATGCCAACCCACTGCACAGCCGCGCGGAACTGCTGCTTGGCGGTTAGGAACAGATCGAACTTGAGTGTTGCAGACCACTGCTCTGCCTCGAACGTGGTGAAGTTGCCAGCACCTTGGTATAGGAGCCAATCGGTACGCTCGGTGAGTCTGAGGTTTGCATCCATCGTGATGCGATCGTTGGGCCGGTAAACGGACTTCACTCGGTAGCGAAAGCGGTCGCCACCGAGATCCTCTTCCAGCCAGTCAGCATCGAAAGCAAACCATACCCGTTTGGAGTCGTCTGTCTCGAAGCCTAAGTCGCCGTCAAAGCGGCCTTCGATTTTGTAGCTGCCGTTGCCGAAGCTGTTGCGATCCTCGAAACGCTCGGGTGAATAACCGAAGCGCAGGCTGAGGACGTTGAGACTGTTGAGCGTTATACGCTGGCGGACGGAGAACCCGGCCATGTTGTTCTCATCGCGCTGGTTCCAGCCCGCACCTGCAAAGAGCGAAAGGCTGGTATCGCGGATTTTCTCGTAGTCGCTCTTGCGCCAGCGGAGCCTATACCGCGCGGAGTAGCTGTCGTTCCGCCGTAGGAACCCAAGGTCGTTAATGTCGAGATGTTCGTCGAACCAGTCGAGGGAGAGCTGATGGGAGAATCCGCGGACCGGGATCCAGGTGACGTCGAGGAATCCACCCTTACCTTCTTCCTGGCCGTCGACGTGGGATGAGAGAACCTGGGCTTCGGTTTTCCACTTTCCGGAGGGCGTGAAGTAGTGGGCGTCGATGCCGTGTACCTGGGCATCACCCGTCTCATGCATCGCGGCAGTGGTAATCATCCCGAGCGCTGAATAGCTCCCGCCCGGGTTGTCCTCGTAGAGCGCACGAAAGATGCCAAAGTCACGACCGCTCTGACTGATCCTGGAACGTGCACCGGTGGTGTCGTCGATACCTGTAAAGTCAGTGTCGTCTTCGAATGCGGCCAGAATCCCGTATCTTAGTTTTCCGTTTTGGCCGGAAAATTTGGCAGCGCCCAGGAGTTCGGTAGGCTGTCTGAGATCGACAGAGTCCACGCTGACGCCATCGGGGATGTCCGGGGTGATCGGGCGCCCGCCGATTCGCCTTGTGTGTAGCAGTGTCAGTGTCTGGCTGCTGAAGAAGGACTCTGCACGCTGGGTTGTGATAAACACTTCCTGCCCTTCCTGAAAGAATAGGCGCTTTTCGGGGAAGAACGTTTCGAAGGCAGTCAGGTTGACGATGACGTCGTCGGCCTCGACGTTGCCAAAATCGGGGTTCAGAGTGGCGTTTAACTGCAGCGAGGAGCTTGGTCGCCAGAAGAGATCAATGCCGGCCTTGGTATCTGTATTGCTTGCGAGCGCATCAAAGGTTGATGATGCATACGGATAGGCCGCCCACTGCTGCTTCGGGTTCACACCTTCCAGCGATAACTGCTGGAACATCGACATGAACTTGGGTTTCGTGAAGGGCAGGCCCGGCCAGCCCCAGCGCTCATTGCGATGGGCGACGTTGCGTGAAACATAAAGTCCCATGACTCGCTCGTCAGTCGCTTCGGGCATGGACAGGATCGACCAGGGAATAAAGAACTCAGCAGTCCAGCCGGTTGCCGTTCTTGCGGAGGCGCCATACCAGGCTCCGTCCCAACGCCGGCTGTACTGGAACTCGGGCAGCAGTGTGCCATCGGAGATGCTGTCACCCAGATTCAGCTGGAACCAAAATCCGTATTTCGCGTCTCCCGAGGTGTCCAGGGTGAATGACACGTAGTCCCGGTTAAGGCTGCCCTGATCCCNTGTGGAAAGCCGTTCCACGAGNGTGTTCGGGTCCTGGTCCATGTCCGCCGAGAGATAGAGGCCAGCATCGGTGTGAAAGAGCCGGACCCTGGTCTCGAGATCGCCGGGAATCAGCGTGTCGGGGGAAACGCCATAGAATTCGCCATGCACAGCTAGATCCTGCCAGGCAGCCTCGTTGAGCTTCCCGTCGATGCGGATCTCGGCATTTACTATGTGGCGGACGTTAAGGGCAGTGTCGGTACGGCCAGGATAGTAGTCATCTTCCGCCGTGGCGTTAGCAGACGCACCGGCGCCTGCGGCCAGTACGGCAAGGGGAATCAGGCGCACAAGGGCGTGCGCCAATAGGGAACNCATCGTGAATAGCGGCATNCGAAAAGCGCCAATCATAGCAGGCGGGTTCGCCTAACTCGACGGAAATCCGCTTTTAATTCAGGTACATGCGTGCCGTTTATAGGCAGCTACAGNCTCGCGCGGGCCCAGGTTGGGCGTTAGTCGCGTAGCGCTGCGATTACCTGATCGACAATAGCATCAGCCTTCTCGCGCATTTNTACGTCGTTGGCATCCTGAATCGGGTGCCTCACAAATACACAGTGAGCATCGACCATGCCCAGTGCTTTGGCCTGTGTCTCTGCCGCGTCCTCGAACTCCTCGGATGCAATGGANACTGCAGGAATTCCCTGAATTTCGAACCAAACCGTGTCGTGCAAACTGCACGTCGTGCACGATCCTCAGTCCGCAAGGGCTTCGATGACGAAGCCGTTGTTCTGCCGAATCTCGCGTCGAAGATCTTCCGGCGCTGGTTTNGTGAATGTCGGTTTGGCGTAGCGGTTGACCTTGATGCCCGGCAGGCGATCGGTGAGCGTCTCTTCCAGCCGGTCCAGCAGCACGTTGCCGCGCGGCTTTCTGATATCAAGCAGGGCCACATTACCGGTGATATCAGCCGGTCGTGCCGTAGGCCGCCGCTCGACGGGTACTCGCTCGTCGGTGGGGTCAAGAATAGTTGACATGTGTTTTAACGCNCCTCGATTTTCCGGGAGACGGAGATCGAACCCATGGGTCCGGTCGCCCAGCCGTGGAACGCGCCGGAGAACTTTCCGGCATCTGCGCCCGCCACGACAATGTGGATATTAGCCTCTGACGCAAATTTTGGCACTAGGGCCTGCCGGTGTGCCTCGCTCATGGTGGCAAGTTTGTCCGCGGGTATACCGACACCNGAGTCCTCATCCTCCACTAGCGACTCCAGCGGCACGCTGGTGACTTCCTGGATTCGCGCTCTTAATGCCGCCTTTGTGGCGATGGCTTCACCTTTGGCGAGTGTGTCCACGTGCTCCGGGCAAACGACCAGCAGGCAATCGCCGTTCGGGTGGGATTTGGGATGGTGAGCCGCGCGTAACGCCTGACCAAGGCTGCCAGCCATCTGGGGGCCGGTCAGCGAGGTCTGATCAACGATCAGGGTCGGGCCGCTGGTCATCGCGAAAAGCGTGACCACAGAATCGGAGGCCTCGAAGCCGCGCTCTACGTGCATGGGCTCCCAAGGACTCCGCTCCTCGAACTCGGGGAAACACATCGAGATCTTCATGGGGTTGCCGAGTGTTGAGCGCTCGGTGCCACCTGGCCGAGCCCCGCCTATGTTGCGGACGGCTAGCCGGAAAGCGCGCCCGATAGTCGAGTTTGCGCGATTGCCTTGTCCGAGTGCTCCGAGGCGCATGTTCATCCCAATTTTCTCCCGGATGGGGCCATTGACTACCATGACGGGGGATGCGCCCATGGTCGTTGCCATGACCCCGTGGATGTTGAACTCATCGGTACAGGCGGCCTCGACTGCCGCGATAACGACGGGCAGGTACTCGGGTTTGCAGCCGGCCATAACCGCGTTAATGGCTATCTTCTCAACGGTAGCCGGTGCCAGGTTGGNCGGCATAGTGGCAACCACCTCCTGCGCATCACGGTCAGTGCCGGTCAGCATGCGCATGACCCGCTCTGGCGTAGGTGGGATGACGGGCAGCCCGTCGGTAAAACCCTGATCGAACATGAACTCGAAGTCGTCGTCCTGCTCTGCTATTTCAATGCGGCGAGCTCGGATCGGGCTGTTCTCCGACTCGGCTGCAAGCCTTGCTGCGATTTCGGGATCCCCCGTCAGCGAACCACAACCTGGTCGCCATGCAGGTAGCTCCTCCCATTTAATGGGTGCCGCGTCTGTGCCCGCCTGATTGGCAATGGCGGCATCTAGCGTCAGCCACTCGTCGCGTACAAAACCTTCCCGCCGTTCGAGCGGCGCACCGTCACCGTTGGTCAGATAGATTGTCGGCACAATATCTATTTCCCACGCCCAGGCGACCTTGAGGCTGGAGTCATCCAGGAGNGGCACAGAGAGACTGTGCCGGTCGATTAGGGTCCGGTTGCCGTCAGCGGTCTGCCCGGCAAGGAGTATGTCCACGCTGTCACCGTAGGCCTCGTAGAACGCGTCGAGGATCCCCATTACCTCGTTGCAGGTAGGGCAGTCCTCTTTGAGAAAACACACCACTGCTGGCTTGCCAGANGGAAACGACGCAGGGGTGCCCTGCATGTCGTCGAGAGCAAATGCGGGTTGAGCGTCGATCATCAGTTGGGCCTCGTTAGGTTCAGGCGGAGTTTGCTTTGGGGTTTCGNTCGACGTTGTTCACATNATCGAGCGAACATAGCACCCTCGTATCATACAGGCGTCAAAAGGCGCCACCTGCGAGNGCCATGGGTTTGGCATNGGAGNCCTGCTCAACAATCTGGCCTTNGTCGAGTACTAGGATACGGTCCANCGTGCGCGCACTCGCTCGNACCCTGAGGATTTATGTATGCGAGCATCCTCGCGGGTCTCNGAACCNAACGCCTTGATCGCTCCGTTGTAGGTGANGGCATCCTTCAGCAATCTCGAAGAGTTCTCGCTTTGATAGAGAGCCCCCTGAAGTTTTGGACAACTCTTTAACAAAGACAATGTCAGCTTTTATTCCCCGATTTTCGGGATCCTGCCAACCTTGACATACAGCGAGACCAGACTGAATAGCAATCAATCCACCTCAAATACTTCCACAATC
>PAWP01000107.1 GCA_002714125.1 Gammaproteobacteria bacterium
GCAGATACTTGAAACACGTGCAGATAGAGGAGAAAGTCATGCAGGGGTTTAGATACTGGGTTGCCGTTGTGTTTGCGGGACTGCTCCTAGTATTGGGTGGCTGCGGTGGAGGTGGTGGCGGCAACCCGGTCGAAAGCGGAGCGTCCGAGCCCGAGCTCGTGAGGGTCTACAACTGGCGCATGGTCACAACCTGGCCCGAAAACCTACCGGGCATGGGCATGGCGCCGGAACACCTCTCGAAGATGGTTACGAAGATGAGCGGTGGCAGGCTCAACATCAAGGTTTACGGTGCTGGTCGGATCGTGCCGGCACTTGGCGTGTTTGAGGCAGTCTCTCAGGGTACCGTCGAGATGGGTCACGGCGCTGCTTACTACTGGAAAGGCAAGGTCCCGGCTGCGCAGTTCTTTACTGCAGTGCCTTTTGGTCTTACCGCGCAGGAGATGAATGGCTGGCTGTATTATGGCGGCGGCATGGAGCTCTGGCGCGAGCTTTATGGGCAGTACAACCTCGTTCCTGTCGCGGGCGGGAACACCGGCGTTCAGATGGCTGGCTGGTTCAATAAAGAAGTCAATTCACTGGCAGACCTCAAGGGTCTCAAGATGCGCATCCCGGGCATGGGTGGTGAGGTCTTTGAGCGCGCCGGAGGCACCGCTGTGAACCTGCCCGGCGGCGAGATCTTCACGAGCCTGCAGACGGGTGTCATCGATGCGACTGAGTGGGTAGGTCCCTACAACGATCTCGTCTTCGGATTACATCAGCTTGCGAAGTACTACTACTACCCTGGTTGGCAGGAGCCTGGGCCCACCCTTGAGGTGATTGTGAACAAAGAGCAGTTTGACGCGCTCCCGGAGGATCTGCAGGAAATCCTGGTGGTAGCGAGTCGCGCTGTTAATGAGGACTTACTGGCCGAATACACCGCGCGTAATAACGCTGCTCTGCAGAAGCTGACTGGAGAACACGGCGTGCAGCTGCGCCGGTTGCCTGACGATGTGCTTGCCGAGCTGCATAAGATCTCGCTCGAAGTCACTGCGGAGATCGCTGATACGGATCCTCTTGCGAAACGCATTTACGAGTCCTTCACGGCTTTCAAGAAGGGTGTGATGAGCTACCAGGAGATCTCGGAGCGTGCCTACATCAATGCGCGGGCAGCGTCACAGCCTGCGAATTGAGCTTGGGCATGCGCCGGGCCACGACAGGAGTCGTCTGGGGGCATGGGCGTCAGATCGTACAAGTGAATTTGCTGACAGGCGTTTGCCGATCTTGTCCAGGAATGTCGTTGTCCTTTACGCTCGCTTGCCATGAATGTAACTAAGCGTTTGATCTATTGATAATTACTCGGACTAACATCAAGTTTACCGAGTACCGGACAGTAAGTAGTGTTTCAGGAAACAGGCCATGGAAGCTCAGGTGCAGGTGGGGCCCTCGAGCTACAGCACACGGCATCACCACGCCGCCCCGCTCGCCTCAACAGTTTGGCACGGCTTTCGCCGGAGCCATTGACCGGCGCCAACTCCTGGCCGGTGGCTGGCGGGAGTAGCTTCGTGGTTGGCGTTCGACCGCGACCTTGGATTTTTGTCTGTCGCCATACACCGCCATTAGCCTAATCTGGTAAACCGGGCGACCGTGTTCTAGAGCAAGTGCACGAGCTCGGGGGTGCAGATAATCGCAGTTGTCGGGGATACCAGGCACCTCGACCGGCTTCTTACCCAAGGCCGCGCGGAAACTGCACCGGACCTGATATGGATGCGAGTTCTCCATTGCGACGACGATACCGCACCACTTGATGAGATCCTTCGACGCTGGGGCCCTCGGCGTCTGCGTTTGTGCCGGCGCCGATAGACTAGATATTTCGCTAGGTGCGGAAGATTGTTTACGTGGTTGGACTACGCATGTAGTTCTCGGAGCATATACTCAGCGATTAGTGTTTTATGCGGCTACTTCAGGGCTTCCGGCAACCAGGTAGCGAGCTCTGGAAATAGCGCAAGCACTCCCAACATCCCTAACTGCAGGATGACGAAGGGTACGACTCCACGGTAAATGCGGGTAGTTTTCACTTCTGGTGGCGTGACGCCCCGCAGATAAAACAGCGCAAACCCAAATGGCGGTGTCAGGAACGATGTCTGCAGGTTGATTGCGATCATTACCCCCAGCCAGATCGGGTCGAGGCCCATCGCAAGGAGTATTGGACCGACGATCGGGACCACCACAAACGTGATCTCGATGAAATCCAGGATGAATCCCAGTACAAAGATTACGAGCATCACAAGGATGGTTGCGCCGACGACCCCACCGGGCATCTCTTCAAAGATGGCGCGGACCACCTCATCACCTTCATAGCCGTTGAACACTAGCGAGAACAGCGAGGCCCCGATGAGAATGAAGAACACCATTGAAGTTGTGTGCAGCGTTGACCTTGAGATGTTGCCCATGCGGGCAATAAACCCATCTGCGTGCTCTACCCTACTCCTGCGCGGTGCGCGCAGCGTTGCGAGCAACATCGCCCCAATCGCACCTACGCCTGCAGCTTCCGTGGGGGTCGCGAAACCACTGATAATGGAACCAAGTACAGTAACGATGAGTACGAGCGGGGCTACCACTTTGCCCAGCAGCTCCGTAAGCGGGATGCGTTCCGCGTTCTCAATCGGCGGGGCCAGCGCTGGGTTTAGCTTAGCGCGGATGACAATATAGCCGAGGTATAGCAGCACGAGCAGCAACCCGGGGATCAGCGCCCCGGCAAAAAGATCCCCAACTGAGACCGTNTTGGGNTTGAAAATCCCCATACTCAGCTGGGCCTGNTGGTAGGCGTTGGCNAGTACGTCTCCCAGCAACACGAGAGCAATCGATGGGGGGATGATTTGCCCCAGCGTGCCCGTAGCGCAGATGGTGCCGGTGGCCAGGCGGTCGTCATAACCTGCTTTAAGCATNCTTGGAAGTGACATGAGACCCATGGTTACCACGGTGGCGCCGACGATCCCGGTGCTGGCTGCCATCAGCATGCCAACCAGTGTCACCGCAATAGCGATCCCACCGGGCAGGCGCCCGAACTGCTTACCCATGGCGTCCAGCAACTCCTCGGCGATGCGCGAGCGTTCCAGGATCACCCCCATCAGTACGAACAGTGGTATGGCGATGAGGGTCTGGTTGGTCATGATCCCGAACAACCGGTTTGGCATAGCGAGCANGAAGCTGGGTTCGAAAGTGCCGGTCGCGACNCCGATGGCAGCGGCGATCAGTGCAGTNCCCGCGAGTGTAATGGCGACCGGGTAGCCGGCGAGCAGGGCCACAAACGTGGCCGCAAACATGATGAGCGGGATGGCGGCTTCCATNTCAGCTGCCCGGTGCTGGCAGCCGGTCGGTGAACGTCAGCACACAGCGCAAGGCCTCAGCTACACCCTGTGCCGCCACGAGCGCCGCGAGCGCGGGGATGAGCGTTTTCAGCAGGTACACGATGGGTAGTCCTCCTGGTTCGGGGGAACTTTCCTTCAGTGACCAGGCAAAGCTCACGTAGTTGAGGCTTGTGTAGAAGATGAAGCCGCAGAGNGGCAGCAGGAAAATCAGCGTACCTGCAAGGTTCACCGCNGCCTTGACNCGNGGACTGAACCGCCCGTAGAGCACGTCGACGCGCACGTGTGCACCTTCCTTGAGGGTTGCTGCGATGCCCAGCATGAAAACTGCGGCATGCATATACACAACCGATTCCTGCAGGGCGACAGTTGGTGCGGAAAAGGCATAACGAAGCACGGCTACCGTAACCGTAGTAAACGCCATTATCGGAATNAGCCAGCGGACTGTCGCGCCACACAGTTCGGCAAAGCGNTCCAGGAAATTCAGTACTTTAAACATNGCCGGGCGAGTCTATCACCGTCGGAAATCCGGTCTGGACAGGTAGGTGGAGCGATGGTTGAGCGAAGTCAGTCGAGAAGAAAGTGCGCCANCGTGCCGACGAAAATCACTGCACCGGCCCAGTGGTTATTGAGAAAGGCGGCGAAACAGCCCTCGCGGGAGCGCTCGCGAGTCAGCCAGTGTTGGTGGGCAAACAGCANGGCNGCGCTCACGAGCCCAANGTAATAGGGCCAGGTCAGCGTCGTGAGCTGGCCTGCCAGCACCATGCACCCCAGGAATGAGGCCTGNAGGANGCCAATCATNANGAGGTCGAGGTCGCCAAACAGGATNGCGGAGGATTTNAGCCCGAGNCGGATGTCGTCGTCCCGATCGACCATGGCGTATTGGGTGTCGTATGCGACGGTCCAGATGANCGCTGCGATAAACAACACCCAGGCGAGCTGCGGTAGTGATCCCGTGGCAGCGGNAAAGGTCATTGGAATACCCCANGCAAACGCNGCCCCCAGCACGGCTTGCGGCANGTAGGTATAGCGCTTCATGAANGGNTAAAGCCCCGCTAACGCGAGAGCNNCGAATGAAAGGANTAAGGTCGCGAGATTCGTGGTCAATACGAGCAGGAACGCGACCGCCAGCATGGTGACCATAAAGATGAAGGCCTCGCGCACGCTCAGCGCCCCGGTAGCAAGCGCGCGCGCCTGGGTTCGTTTGACGTGGCCGTCAAACTCCCGATCAGCAATGTCATTCATGACGCAGCCTGCGGANCGCATGAGGGCCACGCCGAGTGAAAACACTAGGAACAAATGCCAGCCCGGCCAGCCTTNTGCGGCAAACCAGAGGGCCCACAGGGTTGGCCAGAGCAGCAGGTAGATGCCAATGGGCTTGTCGAGCCGGGCGAGCACCACGAAGTAGGACAGCTTCGGAAACTTGTGGTGCAGGCGGATGAAGAGATCACCAGCGAGCTGTGTGGCGCGGATGACGGACAGGATCGAAGCTCTCCCTGAGACGCTGTGCGGGGCCGGCGGCATACGCCGGCGAGGACCAGAGAATAAGTTNGACTACGNCGGCTGTCGCGGCAACAAAGGCGCGACGGGTCCACTCCCCGGCACGCACTGGAACGCGGGAATTAGTGCAANAGGCAGGAGCGAACGCAGTGACCTANAAAAAATGGCAGTGCATTGTGTGCGGCTTNGNTTATGACGAAGAAGAAGGCTANGAGGAGGATGGCATCGCGCCCGGGACNCGCTGGGAAGACGTGTCGGACGACTGGATGTGCCCCGAGTGCGGCGTGAGCAAAGCGGACTTCGAGATGGTTGAGGTTGAGTAGCGGGCAGCAGTCTCGTGGCTGAACTGACATGCGCGATTGGCCTCCAATNCTGTGAGGGCAGACCGCAGAAACACCAACATTAGGGGAGAGCGTCGGATGGACAGAAAAGCGCTGACACGCAACATCGTGATAGCTATGNTGGCGGGCCTTGTGATTGGCTCGATCATTCACGAGCTGGATCTNGCTGCGGAAGGNTGGTTCATGGGCGGCGTGATCAATGGCTTCTTNGACGTTGTTGGCCAGATCTTCATCCGCAGNCTGAAGCTGCTTGTGGTGCCACTTGTGTTTTTCTCACTGGTCTGNGGCGCCAGCAACCTCTCCNACGGTGGCAGCATGGGGCGTATTGGTCTGAAGACCATGGGCCTGTACCTGATGACAACTGCAGTAGCGATCACGCTTGCCCTGCTTGTCGCGATTGCCATCGATCCGGGCCGGGGGATCGACCTTGCCGCCACGAGTGATTTCACGCCTAGGGAGAGCCCCTCGCTCAAACAGGTAGTGATCAACATCTTCCCGAGTAATCCCGTCCATGCCATGGCTGAGGGATTCATGCTGCAGGTTATCGTCTTTGCGATCCTGGTAGGTGTTGCGATCAACAAGTGTGGAGAAGCAGGTGCGCGGGTGCGCCAGAGCATGCTCGACTGGAATGAGGTCATGATGAGCTTCATTCTGATGATCATGCTAATTGCGCCGTTTGGCGTATTTGCACTGATGATCACCCTCTTTGCGAAGATGGGCGCAGGGGTCGTGTTTGATCTAGCGAAGTACTTCTTCACCGTCGCGTTCGTGCTCCTGTTGCACTTTGCGGGCACTTTCAGCGTGATGATGCGGTTCATGGCGCGTCTCTCGCCGCTGAAGTTCTACCGCAAAATGGCGCCTGTGATGGCTTACGCCTTCAGCACCTCATCTAGCAGCGCCACGATGCCGGTGACGCTCGACACCGTCCGTACCCGGATCGGCGTTAAGAACGAAGTGGCGTCCTTCACGGTACCGCTCGGCGCCACCATCAACATGGATGGCACCGCGATCATGCAGGGGGTTGCGACGGTCTTTATCGCTGGGGCATTCAACATTGATATTGGCTTTCAGGGTTACCTGCTCGTTATCGCAACCGCGACGCTTGCCTCGATTGGTGCAGCGGGTGTCCCTGGCGTGGGACTCATTACCCTGGCCCTGGTGCTAGAGCAGGTGGGCCTGCCGGTCGAAGGTATCGCGCTCATCATTGGCGTTGATCGCCTGCTCGACATGATGCGCACTGCGGTCAACGTTACCGGTGATGCAACGGTGTCGGCCATCGTCGCCCGTAGCGAGNGCAAGCTTGACGACGAGATTTTTGAGGCAGACCCACGGGCGGAAGCTGCTGCGCAATAGTCAGCGGGCCTAATCTCGGGCGGTTGCGATATGGTTCCCCGCTTCGAGTCTAAGGAAGCATGCCGTGCCGTTCGAAAAGTTGCTGATTGCCAACCGTGGCGAGATCGCCGTCCGTCTGATCCGGGCTGCGGCTGATCTGGGAATCGCCACCGTCGCGATTTACTCAGAAGACGATGCAAACTCACTGCATACCCTTCAGGCTGATGAGGCTTTATTACTGCCCGGCAAAGGCGCTCAGGCTTATCTCGACATTGATGCGGTAGTTGCAGCCGGCCAGGGAACAGGCTGTGACGCGGTACACCCGGGCTACGGCTTCCTTTCGGAGAACGCCGCGTTTGCGCAGGCCTGCGTCGCGGCGGGCGTTACGTTTGTCGGGCCAACAGCCGAACAGCTCACCAACTTTGGGGACAAAGGCCGGGCGCGCGCACTTGCTGAGGCCAANGACGTCCCTGTGATTCCNGGTACGGCCGGCGCTACTAGCCTCGAAGAGGCTCAGGATTTTTTCGTCGCCTTGCCTCCAGGGGCTGCGCTAATGATCAAAGCCATCTCNGGTGGGGGAGGTCGCGGTACTCGAGTAGTTACGGACCTGGGNGCCCTTGCAGCTACCTATGAGCGTTGTAGCTCNGAGGCGNAGGCCTCGTTTGGCGATGGNGATGTCTACGTTGAACGCCTGGTGCGCAAGGCCCGTCACATCGAGGTACAGATCCTGGGNGACGGCGCCCGGGTGACCCACTTTGGTGAGCGTGAATGCAGCGTGCAGCGCCGCTACCAAAAGTTGCTGGAGGTTGCGCCAGCGCCGGCACTTGACGCTAGGCTTCGGACGGCCATCATCGACGCTGCCGTGCGACTNGCGAGTGCGGAGAGTTACCGTAGTCTCGGCACGTTTGAGTTCCTGGTCGANATGGATGCCGGAGANTTCTTNTTCATTGAGACCAACGCCCGTCTGCAGGTGGAACATACGGTGACNGAGATGGTGACNGGANTCGATCTGGTACAGGCGCAACTGCAGATTGCCGGCGGTTCGAGTCTCGTCGATCTGGGTCTTGAACAGACCGCCGTCCCCGNGGCTCGGGGNTTCGCGATCCAGGCACGAGTCAACATGGAAACCNTGACTGCCGACGGCCAGGTTCGCCCCTCTGGNGGGTTATTAGCATCGTTTGATCCTCCTCACGGCCCGGGTGTTCGAGTGGATACCTTTGGCTACGCGGGCTATACCACCAATCCGCACTTTGATTCGCTGCTTGCCAAAGTGATTGCACACGGCGGCGCCACGTTCGAGGCNGTAGCCAATCGAACNTATCGAGCTCTTGCTGAATTCCGCATCGATGGCGTTGCGACCAACATGTCGTTCNTGCAGAGCGTCTTGCAGCATGAGGACTTCCTGAACGGCAANGTCTATACCACCTTTGTGGATGACAACGTGGCGAGCCTTGTCGACCGTGAACACGNCGGGCGCTATTTCCCTGCGACTGTNCGTGCCGAGGCAGGAACGGATGATGCTAACGGTTTTGCCGGGGCGCGGATCAACAAGGACGACCCTCTCGCGGTGCTGCAGTTTGGACAGGAGGAACTTGCCAAGGCTGCAGAAGCGGAGATCATCGAGGTAACAACTGAAGGCCCGGACGGGTCGCTAGCGGTGCCGTCACCCATGCAGGGCACCATTGTCAGTCTCAGCGTTACCGCGGGGGACCTGATCCGCGAAGGTCAGACNTTGATTGTGATGGAGGCGATGAAGATGGAGCACGAGGTGCCCNCAACTCACTCGGGGCGTGTGCGCGAGGTGCTGATCACCCCTGGGGACATCGTGCTAGAGGGCCGGGCGCTCGTGTACCTCGATGAAGAAAACGTCGCCGCTACTGAAGNTTCGATTGATGATGAGGTGGATCTTGATGAGATTCGCCCGGATCTGCAGCGCATCATGGATCGATTGGATACCACTTACGACCATGCCCGGCGGTGGGCGGTGGATCGCCGNCGGGCGAGGGGCCAGCGCACTGTGCGTGAGAACCTGGGTCAGCTCTTCGATGATGAGGCTCCGTTTCTTGAGTACGGTCAGTTGGTGCTTGCGGGTCAGCGGCGCCGGCGCACGCTGGAAGACCTGATCGAAAAAACTTCTGCTGACGGCATGGTCACGGGTGTCGGGATTGTGAATGGCGATCTGTTTGATGAGCCGGCGACGAGCGTAGCGGTNCTNTCNTACGANTACACGGTGCTGGCCGGTACCCAGGGTCAGCGTAACCACCGCAAAACNGACCGCATGATGCACATCGCAAAGTGGGGCCGANTGCCGGTGGTCTTCTTNACTGAAGGTGGCGGCGGACGCCCCGGGGATACGGACGAGGGTTCCGGTGGCCCGCACGAGCAGAGCTCCTTTGTTGCTATGGCGCAGTTATCAGGGCTCGTGCCGTTGGTTGGCATCACCTCAGGCCGCTGTTTTGCCGGGAACACTGCATTGCTGGGGATCTGTGACGTCATCATTGCTACAGCCAATTCGACCATCGGCATGGGTGGCCCCTCGATGATCGAAGGGGGCAACCTTGGCATCTTCACCCCGGAGCAGGTAGGCCCGATGTCGTTTCAAGTGCCTAATGGCGTCGTCGACATAGCAGTCAAAGACGAGGTTGAAGCGGTCGAGGTGGCGAAGAAATACCTTGGCTACTTCCAGGGCCGGACGAAGACCTGGCGCTGCGCTGATCAACGACTGCTGCGCTCGATCATCCCGGAAAACCGCGTGCGGATGTACGACATCCGCAAAGTCATCGATACCATGATGGATGAGGACTCAGTTCTCGAACTGCGCCCGGAGTTTGGGCTTGCCATGGTTACTGCCTTTGGCCGCATAGAGGGGCGCCCTATTGGCATTGTTGCTAANAATCCNGCCCATCTCGGTGGTGCTATTGACGCTGATGCCGGTGACAAAGCNGCGCGTTTCATGCAGATCTGCGATGCCTTCGATATCCCGATTTTGTTCCTGTCGGATACGCCCGGGATCATGGTGGGTCCGGAAGCCGAGAAGAAGGCTCTGGTCCGGCATGCTAACCGGATGCTGGTGGCNGGCCCTAATCTATCGGTGCCATTCTTNACCATAGTGTTGCGCAAGGGATACGGGATTGGCGCCATTGCTATGGGCGGCGGTTATTATAAAGAGCCGCTCTTTCTGGTGGCTTGGCCAACGGGCGAGTTTGGTGGCATGGGTCTTGAGGGTCAGGTCAAGCTGGGCTTCCGCAAGGAGCTTGAAGCGATTGAAGATCCNGTCGAGCGTNTNGCNGANTACGAGCGCCTNGTTGCNGAAGCCTACGAGCGTGGCAATGCGCTCAACACNGCNACGACATTCGGCATCGATCAGGTGATCGACCCGGCCGAGTCACGCATTTGGGTTGGCGGCATTCTGCAGGCGATGCGTCCGCCCGCGCCGCGGGATCACAAGAAGCGACCGTATATTGATNCGTGGTAGCGCATTGTGGCGGCGCTTTTCGGGTNGCGCTGNGTTAGCAGGACGCCATCGCGCNTGAGCGGTTGTTCGTTAGGGAAAGANCTAAAGNTCCCATGTTCATCGACTTTGTCGATATTGATCGAAACCTTGCTGNTGACCCAATGCAGNTCCGNGTGTTCGATCACGCNNCTNTCGCTGGAGGCCCGCCANGATTCAGTGAATCCCAGCGTNTTCACCGCCAAGTCGGGGAGGTGGGCGACGTCTTCGCTCCAAATNAGAGGGAAAACTTCTGCAAAGNTGTTTATTGCTANNGGTGTTCCGTCAAAAGGTTAGATACGACTGAGTNCTGAGCGGGGTGCCTCGACTCTGCTGCACTGAGGATTACCGTGGTGGGCGGGTTGCTGATGTACGCTGACCAAGAGTAGCTTTCGAACCCTCATCTCCGATGTTGGACAACCCATGACTGGCAGCGCTTTCTCCGTCACGAAGGACACTTATGAAGACGATCTGGGTCGCGAGATACNGGTTGCCTCGCTTCGTAACACAGCAACAGGTGAACTGGCGGAAGTCCTCCTNAACACGCAGGGCGGTATGAACCGCAGCAANGGTGCCGGAGCGNTAAACGGCGTGTTGCTGCGCGACCCCCTCAGNCAGAAGCTGCGAGAGGTCATGCCGCACCGGCGTGGCTATGTCGGGGGNCTAATGGCTCCGTTTGCCAACCGGGTGCGGGATGCTACCTACNTGTTTNAAGGCCACCGTTATCAGCTCACGCGCAACTGGGACGAAACGCAAACGCGTATCAGNNGAACNGGTCAGCATGCGATCCATGGCCTGTTGCCGACTGAACTTCAACATGTTGGGAGCGAGGCGAACTCNGATGCCGCAANGCTGATNCTGGCNGCGTCTCTTGAGGGACTAGATGATGGTTACCCTTTTCCNGTNCANATCGCATGCACTTATAGTCTGAGTCANTCCGGGTTTTCGATCGCGGTTGCCGCGATGAACCGCTCAACGTCGGGGCAGTCGGCGCCCTTCATGGTGGGTTGGCACCCCTACNTTCAGCTNGAGGGTCCAGTGAGCCGGGCGGTGCTTGCCTTNGATGAACGCTCAGCATTCAATCGCANNATTCCNNTCGGTGACGGCNCANCTGGACCCGACCGNGACTCGCACCCGNNAGGCAGNTCTGAGCCATCCAANGACTTNANACANGGGNGGGNGCTGGGCGANCGCTATTGGGACGATGGNTTCAAGGCTNTANCGAGTACTCAATCTGTACCCAGGCTCGAAACGAGAGTCACCGATGATATGGGTGNGAAGCNAGNCTCGGANATTCTGCTTTGGCAAGACCCCNCCTGTCGCTTTATTCAGGTTTATACAGGTNTGCGGGATAGAGGCGCCNTGGCCATCGAACCCATGTCGGGGCAGACGGATTGNTTCAACAATGGTGATGGCCTTGTGGTGTTNCAGGCAGGNGAANGTTGGGAGACNGCTTTTGGGGTNTGTCTTGATGTGAACCCGTGAACATCAAAGACNNCCAANGAANGTTGGAGGCTTTACNGTCGGGTTCTCNGTCGCGCCGCGGCTGNGAAACNGTGATTATTGTTGACCTATTNCNNTCGCNGGCATNAGNCNGCTCGCCGAACANTCCNTAGCAGTGNATTCNTCNNTGCNCCNGGCCTGCGTNAANTGCGGGTANNTTNANCTCGTCGCCCANGCGTGCATTGTGCGCCTTGNAAAGTNANGCGCNCTCNTAGGGTTTCTGTCCGAGCGCATCGNGTCAGTTGGGAACCAGCGCCCCTACCCTTATGGTTGCGCTTGAGGGGAGCGCCGTAGAGTCACCGCAGGTGTGTGCAACCCGGCAACGGTTCTCTGCTTGCGATTGCATGGTGTTCCGATGGT
The DNA here is from genome assembly GCA_002714125.1 of Gammaproteobacteria bacterium. The sequence continues at coordinate 11,871 of PAWP01000107.1, forward strand.
GGGAATAACGCTTAATCTAGTCGAGTCTTGGGATGCAATCGCTGAGTGGTTTTCCGGTGGTCAGGTTGTTAATACCATGATCAGGCTGCAGGTACGGGAGAGCTGTGGATTCATACAAATCCGCGCCTCCTACCTACGTAGGTGTCATCGCCACAGTTGGCGCCGGCCTCTTTTAACGAGGTGAAGCTGGTTCTCGGCAACAACCCATCCCCTGCAGTTCCGTCCGCCGCAGCCGCAGGGAATGGCATTGTCTGCTGACCACTCGTAGTCGATGGTGAGTTCGGTGCTTGGCTGCACGTTGCGGATAGCTTCGAGGACGATGGTGCGGTTCTCGGGTGTGCAGTCGTCGTCTTCATGAACTGAAAAGAGCGCGCAGTTGGGGTCGCAAGCATGATTCAGGTAGCGCCAGGGCGAGCTAGGTTCCATTGAGCCGCCGGGCCCCATCGCGATGCAGTAGGCGGAGCCATAATCGGGGTCCCGGATGATCTTGCCGGTTACTTCGCCTATATGCTGGCCGCCGCGATAACGTTTGGTGGCGAAGAGNCCTTTGCCAAAGGTGGCATGCCTGACGGAGACTCCTTCGTGGTTTTTTGCCATAGCCTTCGATGTGCCTTCTAAGGAGAATGTTTCGCACGGCATCGTCTGAGTTCNGGCAACCTTTTTCAAGGGATNCNGCAACGCGNGGCGTAGCAGGNGATGGAAAACTCNTAGTAACGAGCCATCCCTNATTCAGCAGACACCGCCGCCTTTATAGAGNTGCTTCGTTGATCCGTTCTCCAAACAGAGGAAACCACAAAGCTACTCAATCCGGTNCTGGCGTAAGTGAAAGCAGGCAAAAGCTTGTTCGCGGAGTTACGGTTGCCGAAAGAGCAATATGAGTGATATGTGATGTACGGTTGGCACCAGATTCTGGTCCCGCACGATGTTGGCGACGCGGAATCTCAGGCACCGGTTGCGTGTCCTAACAGGCCCGGGTCGTAACGGGGAGGGCCTGCCTCAAGCGCTGGCGTATGCGTCCGGTTGGGCAAGCCAACGGCGCACAAGGGCTTGTGCGGTGCCACGGTTGGTGCGGAGCAGCTCGAGGGATTTTTCACGCACGTTTGGCAGCAGTTCCCTGTCCCGCACAATGTCGGCGACGCGGAAACTCACACTGCCTGCCTGCCGTGACCCCAGTAGTTCTCCAGGCCCGCGAATCCGCAGATCCTGCTCGGCAATGACAAACCCATCAGTCGACTGGCGGATGACGTTAAGGCGCTCTTTGCTGACTTCCCCAAGGGGTGGGTGGTACATCAATAGGCAGTGGCTTGCGGTTTGCCCACGGCCTACTCTACCCCGCAGCTGATGCAGCTGAGCGAGGCCCAGTCGTTCGGGGTTCTCGATGATCATCAGACTCGCGTTGGGCACGTCGACGCCAACTTCAATCACGGTTGTGGCGACCAGCAACTGCAGGGTGCGGGCCTTGAACTGATTCATCACCTGCTCCTTTTCGGGCGCAGACATGCGGCCGTGTATCAGCCCTACCTTTACGTCAGGCAGCGCCTCGGCCAGCGCCGTAGCCGTGGCTTCGGCTGCCTGGGCCTGGAGCTGATCTGATTCATCGATCAGAGTGCAGACCCAATAAGCCTGGACCCCCCTGGTGCAGGCGTCGTGTACCCGGTCGACCACATCACCGCGACGGGTGTTCGGGATGACCGCTGTCGTGACTGGGGTGCGTCCTGGCGGCAGCTCGTCAATCATGGAGACGTCCATATCCGCGTACATGCTCATCGTGAGCGTTCGTGGAATAGGCGTCGCAGTCATAACAAGCTGATGTGGGTAAGTGGGCGTGGACCCGTCTTCCTGCCTCCCTTTCTCGCGCAGCGCGAGCCGTTGCTTAACGCCAAACCGGTGCTGCTCGTCGATGACGACCAGACCGAGGTTGCGGAAGGTCACGTCTGCCTGGAATAGCGCGTGAGTGCCGATCACAATTCCAGCTGCGCCTGAGGCGATGTTGCCCAGTTGTTCCGTGCGCGACTTGCCCTTGACCTTCCCAGACAGCCAGGCGACTGTCACACCCAGCGGCGAAAACCAGTTGCTGAAATTGATGAAATGCTGCTCAGCGAGAATCTCCGTCGGTGCCATGATTGCGGTTTGATACTGATTCTCTAACGCATGCGCCGCTGCCATAGCTGCCACTACAGTCTTCCCCGAGCCGACATCGCCCTGCAGCAGGCGCAGCATCGGTCGCCCCTCGGTAAGGTTGGTTTGAATTTCCTCCACGACGCGCTTTTGGGCGCCTGTCATAGCGAAGCTGAAGCCACCATCAACCTTGCGGCAGAAATCTCCTGGTGTTTCGAACCGAGGAGCCTCGTATTGACGGATTTGTTCGCGTACCAGGCGCATGGAGAGGAAATGGGCCATCAACTCCTCGAACGCAAGGCGGCGTTGGGCGGGGTGTTTGCCTTCAAGCATGAGCTTGAGGTTTACGTCGGGTGGAGGCCTGTGCACAATCTCGATGGCCTCGCGGAGATCGCTCTGACCGTAGCGGATTTCTACTGGCAGTAACTCATCCAGCAAGGCGCCATCTGCCATCAGTGCAAGTACCTGGTCGATCAGTTTGCGAATGCGCGCCTGCGTGAGGCCTTCAGTGGCCGGGTACACTGGTGTCAAGGTTTCTTCCAGGTCCGCGCCGGGAGCTACATGCGTGTATTCGGGATGGTAGATCTCGTATCTGGAGCGCCCACGGCGTACCTCGCCGTAGCAGCGGATTCGGCTACCAGCGGAAAGGTTGTTCTGCTGTGCCTTGGAGAAGTGGAAAAACCGCAGCGCCATGAGGCCGGTGTCATCTTTGATGACAACCTGCAGTGATCTGCGCCGGCCGAACGCAACGTCGGTTGAGATGACGTCCCCTTCGAGCACGACGTTTTCGCCAAGCCTGACTGCACCGATAGGTGAGATGCGGGTGCGGTCCTCATAGCGCAGTGGCAGATGAAACAGCAGATCCTGAAGAGTCGACAGGCCGATACGTTCGAGCTTGCTGCCGAGTGCGGGCCCCACGCCGGACAGGCGTGTCACGGGTTCATTGGCTAGGGTGGTTTTCGTCAAGTTGAGCTTCGGAGAGCGGGCCCGAAGCAGTTTACCAATCCGCAGGCACGGTGGTTGGTTGATGTTTGGATGGTTGACATACTGATACCCCCACGTGGGAAGCCAGAAATCAGCGTTACGTCTAGATTACCCGCATCAACCCTGGCGGCCATTGCGGCGCCCGGGGTTTTTGTGCCCTACGCTCCCTGCTGACGATCACCTGGGTCAAATCAGAGGAGATCAGCGTGTTCCAGGGTTCTATTGTGGCGCCGGCGACGCCGTTTACAGCGTCAGGTGAGCGCGTCGACGAAGACGCGTTGCGCAGGCTTGTCCGTTTCCATCTGGAAAACGGTACGGATCGCGTCTTACCAGTGCGTATCTCGGGAGAGACGCCTACGCTCCGCAATGGTTAAAAACGTGGGTACTCGAACTCGTCGTGCACAAGTTAGGTGGCTCGTTACTGGTCATATCCGGAGCGGGTTCGAACGATCCAGCCTATGCCGCCGCGGACGGTGACCGACATTCACCCAGAGACACTGGCGCGAATCGCCGGCCTTTGGAATCTGGCGCGCCCGCTGCTGGAGTAAGGTGCGCTGTGAGCCAACCTCCTGGGTGCCGATTGTGCCAGAGCGACTCCAGGCAGCGTGCGTTGCCTGCATGCATGAGTGCCTTGAGAGATCTGCTGAGGGCCGCAGGTGCGAGGAGCTGGCGTTCGAGACCTGTCTTTGTGAGACTGCGACGCGGCTTTGTGTGATGGCGAATACCGCAGCTTGGCAAAAGCGGCCCTTAGTGGCGGTGTTCCACCGAACGCGGGCCTTGGAACCGTCGGGTCTACTTCGTCAGATCAGGCGCGGATGCGCTCGATCTTCTCCACTCCTTTGATCGTTCTTAGACGCCGGATCACGTGAGCCAGATGGACCCGGTCTTGTACCCCCAGAGTCATATTCACGATCGAGATGTGGGCACCTTTTTCGTCCATGCTGATCCGGTCAATCGTACCGTCAGCATTNGTGATCGTTGACGCCAGCACGGCGATCACATTATTCGCTTGCTCGAGCTCAACCCGCANATCAACCGAGAACACCTGGTCGATGTTGGAGGCCCAGGCCACCGGCATAGTTTCCTCGTGTTTGTGCAGCAGACTCGCCATGTTCTTGCAGCCCTCGACGTGTATCACGATGCCGCGGCCCGCACTGATGTGCCCCAGGATCGGGTCGCCGGGCAGCGGTCTGCAGCAGCGGGCGTAGGTTACCACCACGCCCTCTGTACCTTTTATGGCTAGTGGCTGGTCGCTCTCGTCCTCATCTTCCGAACCTTCGAGCCTTAGGAGACGGCGGGCGATGACGTAGGCCATCTGGTTGCCGAGCCCGACGGCTTCTAGCAGATCGTCAAGCGACCCGAATTTACCATCTGCGAGTGTACTGCCGAGCTGTCGCTCGTCGAGCTGGGCTAGCGATGAGTTCATGGACTCAAGGGTACGTTCGAGCAGACGCTGGCCTAGCGTAATGGACTCCGAGCGCTGCTGGTTGCGCAGAGCAGAGCGAATACCCGTCCGTGCCTTCCCGGTGACCACAAACGAAAGCCAGGCGGGATTCGGCTGCGCCCCCGGTGCAGTGATGATCTCAACGGTCTGGCCCGATTCAAGGACCGTAGAGAGTGGCGCGAGGCGACGATCGATCCGGCATGCCACGCACGTGTTTCCTATGTCGGTATGTACTGCGTAGGCAAAGTCCACTGGCGTCGAGGCTTGCTGCAGATCTCTGATGTCACCCGTTGGGGTGAACACGTACACCTCTTCGGGGAAGAGGTC
>PAWP01000108.1 GCA_002714125.1 Gammaproteobacteria bacterium
GAAAACCAACCACCTCGATAGTAGCCGCCACCACTCTTACTGTTCATGAATTTCAAGGGCATATCTCTATCGATCACCCTCAATTGCACCGGGTTTGATGTCCACGTTGCATTCGCTGATTTCAATCTCACTGAAATCCCGTCCAATGGCATCACACTCAGCGCGGATCTTGTCAAAGTGACCTGCCAGCTCAGCAGGATCGTTCGTTGGCGCATACCAACCATTGCCGTAACGAGCGATACGCTGGTGAATCTTGCCTTTGATCCCACCCATCACCAAGGGCAGCGGGTCCTGAAGAGGCACCGGATAGCTTTTGAACCCGTGCCAGGAGAGGAACTCGGATTCGTGTTCTACCGCCTCTCCCGACCAGACTTTGCGCATGGCGGTCACGTAGTCGTCGAAACGTGCGCCGCGCTTTTCGAACGGCACACCGACCGCCGCAAACTCCTCGCGCAGCCAACCAATGCCTACCCCAAGCATGAAACGCCCGCCGGAGAGCGCATCAAGGCTTGCCGCCTGTTTCGCTAAGTAGAGTGGGCTAGCCTGAGAGAGGATGTTGACGCCGGTACCAAGGCGCAGGTTCTTTGTACTCGCAGCCACCGCGGTCAGTGCGATAAGCGGATCCACCATTGGGGTTTCAGGGGGCATCCCCATTTTTCCGCTGGTGTTGTACGGATACTTCGACTCATACTCGAGCGGCACAATGACGTGTTCAAAAGTCCACACCGACTCAAGCCCACTGGCCTCGGCATGCTGCGCCATGTCGACAAGCTTCGCGAGACTGTCTACGCCAATATTGATGGGAATGAGGCCTATTTTCACGGAGGAACTCCAGAAGGTTCAGCACGCCATTGTACCGGCTTGTATTCGGCTGAGCTAAGCTGAGACATAAAAGAGGTGCCTTCCAAATAAAGACTGCATCTACGTTGGGCTCGAGCTCACCGCACTCTAAGACACCAATGCCTTGTTAAGCTGGCCCCAAAGTTACTGGGTAACGAGGCTGAAATCCCGAATGAATAATCCCATTTCGATTGCCGTCGTTGGGCTCGGCTTCGGTGCCGAATTTGCCGCCATCTACCATCGCCACCCGGATGTCCGCCGAACTGTCATCGCGGACTCAAACCCCAAACGCCTAGCCCGTGTAGGAGATCGTTTTGACATTGCCGACCGGGCCGATTCACTCGAGGCGGTGCTGGCCGATTCGGACATTGATGCTGTGCATGTCGCGAGCGGCATTCCGGACCACGCACCTCAAACACTGGACACGCTGCGCGCTGGCAAACACTGTGCGTGCGCCGTGCCCATGGCCACGTCCCTAGAGGACGTGGAGGCTATCGTCCGCGCGGCACAGGAAACCGGTCTCAACTACATGATGATGGAGACCACATTCTACGACCGGACCTTTCTGTGGGTCAGGGATCAGCTTGAAGCGGGAGTCTTCGGAAAAATCCAACTGCTGCGCGGCTCCCACTACCAGGACATGGAAAACTGGCCCGCGTATTGGGCGGGACTACCACCTATGTGGTACGCCACGCACGCCGTCAGCCCCATCCTGGCGCTCGCTGACACACGGGCCACACACGTGCACTGTTTTGGCTCCGGCACGATGCGCCAGGAACTGAAACAACCCTATGACAACCCGTTCCCCATAGAAACGGCCGTCTTTCGGTTAGACGGCACAGCAGCAGCAGCAGAGATCACACGTGCCCTCTTCCACTCGGCCAAACCCTACGTTGAGAGCTTTGACCTGCACGGCTCCCAAGCCACCTTTGAATGGCAGCAGGTGCGGGGCGAAGCCCCACTGCTGCATCGCCTAACGGCTCTAGGAGAAGGCAAGGGGCCCCGCCAAACCGAGACTGAGCGGATCGAGGTCCCCGATTACGCCGACCAGCTTCCTCCAGAGATTGGCCGCTTCACGCGCCGTGGCGTCTACGACGAAGATCACCAGCATCTCTCGTTTGAACACGGCGGTGGCCATGGCGGTTCCCACCCCCATCTTTGTCACGAGTTTGTGCGTTCAATAGTTGAAGGCCGCAAACCCGCTATCGACGAGATTCGCGGTGCTGACTGGACGACACCTGGCATCTGTGCTCATACGTCAGCCTTGGCTGGAGGTGAACGCGTTCTAATACCTAGCTTCAACTAAAGCTAGCGCGACGTCAGCGGGTAGCTCAGCATTTTGTAAAATCAGGATGGAAGAGATGACCGTAGCGTTGCGTCCTGACAAGTTGCGTTACCGGAACAAAGTTCTCTCTCGACCCATGCAAGCATTGCCTCAGGGAACGTCGCCGTAACCGGGCGTTCAGTCCGAATCGAGAGCTGCCCGCCCTGTACCCACGCAACTGTTACCGACAAACCCTGTGGTCCGCTGGGGTAAAGTGGCGGAATCTACGGGGATCCCATGACCATGTCAGAAAAAAGCAAAAACGCGCCGGAAGTGGGCGGTGCCTACGCACACTACGTCCTCGCCACACTTGTGGTGGTTTATGTTTTCAATTTCATCGATCGACACATCCTTTCAATCTTGACCGAGGACATCAAACGCGACCTTGGCGCGACAGATGCACAAATGGGTTTCCTGTTTGGGACGGTATTTGCAGTGTTCTACGCGGTATTCGGGATCCCACTTGCCCGTTTTGCTGACGTTTGGATCCGGCGTAGCATCATTGCCGGCGGACTTGTGGCCTGGAGCGGGATGACCGCGCTTTCGGGCTTGGCGCAATCGTTCCCAATGTTGGCCGCCTGCCGAATCGGCGTGGGAATCGGCGAGGCCGCCGCGTCACCCGCTGCGTACTCGCTGCTCTCCGACTATTACCCGCCCGCACGACGTGCAACCGTTATCGCGATCTACTCGGCGGGCGTTTTCATAGGCGCGGGCATTGGCTTATTTCTCGGAGGGTCGATTCTGGATGTTTGGAATGCGCGCTATCCCGACCCAGCGCTCGCCCCATTCGGACTCCGCGGTTGGCAAGTGGCTTTCATGGCCGTTGGCCTGCCAGGAATTCTCGTGGCCGTCTGGGTCCGCACGCTGCGCGAACCGATCCGCGGCCAGTCGGAAGGCCTTGTCACCGAACCCCATCCAGCGCCTTTCAAACTACTTGGCAGCGAACTCGCGGCCGTCATACCTCCACTCAACCTGTTCAGCCTGCGGAGCGACTCCGGCGCACTCGTCACGAACGTAATTGCGGTTGCAGTAATAACGGGCGTCGCCGCGCTCTTGATCATGCTGACAGGGAGTTGGGAGCAATGGATTGCCGTCGGCATTGGGGTCTATATCTCGTTTTCCTGGGCGCAATCACTAAAAATTCGGGACCCAGCAACCTTTGCAATGATTCTTAGATCTAAGGCCATCATCTACACGTTCATTGCATTCCCTTGCATTGGCTTCGTGATGGGCGGAGCAGGTTACTGGACGCCTGCCTTGCTGATGCGCGTGCATGACGCTGGGGCCGGGGAAGTTGGGCTGTACATTGGCCTCGGGGCCGCAATCGGCGGCCTCGTCGGCACCACTTCTGGCGGTATTTTTTCCGACTGGATGAAAACGAAGATCCCCAGCGGTCGCTTAGTTATCAGCTACATCTGCGTGGTCACAATCGTCCCAACGCTGTACTGGATGATCTATTCCGAAAGCCTGAACACCGCCTATGTCATGAGTTTCCTCTTCACCCTCTTCGCCTCGATGTGGGCAGGGATCGTGCCCAGTACCGCCAGCGACCTAGTTATGCCTAGGATGCGCGCGGTTGCTGGCGCTTGCTTCATCTTGGTAAACACCTTCATTGCCTTTGCGCTGGGGCCCTACGTGATCGGGCAAATGAGCGACGTGTTCCGCAGCCAAGGCATGAACGAGGGTCAGGCACTGCAGCAAGCGATGGCATTATCCATGTTGATATTGGTCGTAACTCTCATTGGTACAGCACTGGCCCAAAGATACCTACCTGCCGAGGAAGCGAACCGTGTTGAACGCGCCCGCGCGTTGGGCGAACCCGTTTGAGCCGAAAAATTCCCACGTAGAACACTGATGGTATGGTGCGCCGTCGATGTCTAGTCCAAGGGAAAGCACCATGCATGACTCGATTTACACGTTTGATACGACATCCGCGACCGACCTGCCACTTCTGTCCGAAGTAGGCGGCAAAGCACTGTCACTCATCAGTTCCTCCAACGCTGGCCTACCGGTACCTGCAGGGTTTGCGCTGGGGGTTTCGTTTTTTTCTGAGTGGGTTTCTCAGGTCAAGGCAACCCCCGAATGGACCGCACTCATGGCCAATCCTTCCCTGGCCGGTTGCGAGGCAGTCAAGGCCCGTACCGCGGCGATGGAACTAGGAGACGCACAAAGAAACGCACTCCGGACGGCAGTGGCACGTCTCGAAGGGAACCTATTTGCCGTGAGGTCATCCTCCCCAGAGGAAGATCTTGAGGGTGCCAGCTTCGCCGGAATGTATGAGACCTTCCTAGGTACAACTCGCGAAAAACTCGAACTGAACATTTTAGGCGCCTTCACGTCCATGCTGGATTGGCGAGTGGTTGAGTACAAAACGCAGAAAGGAATTGGCATCGAAAACCCGACCATTTCGGTCATCGTACAAATCCAGGTTGCAAGCGAGGTAAGCGGAGTGGGTTTCTCGCTGAACCCGCTGAACAACTGCTTTGACGAAGCCGTCATCAATGCCAGCTTTGGGCTCGGAGAAGAAATCGTCAGCGGCACCGTCACACCGGACGAATACGTGGTAGAAAAAGTCCGCTGCGAAATCCTGAGCAAGGCAGTGAATGAAAAGATGACCATGCTCAGCCTCAATTCTGATGGTGGCATCAAACGGTCGGTACCCACGGCACCGAGCACACAGGCTCTGACCGATGAGCAGATCCTCGAACTCGCAACTCTAATCGGCCAGGTAGAAGCTCACTATGACCACCCAGTAGACATTGAGTGGGCCTACGCCATGGGCAAACTCTGCCTACTACAGGCCCGGCCAATCACTACCTACACTCCACTCTTCCCCGAGATGTTGACACCGCCAGGGCAGCCAAAAAACCTCTACGTGGACATCATTCCACTGACACAGGGCTTTGATGAAGCTCTATCGGTATTGGGCGCCGATGTCTGGAGCATCGTGCTCGATCGGCTGAAATTCGGAGCTCTTCCAGCCGGCGAAGACGGCTATGTCCGAAACATCCATGGGCGGCAGTACTTTCAGTTGCACCACATGATGGCAGGGTTGGGCAAACGCGCCATGGTGGCTATCAAGGACTTAGACCGTAGCTTGGAAGGCCGTGAGGAAGAAGTCACACACTACAAAGCTGCGAAGCCAACGAAAATGATCAAGCAGGCTAGGTGGCGCGCGCTAGGTGCAATAAGGAAATTTTTCTTGCCGGGCTTCCGTGCCTTCCTCAACCCTGCGGCTGAATCAACCAACTTCACTCAGACTATGGACGGCGTCCGCCTGAAATTCGCCAATTTAAGCAACGATCGACCATTTGATGACTTGGTCGAGAATGCCTTTACAGTGTTCGACGAAGTACTCGACAGTATGGTGATCTTCTTGCCCGGACTCTTCTCCAACTGGAGAATCAACCGGCTCTTCAAGGGTACCGAACACGAGGCCTTGGCGGAGTCTGTTCTGATGGATCTGCCCAGCAATCCAACCAGCGCCATGGGCCATGCCATGTTGGCGCTAGCCAAGTTCGACGAGATCCGGCAAACCGCTGACGGTGAAGAGTTCCGGCAAAGAATCGAAGCTCGCGATTACTCAAGTGACTTTCTCCGCGCTTGGGACGACTACATGGCGCGTTACGGCGCTCGCGGCTTCAAGGAAATCGACGTGGCCTCGCAGCGGACCTGGGAGCGGCTCGCGGACTTCTTTAAACAATTGCGCGCTATCAACCTCGATGACAACCAGATGCTAAGTGTCACCAGCCGCAAGGAAGAAGCTCTTGCTACGCTCCGCGCTGCCGCAGCCAAGAAAGGACCCCGCAAGGCACGCATGTTCGATAACGCCGTCGAACTGATCAATTTGACATACGGGCATAGGGAGTCGCCGAAGTACCTAGTCGTGGTCATGAACGGCAACCTGCATCGAGTAGCACTAGAGATCGCGGACGAGTTTGTCGCCGCGGGCCGGCTCGATCACAGAGACCAGATCTTCGACCTTCAACTCGCTCAGGTGGGCGCCGCACAAAGAGATCCTTCTCTCGAACTGCGCCCACTCAGAGACGCCAATCTCACACCGCGATCATTGATGAATCACGTCAAACAGTTCCCAGTATTCATCGACAGTCGCGGTAAGGTCTTCCGCAAAATGGCAGTTGCTAAAGACGGCGACCTTGCGGGTCAGGCCGTTGCGAACGGCATAGTCAGCGGGCGCGCTAAAGTGCTTGCAGAACCCTACGAGAAACCACTTGAACCAGGCGAAATCCTGGTTACCGTTGCAACGGAGCCTGCCTGGACGCCCGTATTTGTTAACGCGGCCGGCGTTGTACTGGAGATCGGTGGTGGCCTGCAGCACGGTGCCATCATCGCGAGGGAATACGGTATACCCTGCGTATCTGGCCTACATGGCGTTACGGACATCATCAAAGATGGTGACCTGCTCGAAGTGGACGGCACGAACGGCATCGTACGCATTCTTGAAACTGCCTAAACGAACCTAACTAAACCGGAGAACCTGATGTCAGTAGCCACGTTTGAACTCCATGGTGATGTCGGCATCGTCACGATGGACGACGGCAAAGCCAACGCCATGAATCCAACAATGATTGAGGCAGTTAATTCCGCACTCGATGAGGCAGAAGCAAAATCCAAGTGCGTGGTGCTGGCAGGTAGGGAAAGAGTGTTGTGTGGCGGCTTCGACCTAAACATCATCCGCGGAGGTGACCCGGAACTTGCGCGCAAGATGTCATTAGGCGGCGCCAAGCTGATGATGCGGCTCTACGGCTATCCTCGTCCATTGGTCATCACCACGGGTGGCCACTGTGTTGCATTAGGCGGCTTCATGTTACTCACAGGAGACTACCGAATTGGCGTGTCAGGCGACTTCAAGATTGGCTTGAACGAAGTGGCCATTGCTATGACCCTGCCACCCTTTGGCCTGATGCTTGCGAAAGAGCGCATTGCCACAAGACACCTGCAAAACGCTACCACTAACGCGAACCTTTTCTCACCCGACGACGCTGTCGATGTTGGTTTTCTGGACGAAACTGTCACTGCCGACGCGCTCGCCGACCGAACCATGGAACGAGCGAACGAACTGGCCCAACTCGACAATGCGGCGTTTGTTCGCACCAAGCTTGACTGGCGTGGGACAGACATCGAAATGATCCTAAAGGGCCTTGGCGGCTAGGCGCCAGTCCTCTAAAGAGCCTTACGCAAGGCAAACCTGTTCAGACTGACCTTTCGTCTTTGCCGCGCACTCGGGCGGCAACCAGGCGTGCAAATGCATCAGGCGAGCGAATGTGCCAAGCACCTTCTAACTGCATATCTCGACCCTAGGAAGATTCGAGTTAGGGCCTTCATTCACGAAGACGTTTGCGCTTTACCTTGCGCCAGACGAGTTCGGTTCCCTCTATTCAAACCCGACAAAGTTCACCACCTCATTGACCGGCCGACGGGTCGACACAACCGAATTGGCGTCAAAACTGTCCTCCGGCCAGCCCATAGCGACACAGGTGACGATGAACTGATCGTCCGGGATCCCAGCATGTTCGCGGACCACCGGCGACTGCATTATGCCCTGCCCGTTGATAACCGCTCCGAGACCCTTGGACCACGCAGCGTTGACTAGGCCATTAACGACCGCTCCACAGTCAAAAATGGCAATGTCGTTGTTATCGAGTTCCTTGTCGCAGCACACCACGATGGAGACCGGCGCATCGAATTGTCTGAAACCGCGCATGACCCAGTCCTGGCGCCGCTCCTTGTCACCCCAGGCAATACTCATGGAGTCGAATAGCTGTACCGCAATCGCTTTCTGGCGGTCCCGATGCACCCCCTCGTAGCGCCCGTGCTGGCGAATCTCCCGGGAAGGTGCAACACCCGCCAGGTTGTTCTCGGTATTACCTTTGCGGATGGCGTCCAATGCATCACCGGTCACCACATGCAGATGCCATGGCTGCGTATTCATCGATGAAGGGGCTCGGGTTGCAAGCGCCACCACTTCACGGATGACCTCTTTCGACACAGGCTCGGTCTTATAGCCACGGATACTGCGGCGGCCCATCACTACATCATCAAATTCCAAACTTTTGTCCCCTGTGTTTTTACGTCAACGGCGCGCAAACTGCCTGTGATTTGCGCCAAGGTCAAGGCAGCGCGCAGGTGTATAGTCAGTCTACTGAGGCGGGAAGAGGGAATCGTCATGAAGGCAGCGGTACTGCGCGGTGTGCGCGAACAGGAAATCGAAGACATCGAAATCGACGGGCCAAAGCCAAAGGAGGTCATGGTCCGCGTCGCGGCCGCGGGCGTCTGCCATTCAGACCTGCACTTTTACAACGGGACTTGGGATACGGCGTTCCCCATGGTGTTGGGGCACGAGTCCGCGGGCGTTGTCGAAGCAGTTGGCAAAGACGTGACTTACGTGAAGCCTGGCGACCATGTAATCACCTGTCTCTCGACCTTCTGCGGCCACTGTGAAGACTGTATTACGGGACGCATGGTGCTCTGCCAGGAACCAGAGGTGAATCGGTTGCCCGAGGAACCACCTCGGCTCCACAAAGGTGACGAGTTTCTCCGTCAGTTCGCCAGGCTTGGATCNTTTGCTGAGTACATGCTNATTCACGAACACTCACTCGTGAAGATCCGCNAAGANATGCCGCTCGACCGGGCTGCGCTGATCGGCTGTGGTGTAACTACCGGTACCGGNGCCGCGCTAAACACGGCCCAGGTAGCGCCCGGCAGCACTGTGGCGGTAATAGGCTGCGGCGGCGTGGGTCTCTCCGTAGTGAACGGCGCCCTGATTGGCGGCGCGGCCCGCATCATCGCCGTGGACATGCTTGAGTCCAAGCTCGAACTAGCGAAAACCTTCGGCGCCACGGACACAGTAAACGCCAGTGAATGTGATCCGGTCGAAGCCGTGCTCGAAATGACCGATGGAGGCGTGCACTACAGCTTTGAAGCAATAGGACTGAAGGTTGCCGCCGAGCAGGCCTACCAAATGCTTCGTCGAGGCGGCACGGCAACGGTCATCGGCATGATTCCTCCACCTCAACACGTCGAACTGCTCGGAGCATCGTTCCTCCAAGAGAAGCGCATACAGGGTTCGAGCATGGGCTCGAACAGATTTCGCGTGGACATGCCGCGATACGTCGAATTCTACCTGCAGGGCCGCCTGCATCTCGACGAACTGATCAGCCAACGCATCAAGCTCGATCAGCTCAACGAAGCGTTCGAAGTTCTCGAAACGGGTGAAATCGCTCGCAGCGTGATCGTATTTGATTGAATGCGGTTACTCGGTATACCTGCTTTCCCCCACAAACCAAGGATCTTCATGAGCTTCATCAACTTTGGTGAGGTCGTACACAGTAAGTCTGCGCAAGCCAGACGCGAACCACGCGACATTGCGAACATGGTGCTGTTTCTGGCCAGCGACGAGGTCAAGCACATCAATGGCACCGAGATGGTGGCCGACATCGCCGACACCGTTGAAACAAGCGGAGTACGCCAATNAGTATTACAGGATTTGTGGATGTCAACGTCAACGGCAGCAACTTTGACGCATCACTCGCGTGCCGTCAGCTGCTCGTCTTTCAGAAGGCAGTGGACATTGTGACCACCATTACTAAAACGGTTGCCGTCGCTGTAGGGATTTCGCCGTACCGGGTTAAAGGTGCCCTGGTCGCGCTGGCGAACGGTCTAGGTATGATGATTGACCTGATTGAGGGGCAGGAACCGAGCGATCCGGCGGCATATCCAGTCGCCTCGTATCTTTCCACGATGCGTACAGGACACTGCTTGATCTGGTTAGATGACATTCGGCACAAGCGCCGAAGGGGCACACAATCTGAACAGCAAGATGCATTAACAGGCATCCAGCACATCAAGATCATGCAACAACACCTCAAAAAATAGGAGCTACTGATGGTTCGCTTTCACGACCCGCGAGCGCGGGTTGGCACCAACCTCGAGTCTTATGATCTCGCCCGTGACGTCCGCGCTAACAATGGCAAGGGCATCATTGTGGGGTTGCTCGCAAACGGCTTCCCGGATTCCGACATCTTCGTGACGAAGGTAGGCGAGGTCATCGCAAAGAGGCTAACGGGTGTCGAGATCCGCTTCTGGAACAAGGGCAACGCCGGACTACCAGCCAATGAAGAAATCCTAGGTGAACTGGCAGAATGTGATGTCGCCATTGCCGCCTACGGGCACTGAGGCAGTTGTACTACCGGCACCGTGCGTGACGGCATCAACATTGCAAGACTCGGCATTCCTGCCGTTTGCCTCGTTACTGAAGACTTCTGGGCCCAGGGCAACTTTGTAGCCAAATCCGTCGGCATGCCGGACGTGCCCCGTGTTGAACTCCCGCATCCGGTTGCAGGTACGGGTGAAGCCAACATGCACGCCGTGGCAGAGCGCATTGTGGATGAAGTGCTGGACCGGCTTGCAGGTCCTGCAGCAGCATGAGTGACTTGCTCGAAGCGGACGACGACGAGGCCGCACTCGAAGAACTACACTCCCTCGAATGTACCGACGGGCTGCCTGTCGTCATCCCGACCACCGAGCGTGTGGCGCGGATGATCCTTGCTTCTGGCATGGATACGGACATGGTCCTCGGCGAGATGGGGCCCATGTTGGGCATTGCCACAGTCGAAAAGGTTGCAGTCAATGCCGTCATGGCTGGGTGCACGCCTGACCATATGCCGCTAGTCATTGCCGCGGTCAAAGCTACTGCCGACCCCCAGTTCGACCTCATGGAGATGCAAGCGACAACCCACTGCACGGCGCCTCTGGTTATCGTGAATGGCCCCGCCCGGCACGATTGCGGAGGGCTCAATTCAAGCTTCGGCGCGCTGGGCTCGGGCAATCGGGCCAATGCCAGTATTGGCCGGGCGCTGCGGCTCTGCATGATCAACATCGGCGGCGGTCGGCCGGGTTCCTCCGACATGGCAGTGCACGGTCACCCGGGCAAGTACACCTACTGCCTGGCTGAGGCAGAAGAGCGGTCGCCCTTTCCACCATTGCATGTGAGCCGCGGCTTCGAAGCAGACGATAGCGTAGTAACCGTCATCGGCTGCGAGGCGCCCCATTCGGTAATCTACAGCGTAAATGCCGACGACCCGGAGGACGCCGACAAACTACTCCATGTGCTGTCGATTGGCGTCGCCAACCTCGCCACCAACCACGCCATCTTCAACTCCGGCACCGCCGTCGTTGTACTGGGTCCCGGGCATGCAGATGTTCTGGCGAATGCAGGACTGTCCCGTGAGGACATTGCGCAGCAACTCTGGGAGCGCACCCACATGTCCGTTGCTGACCTGAACCGTTATGGCGGTCAGTTTGGCGGACGCTACGAAGGGCAGGATACCTACTGCGCATTGCCGAGCCCGGAACATTTCCTAATCCTCGTCGCCGGCGGGGAAGGTCTCTACTCAATGGTCATGCCAAGCTGGGGCGGCGGCGCGCACACCAACTGCCCGGTGAGCATGAAGGCAGAGATGGATCTTTTTTGTGAGGTACCAGGTCTGGCGGCGCCCAGAGGAGTGCAGTGAATCCCGGAACTACGTAACCGCGTTGCGGGGTGGCCAGTGTCGTTAACCCGAGAGGTGAATCAGGCCTTGGGACACACGCCAGGCAAAACCGTCGGCCTGCCAGGGCTCAATTTTGTCGCCCAACAGTCCATGACCCAGCAGCGGATGCCTGCCAAGCGCACGATAGACGCCGGTTTTGTAGATCTTGCAGGCCCTTCTAGCGCGCGGCCCCTGTCGTAGATGGTCTGCAGGTGCTGATCGTTAACGGCCCGTTGCAGCGTACGGAAGCATTGACATTGCCTTGGGATGCCAAAACAGGTTCTCCTAACTCGTCGCAATCCGGCCGAGACTGGGATGGCACCGCGCAGGACCCAGCCGCCCTCGCGCCGTCGATGTATGGCGCAGCCAGTAACGAGACCACGGACCCGAATGATGAGCCTACAAGCGTTACGCGAGCCGAGTCATCCGGACTATCAGCAATAGTCACCTAACTCGCCGCGATCAGATAGCGCGCCTATCCTCCAAAGCATCGACGAGCGCGCGGCCCATCGCCAGAGACTTCAGGGATTTTCAATCCGATCCTGCTCGAACACACCCGCCTGGGCCGTTATGGCCCCGACGCGTGGGCGCCGCCACCGCGAAACCTGTGGCAACCGACGCGTCAAGAAGCGGGACATAGTTCGCCATCATCCTCGCGCCACCATGACTGACAACAATGAAGGGCAACTGCGCAAACTCCATCGGCTCGGGAATGATCAGCGGGTGTTCAAGGCTTTCGTTCACAGAGGGCAAAACATAACCGAAAGCGGAGAGTTACAGCCCGTTCATGAAGTCAGGGGGCATAGGCCAACAGCTTCTCCGGCACAAGCTCAATCCCGATGCCCGGTCGATCCCTCTGAANGATCAGNTCGCCGTCTTCCCAGACAAANGGCTCCTTGATGATCTCGTTCAAGAAGCCGTCGGCTTTGTTGATGCACTCCTGAATCAGGAAATTCGGGATAGAGGCATCAATCTGCATCGCGGCGGCGGTGATCACCGGNCCACCCCAGACATGGGGCGCCATGAGCACATAGTTTGCTTCAGCTAGCGTCGCTATTTTCTTGCAGCCCGTGATGCCGCCGCAGCTTCCAAGGTCAGGTTGGGCAAACGCACAGGCGCCTTCGCGAAAGAGGTTCTGGAACTCGTGNACGCCGACCAGGCGCTCTCCGGTTGCGATGGGAATATTGGTTGCACGCGCAATCTCACCCATCTGGGCATAGTTCTCAGGCGGGCACGGTTCCTCGAGCCAAAGTGGATCATACTGTTCGATGCGGGCCGCCAATCGTTTTGCGGCTGATGGCGTGATCTGTCCATGAGTGCCAATGAGCAGATCTGCCCGGTTACCAACCCCCTCGCGAGCAGCGGCCACAATCTGTTCCGCCAGATGGTACTCCTCCATGCTTGGCTCCCAGGGTGGTACTGGGAGCTGCCCTCTTGGGGACTGGGGTAGCGGGTCGAATTTGAGACCGGTAAAGCCTTCGTCAGCATACGCGGCCGCCAGCTCACGCATGCGTCCAGCGTCCTTGGTCCAAACCTTGAGCGTGTCGAGCAATCCGGGGACCTCACCACCCTGGCCACCGTCATAGATGTATGTATAGCTTCGNATCCGTTCCCGAAACAGTCCACCCAANAGGTTGTAAACCGGCGTGTCGTAATATTTGCCACAGATGTCCCATAGCGCGGTGTCGAANGCGCTGATNANCCCCATCGTTGCNTAGTCAGGATGCTGATGCGTCATCGANTCAACGAGCGTCTGGTAGAGCCCTTCCCGATCAAGGGGGCTTTTACCTTCCAGGAACGCAGCAAATGCCTGCTCAACGAGCGAACAGTAGCTTGCTTCGAGGTTACCAAAGGCGCTCAGCACTGCAGTTTCGCCCCACCCAGTCAGACCGTTATCGGTCTCCAGCCGAACGAAATACCAAGTAAAGCCACCCCAATGAGGCGAAGGCGTTCTGACGACGTAGGGTGTGACTCGGGTGAGTTTCATAGATGGTTCTCCATAGACCTAATCCTACTGGAAGAAGGGCACTTCGCGCATGTCACGGTGCGGCCGATCTTTGGCAGAATGCCAAATTAAGGATGCAACACGTCCTGGGTGTGAATTGTGGTCGAGTGGAGCTTTGAAAATGGCTGNCAGACAAGGTCCGACAGCAGATCAGTGCGCGGCCGCACTGATCGGTTGCGCAGTCGGAGACGCGCTCGGCGCTTGGATCGAGGGCTGNTCGCGCGCAGCGATCGCTGAGCAGACCGATCTGCTCAGCCACTATCGGCCGTTTCGCCAATACCCAGCGGGNCAGTATACCGACGACACCCAGTTGACCATTGCGACAGCGAAGAGCCTTGTGCNTAAAGGCGCAGTAGACGGCGAAGACATAGCAAACGAGATTGCCCAGCTCTGGCGTAATGAAACTATTATCGGGGCCGGACCGGTTGCGAAACGTGCGGTCAGTAGATTTCTCGAAGGTGTNGANTGGCGCGAGGCGGCCGCTACTGACGACCTGCCTTTCAACGGGGCGGCGATGCGCATCAGCCCACTTGGGCTCTGGCACGCCGGGGACAATTATGATGCGCTTCGCGAAGGCGTGCGCATCGCGAGCATCGTGACCCATGGCCATCCTGCGGGGATAGACGCTGCTGTGGTGATTGCCAAGGCCGTTGCCCTGGCAGCCCGGGGTGGACCAGTNGCACCAGGTCCATTCCTTACTGAACTTGGTTCATGTGCTGAGACCGAGCCCCTGAAATCGGTTCTGCCAAAGCTNGCACAATGGCTGCAGTTTGACGAAACCATGGCACTGCAAGCAATCGTTGACGCGACGCAGCAAAAGCCGGTGGAAGGATTTGGCATCAATGTAATGGCAGCCCCCACCACGCTCGGCGCACTTTATTGTTTTCTAACGAGCCCGGATGATTACTCCGCAACCATCGAGCGCGCTCTGAGGATCGGCGGCGATGTTGACACGATCGCGGCGATTGCTGGCGCGATCAGCGGCGCACGGCTCGGTATGGCAGCAATCCCCACGCACTTGCGCAAAACTCTAATCGACGGCGACGAGATCGAAGCGCTAGGTCGCGAGTTGCACCGGGTCATAAGCGCGCGTTAGCGNCGGCGTNCTCATCCTGCCCATAGGGGCACATCAGCCGGGTACGCAAATCGCGTTATTGCATNTCCGTACGCANTACTANCGGCCGCAGCCAAACTCAATCGGCCATCCNGTGGTGATGCCATGGCGGTTCGNAAGAGNNGTCNAANGTCNCATCGAGCATGTGTCNCGATCTCCGGTCTCGCTAACACAGGTCTACACCGCTGCCCGTCGAACTCGTTGCCACCGCCCATCGCTGTAGAAAGCCCAGACCCCGCGTGNGTTCTCGAAGCGCAAGTCCTGCGAGAATTCCTCCGCCAGAGCAAGGACCGATTTTGTACTCGCGCGGTAGGCGGTCACGAATGCCCACGATTCAAAAGATTCTTAAGCTGCGTTGACAACGGCATGCGAGCACTCTAATTGAGCGCGTAATTAAGGCATACAGGCGCTCACAAAGTGGAAAAAAGCGGACACATTGCCGGGCAAGATCCGCCCCTTCCAGTTCCCACAGCGGCAGCATCAACGACATGATGCCCGCATTGCTGCAGATCAGACGACTCTGCCCCAGGCCGAGAACCGTTGTCTGGCGCCGTAAGCAGGTTTACATGGTCTGTGACGTCACACTCATGCACAACTGTCTAAGCACCAAACTACGCAACAATGCGGTCAAGTCCAGCCCAGTCACGATCTAGCAAAATCAGGTTGGCACCTTTTGGGTGCAGCCAAGATGGCCACAAGGGCGGCACCCATCCCAAAGCGGCACCGGTAACAACCACATTAAGGTCTATAAAGGACTCCACGTTCTGCTCCCTCAACTGGTAGTCCCGCTATGATGTTGTCTCACGAGCGGAGTTATCCCATGAGGGACCTAGAAACGATGACAGTGTTCCACTACGTCACCGGCGCGGGTAGCTGTCGNCGCGCGCCCGAGATCTCGCGTGCACTCATCGCCCATAAACTNGAGCTCTTTTCCGTTCTAACGCCCAACGTGAGCATGGTGCTTGAACCNGAGTCGCTGCTAGANATGCCGGGGAATCACTGGATCGAGGACTACGGTCAGCCNCCGCTCGAAATATTCCCCTTTGGCACAATGCTGGTCGCACCCTGCACCTTCAACACTCTGAACAAGCTGGTGGCGGGGATTGCTGACAACCTGGTGACCGCGATGCTGGGCGACGCCATAGGAGCGGGTTGTCCTACTGTAATCGCGCCCGGAATGAACGCAGGCCAGTGGGCGAACCCACGGGTGGTGGAGTCTGTCGACACGCTGCGCAAATGGGGCTGCTCCATCGTTGAGCCCGTCACGAGCATGGGCAGACTAAGCCTGGCATCCACGCCTGCCATAGTCGACGCCACCCTGGCCGTCTGCCGCTAGTCCTGCGTCCTACGGTTCGCAGGGGCGAGTAGCACAGCGTGTACGACCCGGGCGGTCTGGGTCCCATTGGCCTCCGTACACCGGCCTGCCAGGTGCCCTAGGCACCGCTTCAGATGAACAACTCAGAGCTAGAGTAGCCGTGAAACTGGTGCGGCAGGCGCAGCGGGATACCAGATCGAGCGTCTGTGCGCACAGCGCTTGGAGTTCCAAGCAATGGTCGAAGAAAACATACAACACTTCGAGCAGGTAGCCATCCCCTTCTGCGTCACTAACCTCGCGCGGGGATACAGCGGCTCTGGGCCATAGAACCATGACTCGGGCGTCGTGATTTGCTCATCGCCGTCGACGGAGATGCGGCCGATTCCATTGAAGAAACTGTTGGTACCGTTGACAAACGAGCAGACAACGTATCTGACCTCATGCTACCCGCAGACCACCCGGCATATCTTCGATACATCTTGAGGCACGTCTTTGAACCCTCTAGACCAAACCCTGCGATACCGGCACCAAGGTTGACGTAATCGCCGGTGCGCGAGTGAACCTTACCGTGTGCACTGAACACCCTGGTCGGAACAAGTTCACCATCGTCTGTGAATTCGCCAATTGTCTCGAGCGAATCAGGCACCGGGGCCCAGGTTCTCCGGCCGTCATGGCAGGTGGGTCTCTCGTTCGCTCCGGCACGTGCATCGGTAATGGCGCCATTGTCCTGCGGGAAGGCCGCGCCCTACTGGTCTTTCGTATGACAAAATACTCCTCCCTGACCCGCCACACACAGCCCTGGAAGATTGCATGGCCCTCGACGTTTATACCGGCGCGACCCCCAACGGTTGGAAAGTCACCATCATGGTCGAAGAATTGATAGAGGCCGGCGTGGACCTGGGCGACGTCAACCTGCACACCGTGAGTCTGCGTGGCGATCAGTTCACGCCCGAGTTCATGGCGATCAACCCGAATCAGAAGATCCCTGCAATCGTGCATGACGGCCGACCAATTATGGAGAGCTGCGCAGTACTGCAGTATCTCGGTGAGACCTTCCCCACTGACCTCTTCCCCATGGACGAGCGCCGTTGGGATGTCATCCCGTGGCTGTATTGGCAGGCCGCCAACGTTGGCCCGGTGTTTGGCAACAAACTGAGCTACACGCGCTACATCACGGATGCGACCGACGATCAGAAGGCTCATCCACTTGAGCGATTCGAGAAAGAAGCACTGCGGCTTGTAGGCGTGCTGGACAATCAACTAGCCAAACATGATTACATCTGCGGCCATACGTTCACGGTTGCAGACATTGCCACCTGGTGCTGGATCCGCTCCTACAAGTGGGCGAAGGTGGATATCACTATTAAACCCAGAGTTCCGGAGTGGGTAGCCCGGGTGCGGGCCCGACCAGGAGTAGAACGCGGCATCTCCTTTGGCGTACCTAAGGACGAGATCGATAAGTTCAGCAAGGAGCGCCGCGCGCAATATCGCCAGGGAGGCGGCAGCATTGCCTCGAACTCGGAGCTCAAGTCCGATGTGTAGCCAGGGGAATCCGCCGTGGAGTTGCAACAGCATCATTCGGATTGATCGCATGGTTGAACGCCACCAGGCAGCTCGGGGCTCACTTCGCTGATCCCTTGACTTGATCTTTACGAGCGCGCAATGTGCGGCGCGGTCGGGTACGCCCCGTCTAAAGACCGTTGCCATCGCTCTTTTACGGCAGTCTGATTATCGGCGCTCGCGCCTGATCGAATGATGGAATCAATTGTTTGAGTACTTTCGACAACCTCGGCCTGACCGAGTCATTTCTAAAGGTATTGGATGAGGTCGGCTATGCTTCACCCACTCCAATCCAGGAGCAATCAATCCCGCATTTGCTGGAGGGCCGTGATCTGCTGGGCGTAGCTCAGACCGGCACCGGCAAAACAGCTGCCTTTGCGCTGCCGGTGCTCCAGCGTCTGAGCGCTGGTCAGAAAGCACCGGCGAAGAAACCTCGCGCGTTGATCCTCTCACCAACGCGCGAGCTCACCGTGCAGATACATACCGAGTTTGAGCGGCTTGGACAGGACACATCCCTGCGCTACGGGATCGTCATCGGCGGCGTTGGCGAAAACCCGCAAATCCGCGCACTGAGACAGGGTGTGGACGTGCTGGCCGCAACCCCGGGCAGNCTNCTGGACCTCGCCGCAAACGGTCACGTCGACCTTGCCGAANTCTCGGTACTGGTGCTGGACGANGCCGACCGACTGCTCGACATGGGGTTCGTCCGAGACGTCANGCGAATCGTTGCGCAAACACCGGACAGCCGCCAGTCCCTGCTCTTCTCCGCCACCATGCCCCGGGAAGTGCACGATTTAGCGGCGGACATTCTGAAGGATCCCGCCAAGGTCGATGTTTCGCCCCAAGAGGTTACCGTTGCGAAAATCGAGCAACGTGTGATNCATGTNTCTAACGTAGACAAGCAAGTNGTACTTGAACACCTGCTGCACGAACCCGCAGTTGAGCGAGCGATCGTCTTTACCCGAACCAAGCACGGTGCCAGCAGGGTTGCGAAGAAGCTCGTCCGCGCCGGAATCGGCGCAGATGCAATCCACGGCAACAAATCCCAAAACGCCAGGCAGCGCGCCTTGCAGAGCTTTCGGGACGGTGAGACATGGGTCCTGGTGGCCACAGACATCGCCGCACGAGGCCTTGATATCGAAGGTGTCACCCATGTAGTGAACTTCGAGTTACCGCACGAACCTGAAAGCTACGTACACCGCATCGGGCGAACCGGGCGTGCCGGCGCAGCCGGACTGGCGTGGTCGCTCGTAGATCCCGAGGAAGTCAAGCGCCTCCAGGCCATCGAGCGGCTCACACGCGAAAAGGTCAGTGTTTGGAAAGTAGAACTCGAGGAAGACCAAGACGAGAACCCCAGCAACGACAACGATACGGAGGCCCCCATGCCTNAGAGCACCGAGCCAAACGATCAGGACGAAACCAACGACAGCCGCCAAACCGACCGCAGCGGTCAAGGCAGGTCCCGGAATCGCAGACGCGGTCGCGGCCAGAAACAGGCCAACGGCAATACAACCAGCGATGCGGGCGAGGCACGCAGTGGGCGCAGGCGGAACAACAAGCGATCTACCAACAGGAGCGGCAAACAGAATCGCATTCGCAACAGCGACGGCAACACCCGAAGCAGGCACGATGCTCAGGTCAAGGACAAGGATGGCAACAAGGCTCTGCCCCCGGAGCCGCCACCCGAAGACATAAACGGGAACATTCGGGAGCCTGAGCCTGAGAGGAAGCCTGACGTCGACGGCAACCGCAAGCAGAGCGCCCCAACAGAAGGACAACATGCCCGCCAGAATAACCAGAACCAGGCGCGCCGGGGCGGCCAGTCCCGAAATGGCCAGTCACGCCGACGCCGGCGCCCACGCCGGCAAAATGGTCAGTAGTCTGGCATGTGTTGGCGTCAGTGATCCCTATGCTGATATCTGCCGCCGGCAGCGCCGTGCATGCCAGTAAGCTGTCATCCATGCGAGAGTCCAGAATTTGCCATGGCTGAACTTCTGAACCCGGTGTTATTTCAGTACTAGGCGCGTTCAGAATACTCAAGGCTGAATATACGGTTGACATCAGCCGGGTGCACTTCTGTTTGCACCAAGAAACGCCTGTCGAGGGCCGATCACTCCAAGCGCTGTTCCGCGCCTACTTTAGCGAGGCGAGCAATGTAGGTAACACGGCGACGCTGCTCGATGTTGCAACGTCGGTTGGCTTCCGCGAGAGGATGCGGCGGCGTGCATCCAGAACCGTAACTACAGCGCTGCCATCGACGCAGACTGGCAGCNTTCATTTAGTTATNGGGTNANCCGGGTGCCCATGTTTGTCGCCGGCGGTTACGACGTCTTGGGGAGNCGGTNCCATGNTGTGCAGGATGCACTGGCGGTCAAANCCACGAACGAACCGCNCACCGNNAGTGACTGGAAGCCNACGGCTGGCNACGACATCTGCTTGTCGGNAGTCGTGTCNTCCAAGAGNTTAATGGATTNCGCCCGCCCTACTCGTCAACGCCGTCNCTGTTCAGACCCGCAGCTNCGTCTTCANACAGACTTCACACAGCGAAACCCNGCATGGCCCGAAGTTGAGTCCGTGGTATTGGCATAACGGGCCGCGAGTCGATAGCGGTTACAGTAGCTGTCATGACACAGGTACGAGCCCCCCTTGAGGATTTTGCTCTCACCGTGCAAAGGCCCTTGCGGGTTGTCATAAGAGTCCTCCGTCTGTCGCCAGGTCTGGCTGTACCAGTCAGAACACCACTCCCAGACGTTGCCGGTCATATTGTGGAGGCCAAAGCCGTTAGGCGCATACGCGTCGACCGGCGCAGTCCCCATGTAGCCGTCAGCCAACGTATTGCGGTCAGGGAATTTACCCTGCCAGACGTTGCACACATACACACCGCCGGGATTCAGCTCATCCCCCCACGGCAGTCGCTTGCCCACAAGGCCGCCCCGGGCCGCGCACTCCCATTCGGCCTCCGTAGGCAGGCGCATTTCTGCCCAACCACAGTACTCGGTCGCATCGTTCCATGACACATGCACAACCGGATGATTCAGCCGCTTCGATACGNTCGAACCGCGACCTTCGGGCTTTTTCCAATACGCNCCCTTAACGCCATACCACCACGGCACATGCTCCAGCTTCGACGTACGCGCGAGCTTTTTCTGTTTAGTTTTCGCGAGAAGCCCTTTGAAAACGTAGGACCAGCCGAACCTTTCAGCCTCAGTGACGTAACCTGTCGCGTCAACAAACGCTGCAAACTCGGCGTTGCTCACAGCAGTTGTAGAGATACAGTAAGCGTCAAGCACGACTTCACGAACCGGGCCCTCACCGTCGTCGACCCGAGCATCCGCGTCATCTGAGCCCATCGCAAACCGACAGGCGTCTATGCGCACCATTTCACCCATGAAGAACCCGGTCGACCTCATCACANCCAGCGCCTGCAGTTGGCCTAATGGCCATAACGCTCCCAGAACCNGGCACTACGCTCGGTATGCCCGGCTTCCCAGTCGTTGCGATACTCCTGCATCACCTGCCGCAGCTCTTCGACCACTTCCGGTTTATCACCAGCCAGGTTCCTGAGTTCCCAGGGGTCTGCAGCGATATCAAAAAGCTGGGTCTGATGGTCATTGTCACGTGGGCAGTACTCGATGAGTTTGTACTGCCGAGACTTCACCGCCCGCTGTGACGAGACATATGCAAAGTAGAGGTGTTCCCGAATCTGCTCGTCAGGATCATTCAACGCGGATACCAGACTAATCCCTTCAACGCTCGAAGGCACCTCGCATCCAATCAGATCACAGAGTGTGCGGTAAATATCGAGAATATACGCAAACCCGTCATTTTTGGCCCCCTGGGGGATCCCCGGGCCAGACATGATCAGCGGTACCCGCACGCTGTGCTCGTAACAGTTCTGTTTGCCCATCAGACCGTGCTGACCCACTGCCAGGCCATTATCACCGGCAAAGACAATGACNGTGTTTTCCGTCTGCCCGGTCTCTTCCAGCGCGTCCAGCACCTTGCCAAATTCGGCATCTAGGTGCGTGATCATGGCGTAGTACTCGGCATTATGCTGCCTGATTTCCTTCGGGGTACGCGGGAACTGTGCAAGCATTTCATCTCGAATTTTCAGCGATCCGTTGTCGAATGGGTGCCCACCCATGACGTTTGGCGGCAGTTCAACCTCATCCACGGGGTACATGTCGAGATACTTTTGGGGCATCGTACGGGGATCGTGGGGTGCCAACAGCGCCACGTAGAGGAAGAACGGCCGCTCTTCATCGTGCCCACGAATGAAACTCGAGGCCGTGTCCGCCAGAATCTCACTCGAGTGGATACCTGAGTGAATGTGATCCGCTTCACGCCAGTTGATGACGTTGTTACCAAAGCTGGGCGGATCCTTGATCTCTGGCAGGACGGTATCGTATTTTCCNGTCGGGTCNTAATGGTAGGCGGGTACNTTCCAGTGGTCCGCCATACCGCCAAACATGATCTCGTCACCTTCCGCAAAGCCNCGGTTGAAGGCCGCTCTGCCGTTGTGCCACTTGCCGCAACCAAACGTCCGATAGCCTTCCTCCCGTAACATTTCACCCAGCATGGTGTGCTCCTCCGGGATGTGGTTGCCCGAGTCTTCCAAATGGAAGAGCGTACGCCCTGTATGCAGCATCGCCCTACTTGGCATACAGACTGCACCATGCGTTCCGCATGGGATGTGGGCGTTGGTGAAGGTCGTACCCCGCGCGATTAGGCGGTCGATGTTGGGGGTGCGAATACGTGAGTTGCCAAGCGCCTGAATTGTGTCGAAGCGCTGGTCGTCNGTATAAAAAATAAGGATATTGGGCTTTTTCATCCGCGCATTGTACGCTCAGCCTTAGCTATTAACGCGAACGCGCGCCCAAACCTCGGCTGCACTCAAGACCTTCAGCATTCAGAACGGCAGGTATGGTATTGCTAGGGCCAGGATCGACTCCCGATCCAAGAGTTCGACCNCCTGGCATGCCGCNGCGNCCAGCNCTGTANCTNGCTCTANCCGATTACATCGTGTTCGATTAGCCCGGCGGGAACCTGCTCTNTGTCTGTTGNNNATTCACCGAGTGCACCGAAGTCAAGGGCTGAACTGCTAGACCTCCAGTTCCAGNCGTTCGTACTGTTCGGCAGGCGCGTCGGCAACCTGCATCGCCTCGATAAGCTTGCCCACCATGTCAGACTCAAGCGCAGCATCATCGAGTGGTTTGTCCTGACCAGGGTCGGTCTGCTTATCGAATAGCTTTGTCACAAAGTCATCCGCTGCCACCGGTGAGATCTGACTGGGAATTCGCATCACGGGGCATCCTTTCGTAAACGACAGTGGCGCATGCACCGTCATCTGGCGCAGTTCCTCTTTGCGAAAGGGCGTGCGCATGTGCGTCGGCATCAGTGTGTAGTGGTATAGCGGGCCGTTCTCGGAACCTGGTGCCCGCATGTAGACATGGCGTCCGTCCGTGACGTTCACATGCCCGCCAAAGAGCCCATAGATCCCGTACTCCCGAATAGGCGTGTCGTTGTCGACCACACCCCGTAGCGACACGCCCATCATGTCTTCCGGGATACCGATACCAAAGTAGTCGAGGAGCGTCGGCGCAACGTCAATCGTCTGAGTCAGACTCTTGCGCCGCTCGCCCGCCTTGCCCACGCGAGGATCCCAGACGAAGAACGGAATGTTGGCAATCTCGTCGTACATAGGCATTCGCATTTTCGCCCACCAGTCATGCTCACCCAGCAGGAAGCCATGGTCCGTCATCACGATCAGCATCGTGTCGTCCCACAAGTTGTAACGATCCATCGCGTCGAGGACCTTACCCAGATAGTGGTCACACTGCGTAAGGAGCGCGGCGTACTCGTACTGCATGTGCTCAACAGCTTGCGGACTCTCAGTCACCCGGTCGTACTTGGGCCAGTCGAAGTGCGGCCCATCCCATTCGTGGTTGTAGCGATTTTTCCACTCATCGAGCGTAAAGAAAGGCTCGTGTGGATCGAACGTCTCGATCTGCAGATACCAGTTGTCTTCCTGATGGTTCGTTTCAAGGAACTCGAGGCCCTCAGCAAAAGTGCGTGCCTGGGGCGTGAGCTCTTCGCGCTGCATGTATTTGCGATTAATGAGGTCATGGCGATCCACACGCCCAAGGTGTTCAGGGATCGCAGGGTCTTTTACCTCACCTTTCCACCGGTCACCCTCATGGCCTCGTACGTTCACCCAACTGTTGTAACGATGGTGATAGGTCATGCCACCGTCTTCCCAGTAGTGATAATGATCTGACACCAGATGAGTGTAGATGCCATTGCGGCTCATCTGCCAGAAACAAGAGTCATCGAACGGCTCCCACGGTCCCCAGCCGCGGTGCAAAAAGTTGTGCCGCCCAGTGTGCATCTCGCGACGTGCCGGCATACATGGCATGGAGCCGACGTAATGGGTGTCGAATGTCACTGCACGTTCTGCCAGCCGGGACACGTTCGGTGTCAGCGTCCAGTCACACCCGTAGCTCGACAACATATGCCGGTTGAGAGAGTCATACATAACGACAATAGCTTTCATGGGGGTCTGATCCTAGCCTTGAACTAGGACGCGACTTTACCGCGTTCTGTGCAAAACGTAGTGCCAGCGGCTAACTAGCCATGTCACCACCGCTACCAGATGGGGACGGACGTGATACTCAACTTCACGCGAGCAACGTATACGCCTTTCGAATATATCGAGTGGGTAGACGCTGCGGCCTATTCAGTTCTCCCGCTGCGCATCGTGCAACAGACAAGCCATCTGGATACACGAGCGCAGCATCGTCGTGGTCATAGCTCACGAAAAGGAAGGGGCTTTGCCCTAATAGGCCTGCGAAGGCTTTTCCATTTCAGACCATGGCCGGGCTGAGCGTCGCCGCTCTCGCCAATTGTCGAAGCGAATCAGCAAAGGTGGCAGATACAGGAGGTCCAGCAGCCAGGCGACCAGAATGATCGGCGCGAGCAAAACCGCAACGTTCTGGAAATGGAAGGTATTGGAGAACACCAAAATGAACACCCCAATCGACAGCGACACGGTAGTGATGGTGATCGCCGAGCCGGCCTTGTCGAGCGAATAGTCGACCGCATCTTCCGGCGCGCTGCCGCGCTTTCTGGCTGTAATGTACTTTGAAAGCATGTGCACAGAGTCGTCCACAACCAGACCAATGCTGATCGAGAATATCATCAAGATGTACGGCGACAGCTCACCAATGAAGATTCCCCAGAAGCCAAACACAATCGTCGCAGGTGCCACGTTGGGAAGAATGCTGATGAAGCCATAGGTTACGCTACGCAATCCAATCAGCATGGTGAGCGTAATCAGCACAAAGGAGAGCCCAAAACCTTTCATCAGCTCGGTCGCAATCGTCTGGTCCAAACGCGCCCAGCGCACCGTGTTGTTGCCGTGCAGCACATCGTAACGCGGGTCAAGATTCTGTCTCAGCCAACCGTAAATCCTGTCATTCAGGCCAATCAGCTCACCATTTGTCAGATTGGACGTGCCAATCACTACCCTGATCGTTGAGTAGTCCGAGTTGAATATGGGTTCGAGGTTAGGCTCCAGTTCCTGGATGAGCTGATAACTCACGAGATAATCGATGATCTGCAGCTTGTCCGTTGGGATCACGTCGTAGGCTGGGTCGTCATCGTGCTCCGACTTGTTGAGCGAACGCAGCAGGTCGGTATAGCTCGAGACGAAACTGGCCTCGGGTTGCGCCTCAACCCAGCGCGAGAACGTCTCAACCTGCCCCAGGAAGTCCGGCTCTGTGATGCCGTAATACTCGCCACTCTGGATTGAATAGACGAGGGCCTGATCGTTGCCAATCTTGTCCGCGAGTGCAGTGATGACGTGATGAAGATCGGAGTCTTCGTCGACAAAGCTATAGCGATTGAAGTCGAGCTTGTTGAGGGGGAGCATCGCGAGTGTTACTAAGATAAGCAACGATGCACCCCAGAACAGCACGTTACCCCTTGTACGCACGACGTGACTGACCGTCGCAATAAATTGCTGGACGCCTAGCGGCTTGGGTATTTTGTTGGCCGGGAGCCACACGAGCAGCGTTGGCAGAAGCATGAGGGTCATGACAAACGCCCACAACACGCCAATCGCCACCACGTTGCCAAACCCGTAAATCGCAGGGGATGACGAGTAGTTCAGGCAGAGAAATCCCATCGCGGTAGTGACACTGGCCAGTGTCACGGGCTGCAAATTCACGAGTAGACTTTCCTGCATCGCAGCCACTTTGCTTCGCCCCTCAGCAAGCCCCTGCGCGTAGATCGCCGCAATATGTATACCGTGCGCCATCGCTACCACCAGCACAACAAGCGGCCCCAAAGCGGAGATTTGATTGAACTCGATCCCAAGCCAGCCGAAGCTGCCAACGGAAAGACCCACTGACACAAACGCAATTGCAAACAGGCACAACGTATAAGGCAGGGACTTCAGGCAGTAACGCAGCAGGAAAATCGATACCGCAATCACAATTGGAAAGAGAAACATGCGGTCCTTGACCGTCGCACGCTGGCCATCCAATTCGAACAGCACGTTCCCCAACGTGTAGATTCGCACATCCGGATAGGCCTCACGCAGAGAATCCCGCAGGGCATAGATCGATTTACCCACGGCAAGGCGCGCTTCCCTTGTATTGGGTGCGGCGGTGTACTTAACGCTCGCTAGCGCCATGTCCCCGGTCGGTGAAATGACGCGCTTGGTGAGGTCATCATCGGCCAGCGCGATCTCTCGAATTGCCCCCAGATCCACCTCGGTCAGATCATCCAGCAGGGGGATCAGATAATCGCGCTCATAGCGCACCGCGTCGTCATCATTGAAGCGCCGACTCAATAACGAACCTACGGAAATGGCACCCTCAATCTCAGAGAAGCGTGCTTCAAGCGCTTCCATTGCACGCAGGGTCTGCAGGTTGAACACGTCCGTGTCCGTCTCGAACACAAACATCACGCTGGCGTTCGACGGGAAGTCCTGGCGAGCCTGCTCAACCTCCACGGCATACGCGTCGCTCTCGCTCAGCAGCGCGCCTGAACCGGTGTCAGTTGAGGTGCGAGTTATGCCCCAACCAACGCTTGCGGCCATGAGCAACGCGGCTGCGAAGCAGGCATAGCGGCGTACAACAAGTGTCTGGATAATGCTAGCAATCAAAGTTGGACCATCGGGGCCGCGCTGCCGACGCGATATGAGATAGGTATTGGGAATTGAAGGCTGGCGACGGGTCGCCTAGAGTTCGCCATGAGCATCAAGTGTATACATCAATGTTAATAGCACAACGCCTTTTGACGAGCGCTATCGCGTCCATTCTGACGCTGGCATCCGCAGGCGCCCTCGCGGTCGAACGAGTGGGTGACTTTGCGTTGATCGACCACATGGGGCAACACCATCAGCTTTCCTACTACAGCGATCAGAAGGCTGTCGTCCTGCTCGCGCACGGGCTAGCTGAAGCGACGGACATCGCTATTCCACCGAAAGCCTTGACCGAAGCCAACGTTGTGTTTCTATACATAAACGCGTTGCCAAGTGATAGGCGTAGCAAGCTAGCCAAGCTCGGGACTAAGCTACCGGTTCTTGTCGACGAATCGCAGATGGTATCCGCATCCCTCGGCTTCGAGCGGGTTGGCGATATGGTGATTGTCGACCCAGCAAGCATGCGCGCGACGTATCGAGGCTCGGTTGCTGATCTGCCCCAGGCATTGACCATGGGCAAGGGGGCAAGCCGTACCACGCAGACCTCACGCAGTAATAGCCGGCCCATCGACTACAGCAGCGACCTCAGCGTTTCCTATATCCGGGACATTGCCCCGATGCTTAAGGAGAACTGCACCAGCTGCCACCACGACGGCGGCATTGCACCCTGGGCCATGAACAATCATGCAATGATCAAAGGCTGGAGCGCCATGATTCGGGAGGTGGTACAGACACGGCGGATGCCACCCGGGCAGATCGACCCTCACGTGGGCAAGGAGATCGCCGATGTGGCGGGGCTGACGCCGCAGGAGCATAGAAAGCTGCTGCAATGGATCGACTCAGGTGCTCCGACGGATGTCAGCACGGATGGATTGGATCCATTGGCTACGCTCAACTACGAGACGAGGAGGTTCACCCTTGGCGAACCGGATCTCGTATACAACGTCCCCGCCCAGCAGATACCCGCCACCGGCGTCATTGACTATCGATATGTGCCCGTACCACTCAACCTAGATCGGGATGTATGGGTCCGGGCAATGGAGTTCATACCCGGTGACCGCCAGGTACTGCACCACGTGATCGCCTACGTCTCAACGCCAGCCGATCGGTCCATGCGCGGTATCCAGACCGGCGTCGCGCGAGGCGAGTCTGTTGGCGGATTCGCACCGGGGCGCCAGCCGGATCAATTCCGGGACAACAGTGGTCGCTTAATCCGCAAGGGCTCCAGCCTGCTGCTGCAGATGCATTACACAACCACAGGCCGGGAGACCGTGGATGCAACCGAGGTCGGGATCTTCCTACACGACGAACCCCCCGCATACGTCATGTCCGGTGGAGTTGCAGGCGAGCGCCGCTTCATGGTCCCGCCGCATGCAAAGGAACACAAGCTTGAGGGGGTGCAGGAAATACACCGCGATGCCTATATTTACGAACTCAATCCGCACATGCACTTTCGAGGCAAGTACATGAACTACTCTGTGGAGTATCCTGACGGCCACACCGAAATGGTGCTTTCCGTGCCGAAGTACGACTTCAACTGGCAGTTCAACTACGTACTTGCTGAACCCCTCTTTCTCCCCGCTGGTTCAAAGATCATCGCTCGCGGCGCGATGGACAATTCTGCGCAGAACCCGGGTAACCCGGACCCGACTCAAACCGTGCATTTTGGTCTACAAACCAAACACGAGATGTTCTTCGGTTTCACAACACTTCGCTATGAGGGTGACTCACCGCAGAAGTTGGTTGTACGGTAAGAAGGGATCATGTCGAACTGGGATGCCCCAGTATCGATGCTGAGCTTGTCGGTACAGTCGCGGCAAATCCTGCAGCAAGAGACCCGACATGGGCTATCGAACCCTAGGCCGCACCGGGGCCTGCAAGGCTCGCCGTCGGCGCCGTAAACTTCAGCTGACTCACGAACGAGAACGACTCATTCGAGATTTCGGACCCTTGCGTGCGACACCGGCGTCAACTTAATCAATACAGCCATTAATGACAACGTAGGCGAGTCCGAGGCGCTGGTTTTAGCTGAGGGACCACCACTGCGAAAACAAGCTGCCGGCCAGCAAGGTCTACCTACCTCGACATCTGGACGACACTGGCGAGCCACTCATGGAGCAGGCTCGCTACGTGGGCCCAGACTGTCCGCCAAGAATATCAGGTACGCGCGTGAGGCCAACAGAAGCGAGGTAAACATAGTCACAGTCGATAAATTGAGGGTACGCAGGCCGAAATTAAGCCGTGCCCGAGCAAGTGATAGCCCGCGCTATGCTCGTCAACCAGGCTGACCGACTGCCTACAAGTCATTAGTGGCAAACCCTTCATGGATCTGGCTGATCGAGA
>PAWP01000109.1 GCA_002714125.1 Gammaproteobacteria bacterium
GTCTGGCCCGCTCGCAAGTTAAGAGTATCGAAGTTGTCCAGCTTCTTGACGGTGCACCACCGGTACCAGACTGCGCACGAGCCATTTTCCTCACATGATTAGCAGTGAAACGGTGAATAGGCCGGCCCTTTAGTGAACACTCTCAAACCGGTCACACGCATTGCGAATGTCCGGCAATAGGCGAGCAATGGCCTCGGCGCGCTCTCTCACCATCGCCGGCGGCGTATGTCGGCCCGTCTCCGCTTCACGCCGCAAGGCCCGCTCAAGAGCGACTTCGACCGAACATTCAATGTGCCACACACAAACCTTATAGCCGTGATCGCGAAAGTCTCTCAGCGTCTGTACGTTTTCCGGTCGCGCACAGGCCATGTCCTGAATTACGTCAACCTTCGCCAAGCGCGCCTCGTCGAGCAGTTCATGCGCAAACGCGCGGGCAGGCAGTTCCCAGCGGGCAAAGGCGGCTGGGGCACCCGCGCTGGCAACATCCAAGCTGTAACCCTGCAGCGCCATCATCACGTTGTCAGGGTTCATCACATAGGCTTCTGCCGGCATTCGCCCGGACTCACGTGCATGCGCTACGAAGGTACTCTTACCTGCACCTGGTATGCCTGCCATCGCGTGCAGCACGGGGGCCCCTTCCACTGTGGAAGGAGGCGGCAGAAACAAACTGCGCAGACGAGCCTTCTCGCTCGACTCTATGACCTTAGGGGCGGGCACAGTTGGCTTCAGCCAGGCGTTCCAAGCGACGCAGCGTATCGTTGAGCCCAAGGCACTTTCTCGTGAGACTGAAAGCATAAACGAGAGCGTCTTTCGCACATGAGATCAGCGCCTGATTGCCCCTCTTCAGATGTCTTCCCAGCATAACCCCAGCTACTGTAGAACCTGCTTCAATCTGATTGGCGACATGGTTACAGACCTTGATCTGGTTACGCACGTCTTTGTCGCTGTCCGCATGACTGCAGTGGACCACGATTCCAGGCACCAGGCTGTGTTCAGAAAGCCGGCCGACAGCCGCAGTCACCGCGTTCGCTTTATAGTTTGGCCCAGCCACCGAACCCCCACGCAGAATCCGGTGGCAGCGGCCGTTCCCCGAAGTCGCGCAGATAACGGGGCTTTTCCAGCCCACAAGGGTGCGAGGTTTCTCAAAATAGACACGCATCACCACACGTAACTCCGCTTGCAGGCGCGCCACCTATTAATGTGCTGAATCCGGGTCATGGATAGAACACGACCCCACAATCGCAAGCACGCGCGTTTTTCCTCACAGCACAGAATCCGGGCGATGCCCGCCCGCACCTCGGAAACCAGGGCGAGATGATGATCACCGGCCGGAATCTCCTTCCGCAGCGAAGCCAGGGCGATCAGCAGCCTGATTCGACGTACGAGCAGTTGATTTGTCTGGGTCATTTGGCATGTTCGGGCTTGGTTAGCAGCCGCTTAGTGTACGGGATGGCCATGCATCTATAGCAAAGCAGGCATACTGACGCAGTGACCAAGCCGCCCGACACCCAATTCTCGTTGCAGGAAATCTGGCGCATTGGCTGCTCTGGAGAAGCGCTATCCGAGAAGGATAGGGAACACTTTTTGGGGCTCGCGCGCTCCCGGTTCTATACATTCCGCCTCGGCATGGCTCATGCGCAGCGAACCGGCAACCAGGCAAAGGGCACCTCACTCCTCGATGGCCTAGTCACGGAACTCATCGAAAACCCCGGGCTTGAACGCGTCTGGCATGGCTCGGAGTTTGCGGACGACCTGAACGCCGAAGCGGTTCGCGCAGAAATCGAAAAGCGGAGCAACGGTGCGGGTGCCCACCCGTTGCACTGAAGAGCCACGCATCGGATGGCAGTCCGCCACGCGCGCCACAGCATCTGCAATTCAGCCAAAAGCGCGCGCGACCTGGGTAGACCGCAGTAGGTAAATCGCCCAGACCGCAGACCAGACAATTGCAAACAGCCCAGCCACGAGCAGCACTGTCATCGACTCGAGAGTCAGTCGCTGTGGCTCCGCAAATGCCCAGCCCCACGCAACTCGCGCGACAAGTAACGTCGCGCCCGCAATCAACCCTGCCACGTTCCATATGTGCGCGTTCGGGATACCGAGCAACAGCATCACGAGCGGCGCGACCAACATCATCATGATTGCGAGAAAGAGCGGTAGCGGGTAGTCGAAGAACCACCCGGCAAGACCTGCGGACCAGAAAGTAAACACTGTCATGGACACGCTAATGTAAAGTANCAGCCAGCCGTTCATATGTTCGAAGGACATGTACCTGCTCCGCGCGTCGTATTTCGATAACCCTAAACCTTNTTGCCGCGCCCGCTCCCAGATTACGCCAAGGTGTCACCTCCCGACACCCAAGGTTCAGACAAACAGGTCGCTTACCCGNANATCCCCGCGAACGTCCCAAGATGAAAACGAAAGCTCCGCGCCGTCGGGGAATATACTTGTGCTACCAAATGGCGACAGCACCCAGTCTCCGTCCTCCCGCCGCCACGCTCCGTAGACGGCCGAAGCACGCCAAGCGTGGTCAGGCACATAGCCCGAGTCAAGCATGGCGTCGAATTCCGCCATCAACTGTTTGAAGTAAATTCGGAAGTTCGCCCTGGAACGCNCCGCATCATTCATCAANCCCTCACGGTGCGCGTTAGCCACAACTCGCTGCCGATCCCGGTGCAACAGGTTGCCGCTTCGCGGATCTAGGTGAGTGACATCGAGCACTACTTCCGGCTCGGCTTCGTAGATAACACCGTCCATCCGCAATCGCACTACGTATCCGAATGCTGCGGCCGNTGGNCNCCAACAGGCATGACGAAGTAATTGTTCTGCGCGGCGCAGAGGGTCCGGCATACGAAANACCCGTTCGGGATCGATACCTTCGNGCGTGACTNCACAGTAGGGGTAGTCGGGTCGGCGACGCAGTTCGGTCCAGTCGGTCTCTAACAGCGGAGTCCCGCCCTCAAAACGAGCCTGACCGCGATATTGGCGACCAAACCCGATGCGCACAGGGTCGCCAAAAAGCTCCGCCGCCGCATACCAGCGCCCCACTTCAAGATGTGGGACCGGCCGCNCACCACGCGCCTGTCCACTTCTAGTGTTCATCGCGCCATCCTACTCCGAATGGGTGAAACCGTGTCGGTTTGCCCCGCGACGGGCGACGACGGCATAGTCCGCAAAGGAGGATGCCCCTATGGCTGACAGCAGCGAGACTTTTTACCAATCGCATTGGATTGACGTCGAACCTGAACGGCGTGCACGCTACGAGGCAATGTTTCAATGGCGNGATTCCACCGAACCGCTGATCGCCCCTGCTGAGGTTGCGNCGGGCCAAACCGTAGTCGACTACGGGTGCGGACCAGGCGGACTGGCGATTGAGNTTGCCCGGCGCGTCGGCACAGACGGCAAGGCCATTGGCGTGGATCTGAACGAAGGCTTCCTTGAAACGACGCGCGCCCGTGCAGAAGAGGCAGGTNTTGCNGCGCAACTCGAGACGCGCCTGACCGATGGCTATGCCATCCCGCTAGANAACGATCAGGCAGACCGAGTCATTTCTAAGAATGTCTTGGAGTACGTACCCGACCCAGCCAAGACGCTTGCCGAATTTCACCGCGTCGTGAAACCCGGCGGCATCGCNCATGTCATCGACAGCGACTGGGGTGCTTTCATGTACGACTCGGGCGAGGNCGCGGGTGCTGAGGACTTTGATGAGGTNATGCGCGGCGCGCAGATTGCGTTTCGCACGCCTCTNATTGGCCGGCGTCTGTTNGGGCTTTTTCGAAGCACNGGATTTGATGACGTAAAAGTACGTGTCCTCGCCAGCCCCGATACCCAGGGTGGCATGGAGAGCGTGCTCACGAACATGGCGAGCTATGCACGCCAATCNGGCTCTGTATCCGAGGCCACGCTCACNCGATTTGCCGCGGGCATTGATGNAGCNATCGAAGCGAAGACATTTTTCTGTATGTTGCCGCAATTCGTTGTTACCGGCCGCAAAAGCCAACGTTCGTAAATACCAGGAGAAGTCATGAGCTGGAAACCCGAAGTTGACGAACTCGAACGTCAAACCGANTTTGCNAAAGAAATGGGNGGGCCNGATGGCATCGCCTTCCAGCACGGACGCGGCAAACTCACGGTACGCGAACGGGTCGACCTGCTGGCCGATGGNGGNACCTTCCAGGAGATTGGTGCACTCGCCGGCACCGCCACCTGGGATGCCGATCACGTCTTGGCCCTCAAGCCGTCAAACACAGTCATCGGTACATGCAAGGTCGANGGCCGAAAGGTGGCCTTCTCCGGCGGAGACTTCACCATCCGCGGCGGCGCTGCAGACGCNGCCATTGGCAATAAANGCCAATACGCCGAACAGACCGCCCTCAAGACCCGCATACCTTACGTACGCCTGCTAGACGCTACAGGCGGCAGCGTGAAGACGTTCGAAAAGATGGGCCGTACCTATCTACCAGGGAACTCGGGTACCAACGTCTCAGCGGAGTTGCTGCAATACGTACCCGTGGTTTCAACCGTGCTGGGCTCTGTTGCTGGTCTCCCGGCGGTACAAGCTTGCCTCTGTCACTTCAGCGTGATGGTCAAGGGTACCTCGCAGGTATTTGTCGCCGGACCCAAGGTAGTGGAACAAGCCACCGGGCGCACCATCACGAAAGAGAAGTTGGGTGACGAATCCGTACAGCTCAAGAACGGCGTCATCATGAACCTTGCCGATTCCGAGGCTGATGCCATCGCNCAGGCACGGCGCTTTCTTTCTTATCTGCCTTCGAACGTCTGGGAAGCACCNCCGGTCATCGAGCCGACCGACGATCCAAACCGGCGTGAGGAAGCACTGCTCTCGGCAGTGCCCCGTGACCGGCGCAAGATCTACGATCCGAAGAAGATCCTGAATGCGGTGCTTGATGAAGATAGTTTTTTTGAGCTAATGCCGCGCTACGGCCGTGCACGCACGACCGGCCTAGCCAGGATAAACGGCAGGCCAGTAGGAGTGATGGCTAACAATCCAAAGTTCAATGGCGGCTCCATGGACATCGCCGCGGGCGAGAAGACTATTCGGCTGATCGAACTCTGCGAGACGTTCCATTTACCGATGGTGTATTTCGCCGATGAGCCCGGTTTCTCGGTAGGGCCCGCCCAGGAGCAGGCAGGAATCGTGCGCGCCGGTGCGCGGGTTGTCACCACACTTGCCCAATCCCGCACTCCCTACATCTGTTTTGTCATGCGTCAGCTCTACGGCGTGGCGGGCGGCCTGCACCAGCGTGGCGGCGACGCGCTCTATCGGCGCTACGCNTGGCCCTCAACTCACGGCGGTTCAATGCACATCGAGGGCGGCACCGCNATCGCCTATAAGCGAGACATTGANAGTGCCGAGGACCCGGATGCAAAACGTGCAGAAATCGAGGCCATGTTGCAGTCGATTTCATCTCCGTTTCGCAATGCCCATGCATTTGGCATCGAAGACATCATCGATCCACGGGATACCCGACCTTTGCTGGTCGACTTCATTGAAGATGCATGGAAGGTAATAAAGACCCANGTNGGCCCTGGGAGCGGGCCAAGTTACCGCCCCTGATGGGCTAGTCGCCAATGTCCGGCGGTGNAAGAACAANCAGGTGCGCCGCNAAGNNCTCGCCGTCCGCGGCCANCACCGACTAAGTAAGCANACCGNCGGGATTACCGAAGGCTGCNTGCAGAGAGCGCANTGCTGATAANCAATGCGCGCAGGTTCATTTCTCANNAGGCGGCGGCTCGCAGACGAAAGTTCGCACAGACAGTCCGGTACGGCTCTTGATGATCGCGCCACGGCGGNCTTCGCCCATCTGGAAGGGGTCACTCATGTTGTCTGGCCCGATGTGATTAATGGCGGCATCCAAATTGTCTGNCACAAAAAAGAACATGGCCATCTCATCCCTGACGGTCTGACCCATGGCATCAGCCATCTCGAAGACTTCCATGTTTTGCATCCGCCAGAGTGCGACGTGCTGTGGGTCGCCGCTGGGATTGCGGTGCGCAAACGCTGTGTAAGGTGGCGGCAGCACAACATGGACGAGCTCCGTCAGAGTCGCCCAGGCCTCAACCGGGCAAATCTCGAGCTTCTGGATAGCAGCCACGCCATTAGCATGCGCGCATCCCAGAGCGTCCGGCGCAGTGCCGATCGACTGAACCTGCCAGGTGAAGCCATTGATGGTGTATGCGCCCTGGCCCGCGGCNGCTGGCGTGTCTGCTTCTACCGTGCACCCAAGTACACCCCGTTCACCACCCGATCCAACCAGCCGGAATCGAACCCCAGCTATCACGGCAACATCATCATCGACCGTGAAGCCAGCGCTCCGCCACGAGTCAGCGTCATCACCCACAACTACCTCGACCATGCGGGACNTTTCCCATCGATGCCNGATCCCCAAGNCTGACTCCTCCCTCCAGAACANTGCCATCATACGCGGANCACTGCGGGAGCCGAGTATGAAAACAATCGTCGCGGGCGCAAGCGGCGTCGTAGGTAGGGCGGTCATCGAGCATCACATGACACTCGGTCAAGCGGTCGTTGGAATCTCACGAAGGGCGCCAGCCGATCTGCCAGCGGCCCCGTTCCAGACCCTGGACCTGCTGGACACAACGGCTTGTGCGGCGNTTGCCGCTGAACACNGCGATGCAANCCACCTCGTCTATGCCGCGCTATACGAAAAGCCTCGACTGATCGCTGGCTGGCGCGAGCACGATCAAATGCAGACCAACCTCACCATGCTCCAAAACCTGCTCGCACCCCTCGGCCAGACCGCAAACATTGAACATGTGACCCTGCTACAAGGCACGAAAGCATACGGTGCCCACGTCGAGCCGATGCGAATCCCGGGGCGCGAAGCCAGCCCAAGGCACGCACACGAGAACTTCTATTGGCTGCAGGAAGACNACCTACGGGAATGGTGCGCAGATCAGGGCAGCAGCTTCACTATCTGGCGCCNGCAGATCATCTTTGGGCACGCGCTGCATGCCCCGATGAATCTGCTCGCCGCAATTGGAGTTTTCGCGGCATTGCAGTGGGCGAAAAGAGAACCACTTTTCTACCCTGGCGGGCCGGCCGGCGTGACCGANGCGATCGACGCCAANCTATTGGCGCGGGCAATCACTTTCGGACAAACCGCAACTGCCTGTCGAGGCGAAACCTACAACGTCACCAACGGCGACGTTTGCCGNTGGCCGGANCTGTTTCCCGCGCTGGCCAGGATGCTGGACATGCCTTTCGATGCAGNGGCCAGGCCGACCGCGCTAACTCATCTGTATGACGCGGAGCTCGCCTGGACNGATATCGTCGCCCAACACGAGCTACAGCGACTCACAATACGCGAGCTTGTAGGTGATTCTTTTCACTACGCTGACGCGCTATTCAACGTGCGCGGCCATCCTACGCCTCCGCCCGCACTGCTCAGCACGATCAAACTGCGCCAAGCAGGGTTTGGNGAGTGCATCGATACCGAGGCCATGTTCGAACATTGGTTTGGCGAATTGCGCNGGCTCCGGATACTGCCCTGATCCCCCTTAAAAGCGGTCTACTCCAGCACGATAAACAACGAACGGCGCTCGCCATCCACAGCCCGACTCTTGTGACCGCGGCCAGTGGTGTCTTCAGCAAGCAGGATCTCACCCGGGCCAAGCAGGCGTTTATCGCCGTGACCGGTTTCGATCTCAACCGATCCAGACAGATTCACCACGTACTGGCGCCGCGGCGCAGGATGAAAGTCGAGATCGTAGTCATCACCCGTCTCACGAAAGATGACCGCACTGGTAGCAACCGGGGCTGACAACTTGCCAGCAAAATTACCTTCTTCGAGCGCCACCTCAATGTCCTCAAAATAGGACTCACCGTCGTCGCCTGTGTAGATACGTGTGANTCGCATGTGTGCCTCCCTCTTCTCTTTTCCTCTAACGGACTTGCATACCCAGATTATCTACGTTTGCANGCTATTAGCCGCTTTCACGTATGACTGAAGATCAGCCGGGACACCCGCTAGGCGTCGCAGGATGGGCACCTGCAGCCCAGCAAGATCAGACTGTGAGCGCGTTCACCTTATCCGGTGTCAAGCGCAAAATCAGGAACCGCAATTCCAGTGCC
Source organism: Gammaproteobacteria bacterium (assembly GCA_002714125.1). Next base: position 8,114 of record PAWP01000109.1, read on the forward strand.
GCCACATATCGTCTGTGGTGGGGTGATCTTCGCGGAACAGCTTCGTATCCTTGAACCACTCGTATTGGCCCAGGGACCGATGCTCGTCCTCATCCAGAATGGGCCGATTGTGTGAGAAATCGGCAAACAGTGCCCAGCGGATGTCGTCTCCTGCATGCACGCCGCCAGAATGCATAGTCCGGCCATGCCAGAAGATCACTGAACCCTGCGGCGCGGTCAGCTCATAGGGCTCAATGGTCTCGATTACTTCACGCATGCACTCGCGAAAACGTGGATTCGGCGAAAAATTAGCCTCAAACTCATGTGCCTTCCACATGATGCGATGGCTACCTGGCCAAACTGTAAACCCCCCGTTACGGGGCTTCACATCGTCAAGATAGAGGCAGGCATTCAACTGCTGGCACACTTGGTCCGTATGCGGTCCGAGCATCGCTCCAGAGGGTTCATGCTTGTTCCGCCCCGGGAAGAGCGCGTACACCCCCCGCGTACACTCGGTAGGTTTCAGATCGTCACCTAATAGGGCTCGGGCGACCGCGCGTACGTCAGCGTGCCGTGGCAGCAGATCCGTCAGTGAATCGTCCCACCCGAGATCATGTAGTTTAACGGTGCGCCGGAATGCCTCACGAGGCTGCCGGCCCTGGTAGTAGCCTGTCTCGGGGTGGGGCGCCATGGGGCTCCACTCCGGATCTTTCCATGTTGTAGGGTCGCCAGGTTCGAGCCGCCAGTCCGAATCCGCGTGGGGCGGCACATGCCGCTGCAGATGCGCCCAGGTCCTCTCCAGCTCCCTAGCTACGCGTTCGGCGCCTACCAGCCGCTCCTTAATCAGAAAGCCATGCTCTTTGAAGAACCCTAATTCAGCGCCAGACAAAAACGTACCTTGCTCGGCAGACGACTGCGCCGAGAAAGGAATTGAGAGTTTGGATTGCAGACGAGCTGACATAGCGGTTTACCCCTCAGATTGCTGCAACGGATTTTGAAGTAGACTGATGCTGTTAGAAAGTGGAGACAAACCGTGATCGAAGGGATCAACGAAGTGCCGGTAACCGAGTGGCTCGAAGCCAACGTAGAGCCGGCAACAGGGCCGTTTAAGTTTGAGATGGTATCCGGCGGCAAGTCGAACCTGACTTATCGGGTGGACGACGCTGCGGGCAATGCCTTTGTTCTGCGCCGTCCCCCGCTCGGCCACGTCCTGCAAAGCGCCCACGACATGGGCCGTGAGCACCGCATCATTTCAGCCCTCGAAGACACCGGCGTACCCGTACCGAAAACTTGGGGTTTGTGCAAAGACGAGGCCGTCAACGGCGCGGACTTCTATGTCATGGAATGTGTCGAGGGGACCGTGCTGCACGACGCCGACGCTGCACGAACCATGACACCGGAGCAACGCCAGTCTTTTGGGCGCGACGTGGCCGAAGTGCTGGTCAAACTCCACAACATTGAACCCGCTGACGTGGGCCTTGGGGAGCTGGGTCGGCGCGAGGCCTACCTCGACCGGCAACTGAAACGGTGGACAAAGCAGTGGGAACAGACCAAAACCCACGAAGAACCCGAGATGGACGAGGTACTGTCTCTGCTCAGCACGCGCAAACCCAACCAGGTTGGCAGCGGCATCGTGCACGGCGACTACCGGCCAGGGAACTTTATGCACGCTGCCGGCAAGGTGGCCGCCGTATTCGACTGGGAACTCTGCACGTTGGGAGACCCCCTTGCAGACGTCGGCTACCTGCTTAACCAATGGCCAAGCCCGGACGATGTGCTAGGCCCGTCAACGGAAGTACCCCCAACCACCATTGGCGGCTTCCCGACTAGGGACGAAATGAGCAAGTGGTACGCCGCCGGCACGGGCCGCGATCTCTCAGGCATCAACTACTACCGCGCTTTCTCCCATTGGCGCCTCGCGTGCATTGTGCAGGGCGTCTACAAACGATTCCTGGAAGGGGCGATGGGCGATCAGGAACTAGATCTCGAGACGTATCGCTCGGGCGTCGCCCGGATGGCAGGCAATGCGCTGGAGCTGCTGCACGGGTAATCGGGTGTTCGGTCGCCGTGGGCATTGAAAACCCCCGTGCCGAAAGTTCAATTCCACCTATGGCCACGAAGAGGTCTCTAGAGAACCTTCTAGCTNNGTGCCATCGTCATCNGGCAAGACGAGTGNACAGTNCTNTCGNTAATCCTCNACGCTNACTAAACACCTGACGGCTTTATGTATTTGACCGCGCCCGCACATGCTGCTGCGTTCCAGAAGGTCTCTGACAACTGTGACCTTCGAAAAGCTCAGANTGTTTTCTTCAAACGGAAGCTAAGAAGGAAGAAACNATTTTCTTATTTGGTTTGTTAGAAAGCCAACCTGAGTTCAANACTCGTTTCAGCCAGGCGCGGCACTATGGCTTTACCGGATGAGCCGGCTAATATCTTGCTCGGTTTCTCAGCGACCAACCGATGCTTCACTTTGAGCGTGCACCTGTCATCTCACTCAGCGGCCCTCGCCGCAATGGTCTCCGAGATAAGGTACTGCTGAATAAGGTCGGAATCTTCCACGGATAGCACGTCGGCGAATGCATCCATGCCTGACTCTCGCATGGATCCCCCGAGNACGATCGCATTCCACTGCAAATGCGTTTCAGCGCTCATCTGCCGCAAATCGGGTATGCCACCGAACCCGGCAAAGACGCCAGGGGNGTGACACACGCCACACACCTGCATGAAGAGCTCTTCGCCACGCTGTAGGCCCTCCGCGGAAGCGGTTAGNGGCGGTGGCTCNGGGAAGTTCTGCTCGCGCTTCACTGGCGCGGGCAGTTCGACCTCGCCGCCGAGCGCTAACGCGACCAGACGTCCGGTACTTCCGTACAGGTCGTCGGCGCTTCCCGGGACACCACCACCGCCGCNGGTCAGGATCGCAATGTGCTGGCGGCCTCCTTCCTCGTAAGTGACGGGTGGCGCAACGATCGTGGAGAAGAGTTCGCGCTTCCACAGGACGTCGCCGGTATCCGAGTCGAACGCGGCCAACGTGCCGGTCTGGTCACCCTGCAGCACCAGATTGCCTGATGTCGCAAGCACGCCGCCGTTCCAATGCAGCGACTGGGCGACCACCCACCTCTTCTCTCCGGTCACCGGGTCGAAAGCGTTCAGGAAGCCCGTCGGTGCCGGTGGCGCTTCCATCTCGCGCATCAGCGCAGGCAGCGCGCCAAATTTTATGCCCAGGTTGTACTGTTTCGGTTTACGCTTGTAGAGGCCAGTCTTCTCATACTCTTCTGGCATCGCGTACAAGAACGGGATGTCGTTTGAGCCAAAGTACATGAGCCGGCGACCGGCGTCGTAGGCCATCGCGTGCCAGTTATGGGCGCCCCCTGGTCCAGGCAGCACCCATTTNGGCTGATCGGCGTAAGCGGTGTCGGGGTTCTCGACCGGCCGTCCGGTCTCAAGATCGACATGAGTCGCCCAGGTTACGGTGGCGAACTTGTGAGCGCGCAGTAGCTTGCCGTCTTCGCGATCGAGCACATAGAAGAATCCGTTCTTAGGTGCCTGCATAAGCACCTTACGACTCTCACCGTCGATGTCCATGTCGGCGAGGGTCATGTCCTGCACGGCGGTATAGTCCCAGTTGTCACCCGGAGTGGTCTGGTAGTACCAGTTCATCTTGCCCGTATCCGCGTCGACCGCNACGATCGAGGCGAGAAACAAATTGTCGCCGCCGCCAGGTGAGCGNAGGGCACGTGTCCAGGGCGCGCCATTGCCGACGCCGAGGTAAACCTGATTGAAGTCAGGGTCGTACACGATCGAGTTCCATACCGTCCCGCCCCCGCCGATCTTCCACCACTCGCCGCCCTTCCAGGTCTTAGCAGCCATCTCCATTTCAGGATGCTCGAACGGTTCTGACGGATTGCCGGGCACTGTAAAGAAACGCCACGCCTGAGCACCGGTTTCNGAGTCGTACGCGGTAACATAGCCGCGCACACCAAACTCGGCGCCACCATTGCCGATGTACACCTTGCCGGCCGCAACCCGCGGCGCTCCCGTGATTGTGTACTCACGCGACGCGTCAATGATCGTATTGACCTCCCAGACGCGTGCGCCGGTCGCGGCGTCGAGCGCGATCAGACGTCCATCGAGAGTCGCCGTGTAGATGCGTCCCTTGTATGCNGCAACACCACGCGCGTTGGCGCCACAGCACGCCTTNCGACGCGTGACACGCGGCACCTTCGTGTCATACCGCCATAGCTCCTCCCCGGTACCCGCGTCGACTGCATATACGATGTTGAAAGGCGTCGAAAAATACATGACGCCGTCGATGACAAGCGGCGTGCCCTGAAACGGGTGATCGTCGTTGAGGTCTTTNTACCAGACGATCCCAAGATCGCTGACCGTCTCCCGGTTGATCTCGGTCAGCGGAGAGAATCGCTGTTCTTCGTAGGTTCGACCGAAGGTCAACCAAGCGCCCCGCTCGTTTTCCTCGACGTTTGCGACGCGTGCCTCGTCGACCAGCGCGGTCTGCGGTGCNGGCACTGCAGCAGCCTGCGTCGGCTGCTGCGCCGACTCTTCCGAACAACCACTAAGAATCACTGCGGCTACTAAACACAGTATCAGACATCTACGCATTGTCCTTCCTACTNGGTGCTTGATTAGTGCACTNTANNCCATTNGCGCTATAGATTTTGATGTGCATCGGCCGGAGGCGACGAGCCTTGACCGCGGACNGCTGTAACTGACNAGTGGCACCGCGCGAACCGGNGAGTTGCTTTCATNNAAGCATGTAGACCCGCCATCCTCCATAGACGGACGCCTTGGGCCGTCTTCAGTGATGGCATCNAAGACNTAAGCGAACTATCTCCCAGGTCGCTGAAGATATGGGGTTGTGGGGTCTCAAGGCTTCTAGCAAAGGGGGGTAAGCCAGGAAATTCCGAGACCTACTNGTTGAAGCAAGGGCTCGTAGTTGCGATGGACCCAGCAGATAGTGCAGCAACCTCTTTGCCAAGATTGCCCTTAGCCGAAAATTCTGATNTGAAGGTTTTGCCNCTAAGGAATCTACAACCNTGGTCGTCCGCCCCTACCCCCGCAAACGGATTTCTAAGGTGCCATCAGCGTTTGTGGGGTGCGGGCTGAGCAGCTAACATCCTTAGCACTTTCGCCGGCCATCACGGACGACTCATGAGAGCAATCCCATCGCTCCTCGCAGCCGCGGTACTGCTGGTATTTGCCAGCTCATGCCAAACTCCAGGCACACCCGTCGACACTCCCGGGGGGATCACATTCGTAAATGGCGTTGACCACGAACCTGACGCCGAGGTCTCCCTGACCTACCGCAAGTACNGCCTCGATAATGGCCTCACGGTCGTCCTGCACGAAGACCGCTCCGATCCTCTCGTACACGTTGACGTCACCTANCACGTCGGCTCCGGCCGGGAAGAAGTAGGGATGTCAGGCTTTGCGCACTTTTTCGAGCACATGATGTTCCAGGGCTCGGAGAATGTTGCCGACGAGCAGCACTTCAAGATCGTTAATGAATCCGGCGGCACCCTGAACGGGACCACCAANACGGACCGCACCAACTACTTCCAGACCGTGCCCGCCAACCAACTCGAGAAAGTGCTGTGGCTCGAAGCGGACCGGATGGGCTTCTTCCTCGACGCGGTCACCCAACAGAAGTTCGAGGTCCAGCGCGCCACCGTCAAAAACGAACGTGCGCAGAACGTAGACAACCGCCCCTACGGGCGTCTCTCGGAGCNTGTTGGCGAGGCGATGTATCCCGAGGGCCACCCCTACTCCTGGTCCACGATCGGCTACGTAGAAGACCTTGATCGGGTCAACGTCAACGACCTGAAGGCGTTTTTCTTGCGCTGGTATGGGCCGAACAACGCGGTGCTGTCTATTGGTGGTGACTTCGATGAAGNGCAGGCGCTGGCATGGGTGCAGAAATACTTCGGCTCCATCCCGCGCGGCCCTGAGGTAGCCATGCCCCAGAAACCCAAGGTGACGCTGCCCGAAACGCGCTATATCTCGATGGAAGACAACGTTGCGCTACCGCTGCTGTACATGGGCTTCCCTACCGTCAGCCTGTTTCATCCCGATGAAGCGCCGCTCGACGTGCTGATGTTCATCCTAGGCGTTGGCGAAACGTCCTTGCTGTACAAAAACATGGTGAAAAACCAAATCGCCGTACAGGCCCAGGCAGGCCATGGCTGTCAGGAACTGTCGTGTACGTTCACGGTCATCGCACTGCCTAATCCAGCCGCAGGCAAAACCCTGGCGGATCTCGAGAAGATTGCGCGGGACTCCCTAATCGAGTTCGAAAGCCGNNGGGTGACGGATGATGATGTCGAACGGGTCAAGATGAACATCGTCTCCGGGATGATCTACGGCCTGGAGTCTGTTTCCGGCAAGGTCTCACGCCTTGCGATGTATGAGACTTACACCAACAACGCCAGCTTTGTCAGCGATGACGTCGCGCGTTACGAAAATGTCACCAAAGACGACGTCATGCGGGTCTACCGCAAGTACATCCTGAACAAGCCTTCAGTCGTGATGAGCATTGTGCCACCTGGCGCTNAGGCGCTTATCGCGGCGCCGGACACCTGGCAGCGCTACCAACGGAAGCTGCCGGACTACGCCAAGATCGACGATTCCGACCTTGCNTTGCGNCGGGGCANGGACACCTTCGACCGCAGCGTATTGCCGCCTGCAGGCGCCAACCCCAGCATCAGTCTTCCCGCCATCTGGCGCGCTAAAACTGGCAACGGAATCCCTGTACTGGGCGCGCGCAACACCGAGGTCCCTACCACCACCATCCAGTTACGCATTAAAGCCGGCCAAAGGCACGAACCGATCGACAAACTGGGTCTCGCGTCGTTGACGGCGGCCATGCTGAGCGAGTCTACGCTACGCTCAACCAACGAAGAGCTCAGCGACCGGTTGCAGAAGTTAGGCTCTTCCGTTTCGTTTGGGGCCGGCAACGGGGAAATGACGTTGACGGTACGAGCGTTGACCCGAAATCTGGATGAGGCAATTGCGATTGCGGCAGAACGCCTTCTACAGCCAAGGTTCGATCCGCAGGACTTTGCCCGAGCCAAGACCCAGACGCTGCAAGCCATCGAGCAGAGCAAGAAACAGGCAGCCAGNANCGCCCAGGTGGTTTACCAACTCCTTCTGATGGGGCAGAACAACCCAGTTGCCCATCTGAACATCGGCACCGCTGAGACAGTGNGCAACATCACAATTGATGACGTCAGAGCCTTCTACAAGCAACGCTACAGNCCGCGCATCGCGAACATCATCGCGGTCAGCAATCTTGAGTCGAATGATCTGCTGCAACATCTTGNCGCCTTCTCCGACTGGCAAGGCGGGGANGTGGCCGATGTCTCCATGTTGCCCTTCCCGGCACAAGGCCCCACCAAGATCTATCTGATCGACAAGCCAGGCGCGGTCAGCTCTGAAATCATGATGGGANGGCTCGCGCTGAACTACGATGCGACTGGAGAATACTACCGGGCAAGGCTCTCGAACTACGCGCTGGGCGCCGCGTTCAACTCNAGGATCAATCTAAATCTGCGTGAAGACAAAGGCTACAGCTATGGGGCTGGGTCCTACTTCCAAGGGCAGAAAGACTATGGATTCTTTTCCGCAAGCGCAGCAGTCAGGACAAACGCTACAGCCGCTTCGATCAGGGAATTCGAGAATGAGATTCGCAATTATGTCGAGAACGGCATCACGCCTGAGGAACTGTCGTTTACGCGAAGCGCGATTGGCCAGCGCGATGCGCGGGATTTCGAAACGCCTTCACAGAAGCTGTCTTTCCTATCGCGCATCCAACGCTACAACCTGCCGGACAACTTCATTGACCAGCAGAACACGATTCTAGCCAGCGTACCTGCAACCGAGTTGGACACCATCGCACGCAAACACATGCTGATGGATCAGATGGTGATAGTGGTGGTCGGGGATCGCTCAGTCATCGAGAGCGACCTTCAAGCGCTGGGATATCCGCTGGTGCATCTCGATGAGAGCGGAAACCGACGCGACGGGTAAACAGAGGCAGATAAATNAATCCTGGGACGACGTAGCGACGGCAGNCTTTCGTCCCCCGGCAGCAAGGGTGGAAGAGGTTCCACCCTTNCGCGGNTNTGGTAGTGTNTCGGCGAGCGCNATCGTTAAACGGTTGAGTGGGCGGNAGTAACCGCACCACATAGCAACCACCCGCGCTCGCAGCAGCGNTCGCATAGATTTCCGAGGATGGGGCATGCCAGCGAAGCGGCTGTGCATCCGGCAAGCGCGGACGCGACTGGTAAAGCANNGTCATGTGCTCATGCAAAAGGCGACATAGCGACGACNCAGGGNCACTATGGTCAAGGCCAATGCAAGTGCCCAGCCAGGTTCGTCCAACATCATGGCTACCAACAAATAGCTTCCAAACGCCAGCGCGCCCTCGGCGACCACATCGAGCATCTGATTGGGGGCGATCCGTTCCGGGCGCAAGGCTTTGTCTCTTCTTATCGGGCCACCCTGTGAATATTCTCGCTGAAATGTCAAAGACCTCCTCNGGAGGACGACANGAANATTTGCTCGCCNCGCCCCAANCAGCTAAGTTGCAGGGACCACCAGCCGCCTCCCGCATCGCCATGTCAGTTGCTGAAC
>PAWP01000110.1 GCA_002714125.1 Gammaproteobacteria bacterium
TGAGGGTGTCGCTGAAGCGGAACTCGAGGCGGATGTGCGCTTAGCACTGCGCAAGATCTACTACGCGCTAGGCGGCCAGGCTGAAGTAGACACCTGGATTGCGCAGAAGCCCGAAGACGCCAATCTGCTCGATTCACTCACCAATCCTGATCCTTTCCCGGTCTGGTTGAGCGAATTAGACCTAGACGTCTACACCGAGGCCTTCGCTGCGGGCGGCTTCCGCGGCCCTCTGAATCGATACCGAGCGGGGTCCGTTGACCGCAAAGACGTTGGCGAAGCACTGATGGGACGCAAGATCCAGCAGCCTGCCTGTTTTATCGCGGGTGAGCGGGATGCCGTGCGCCACTTCGTCCCGGGCAATGACCTCTACGCGCAACCGGGTGCAGGCTGCGAGGACCTGCGCGGCAGCACGATCATCGACGGCGTAGGCCACTGGGTACAACAGGAAGCACCAGAGGCCACCAACGCAGCGCTACTGGCTTTCCTGCGCTCACTCTGACCCAATAAACACACTTAAAACCCGCACGGCCAGGAGAAACAACACGTGCCAACCATCCACGACATTCTTGCAGCTGGCGATGACAACGCGGTTGCCGTATCTGCCCTCGAGCGGGAAGACCTCACCTATGCAGGCCTGCGCACACACATCAACAATACCGTGCTGCGCCTCAACCAACTCGGTATAGGCCGAGGAGACCGGGTTGCGATTGTGCTGCCCAACGGGCCGGAAATGGCCACGGCATTCGTCGCCGTCGCCGGCGGTTCAACCACCGCTCCACTCAACCCTGCATACACGCGGGACGAGTTTGCGTTCTACCTGGAAGACCTCAACGCCAAGGCCGTCGTCGTCGAGAAAGACAGTGACTCTCCGGCCGTGGACGCTGCGAGAGAGCTTGGCATACCCATACTGAGTCTGGTCACCCGCCCCGAATACCCGGCCGGCCAGTTCGAGCTCGACAAGCCGGCCGATTACGTCGCCGAGCCACCCACATTGACAGGTGCCTCGGAATCTAATGATATCGGTTTGATTCTACACACGTCGGGAACCACGTCCCGACCCAAGATTGTACCCCTGACGCAGGCTAATCTGGCTGCAACCGCGCGCAACGTCGCTACGACGCTCGCGCTCGAACCGTCAGACCGCTGCCTGCAAGTGATGCCGCTATTTCACATTCATGGCCTGATGGCTGGCGTGCTGGCACCACTGCGCTCCGGCAGCAGCATCTTCTGCTCACCAGGATTTGACGCGTTACGCTTCTTCGGCTGGCTAGAGTCCGTCAAGCCCACCTGGTACACCGCGGTGCCGACGATGCATCAGGCCATACTCGCGCGTGCCGCTCGCAATCAGGAAATCGTCTCAAACTCTCAGCTGCGATTGATCCGCTCTTCGTCCTCATCATTGCCACCGCAAGTATTCGAGGAACTCGAGAAGACCTTTGGCGCGCCCGTAATCGAAGCATACGGCATGACCGAAGCAGCCCACCAGATGACCTGCAACCAGATCCCTCCAGGACAGCGCAAGCCGGGAACGGTTGGCCCGGCCGCAGGCCCCGAAGTTTCGATCATGAGCGAGTCGACCAGCACTATGCTGGCGCAGGGTGATACCGGCGAGGTAGTCATCCGGGGCGAAAACGTCTGCCGTGGCTATGAAAATAATCCCGAGGCGAATGCTGGAGCGTTCGAAGACGGCTGGTTTCGCACGGGAGATCAGGGGTATATGGACACGGACGGCTTCCTCACCATCACAGGGCGCCTCAAAGAAATCATCAATCGCGGTGGCGAGAAGATCTCGCCACGCGAAGTGGACGACATCCTCATGGATCACCCGGCTATTGCCCAAGTTGTCACGTTTGCCATGCCGCACAAAATCCTAGGTGAAGAAGTGGCAGCGGCGGCCGTGCTGCGTGAAGGTGAATCTACATCAGAAAAAAACATAAAAGACTTTGCCTCTGAACGGCTAGCTCCCTTCAAGGTGCCCCGAAAGATTCTCTTCCTCAATGAGATTCCAAAAGGCGCCACGGGGAAACTTCAGCGTATTGGTCTGGCCGAGAAACTGGGGTTGACGGATTAGGGGCAAACCGTCGTTCAAAGGAGCAGCAACAGTATGCGCATCTGCATCTTTGGCGCCGGAGCAATCGGCGCATATCTCGGTGCTGGTCTCGCCAGCGCTGGAGAAGATGTCACACTGATAGCACGGGGTGCACATTTGACCGCAATGCAGAAACGAGGCATCACGGTGCACAGCGACTCGGGTACGGTACACGCAAGCCCCGCGTGCACGGACGATCCCGCCAGCCTTGGGCCACAGGATTTTGTGATCGTGACCCTCAAGGCCCATGCATTGACCGGGATTATCCCGGCGCTGCAGCCTTTGCTGGGCCCTGACACGACCGTTGTTACCGCCGTCAATGGCATCCCCTGGTGGTACTTTTACGGCGTTGGCGGCGCGCTCGAAGGTCGACGCCTCGCGTCAGTCGACCCCGGCGGTGCAATCTGGAACGGCGTTGGTCCAGAACGGGCCCTAGGCTGCGTTGTCTATCCGGCCGCCGAGGTCGAGTCACCCGGCGTCATCCGGCATCTGGAAGGAGATCGGTTCACGCTAGGTGAGCCCAGCGGTATCAAGACTGACCGTGCCGAAGCGTTATCCACTGCCTTGCGTAACGGAGGCTTCAAAGCGCCCGTCCGCAAAACCATCCGCAACGACATCTGGATTAAGCTATGGGGCAATCTCTGCTTCAATCCCATCAGCGCGCTTACTCACGCTACTCTAGACGTCATCGCGACGGACCCCGGGACCCGGGCAGTAGCCAGGGCCATGATGGTAGAAGCTCAGGTGATCGGCGAGACGCTTGGAGTCCGCTTCGGCGTCGATGTAGACAAACGCATCGACGGCGCCGCGGCTGTAGGTGCGCATAAAACCTCGATGTTGCAAGACCTCGAACGCGGCCGACCAATGGAAATCGACGCACTGTTAACGGTCGTACAGGAACTGGGCACGCTCACCGGTACGCCAACCCCGACGATCGATACTGTATTGCCTCTGATCCGTCAGCGCGCTGCTGTAGCCGGCTGAGCGGGCGCGACAAATGTCGGACAAGTCGGCATTACTGGCTCGACTGCAGGTAATCGAAGCCGAGTACCTCGCATACACCGCTCTCACGCCGGAAAAGCAGGCGGCACTCGAGGAACTGATTTCGCAGTCCGGGTTCCAGGACTGCTGGCAAGGTACGGCGGACAAAGTGGACGCGGACTTTGCGGCCTGGGTCAAACAGGCGCTGAGGAAAATGCAGCAGAATGCCTAGCGAGGTTGCACCAGCTGACGATCAAAAGCTCTGCTCTCGACCTTCATCAGGATGATCGTTTTACCCGTCGCCTGTAGACCACCAAATATGACCCATTCCAAGGCTGGCGCGACGCCGCCATTTACTAGCGCAGGTTTTTGACCTTCGTGCCAATTTTCGTACGCTCATTCTTCATTCGAAAGGCACCAAAGTAACCTTTCTTGAAGGTGAGTTCATCGCCAGCCCGATAGTTCGATCCCGGCGTCGGCTCAAGTTCACGCCACACCTGGCCGTTTTCCAGCTCGAGCATCCAAACACCGGTCATGCCGCGACGCGCTCCGGTCAGCACGCTGGTAAAGGTCTTCGGGATCGCAGACTTCTTACTCTTCGATTTGCCGTCCGTCGATTCTGCTTCGGCGCTGGCAGTACCCACTTCTTCTGAACCAAACTTGCGCGCGAGCGTGTCGTAACAGTCTAGGCGCCCCAGTTCGCCCCCGCCACACTCGGCGATCTCGGAGCCGATAGCGCCCGAGNCCCCTGACTTNGCTGCGATTTGTTTCAGCGCGTCGAAACANGCCAGGCGTAATTCCAGATCCAGCAGACCCNCGCACTGGGTCACATTCGCGCGTAGGTCAGCGGACGCCTGGGTGGCCAAGGCGAGCAGCAAAAGGGCGGATAGGGCGATGAGTCTCATGTNTTGTCTCCATAATCCTAAAATTGTCGACGTTTGCGCCCGCACAGTCACACGGCCGGCGCCTNGCTGTGTGATACCCGTGGCACGCCCACCACCCGGTATCCGACGCTGCCCAGCTAAACCCCCTCCGGGCGCAGGGTCTCCTCCACAACCTTGGCAAAGAAGCTCGCACCATAGATCAGCGCATCGTCGTTGAAGTCGTAGTCGGGATTATGCAGCGGGTTGCTACCAGTACCATTGCCAAGAATCAGGTAACACGAGGGTACCACCTCTGACATGAAGGAGAAGTCCTCAGAGCCAGTGCCAGGCGCCCCTTCGCGGACCACNCTGTCTTCACCCACCAACGCGCCGCAGATGTCACCGGCGTAGTTGGACACAGCCGGGTCGTTGACCACNGGGTGGAAGATTGTNCGGAAGTCGACTTCGGCCTTGCCACCATGGCCNGTCGCAAGACCCTTGGCAAGTTCGGTCATCCGGNTCTCAATCTTCTGCATNACGCTCATCGAGAAGCAGCGCACTGTCCCGGATAGTCGTGCACTGGTCGGAATCACGTTGTACGCATCACCCGAGTGAATCTGCGTCACGGACACCACCGCAGTTTCCGCCGGTCGCAGGTTCCGCGAGACAATACTCTGCAGCGCAANAACGAGCTCTGACGCGATAAGCACTGGATCTACCGACTGGTCCGGGAAGGCACCATGGGCGCCGGTGCCGATTACGTCAATATCGAAAAAAGCGCCAGCTGCAGTGCGCACTCCGCCAACCGCTCCAAACTTCCCGACTGGCAGACCGGGCGCGTTGTGCATCGCATACAGCGAGTCGCACGGGAACTGATCAAACAGACCATCCTCAATCATCGCCTTGGCGCCGCCAATACCTTCCTCGGCCGGTTGAAAGATGAAGTTCACCTGACCTCGGAAGTCCTTTGATTCTGCAAGGTAACGTGCAGCNCCAAGCAGCATCGTTGTGTGGCCGTCATGGCCGCATGCGTGCATCGTGCCGTCATGTCGGGACCGGTGGTCAAACGTGTTCCGTTCGTTAATGGGCAGCGCATCCATGTCGGCNCGCANTCCCACNGACTGGGTCTCGTTGCCCACCCGCAACACACCGACAACACCTGTTTTTCCTATGCCCCGATGCACTTCAAGACCAAACTCCTCAAGCTTGCTCGCTACAAAGTCCGAAGTCCGATTTTCTTCAAACCCAAGCTCAGGATGCGCATGAATGTCCCGCCGCCAGGTCCTCAATTCATTTTCCATCGCGACGATGTCATCGATCAGTGGCATAGTGCGCTCGCTTTCCCGGAAGAGCAGTCAAGCGTACCTGCGCATACAAGCAGGTGCCAGCGGCAAACACCTGATGAACCAAAGCCCCAGAGAGTGCTGGTGCCAGAGCGGCCTGCCCGCTGGGCAATGCTGCGAGCCNATCATGGCGAACCAAACCGCTGCGGCAAGCGCCGAAGCGTTGATGCGNTCGCGCTATTCGGCGTTTGTCACAGGCAACTCGGACTGGCTGCGGGACTCGTGGCACCCAGCACGCCGACCACCCGACACGAGCGTGGACACCTCCGTGCAGTGGATCGGATTGAAAATTGTGCGAACAGAAGCGGGCACCCCGAATGACGNAACNGGCATCGTCGAGTTTGTCGCCCGCTGCAAGCGCAACGGTCGTGCGCATCGCATGCGCGAGGTCAGCCNCTTCGAACGTATCGAAGGGCGATGGCTTTACGTAGAAGGCGAAGTGAGCTGAGAGGCTGTCGCAGCTTACCGGAAGGCAATAAGTGCCCACGCTTCGTGACGATTAGATACCGCTCCGGTGCCTGAAAAGCTNGNCCTGTGCGCTTCCCAAGCGTGTGTCGCCCACCCTAACCGNGCGGCCCTTTAGATCCAGAGGGACAGTGCATTGTCCTNAAATCGGCCGGTTGCCCTGCGAGGGCAATGCCCTCGCAGGCGCAATNGTCAGCGCATCTGTTCGATGAGATGCTGATTGACACAACTCTGCAGGACACCGTCTCGCAGATATTTGGCCGCCGTACGGGCACCAAACGCCCGAATGTCACGCATGCTCTGGGGCGTAAAGAACGCCGAGTGGGGAGTCACCACCAGCCGGTGCTTGATCCAGTCTTCGTTCTGATGCCAGGCTGAGATCAGTGGCTTGTTGAGGTTCGCGGGCTCGTCCGGCAGCACATCGAGGCCCGCTGCCAACACGTGGTCTGATTTCATGGCGTCATGCAGCGCGTCTATGTCNATCACCGGGCCGCGTGCTGTATTGATGACGATGATGCCCTTCTTTGCANCCGCCAGTGCATCTGCGTCGATCAGATTGCGGGTCTCATCATTCAGCGGCGTATGAACGCTGACGATGTCACATTGCGCCATCAGTTCGTGCAGACTGTCGGCACGCCGGATGCCAATCGCAAACTCATAACCGTTGGGCTGGTAGGGGTCGTAGCCAACCACGTCCATATCGAANGCCTTGGCGCGNCGCGCCGCCGCGGTCCCGATACGGCCCATGCCAATAATGCCAAACGTGCAATCAGCCATGCGCTGGCCGTATGGGTTGAGCGCGGGGCGCCAGTTACCGATCGGATCCGCACGCAGGTTCTCGTCGTGAAACGCAATGCTTTTGGTCAGAGTCATCATGAGCGCAATAGCGTGGTCTGCTACCTCACGAGTGCCATAGTCCGGAGTATTGCAGACCGGTACACCCAGCTTCGCCCAGGCTTGGATATCCACGTCGTCAAAACCCACCGCGGTCTTGACGAGGATTCGGCACTTCTCCGTCTTGGCACGGTGTTCGGCCGGGATGTCAGTGCCGACGATGCCATCGCAATTCGCCCACTGCTCATCGGTCACAGCATCAAATCCCTGGCAAAACTCACCAGTGACCCCGTCACCCAGTGCCTCGGTCTCGATTTCGTTGCCATCACGCCGCGCGCGAGGAAACAGTACGCGTATGCTCATGTAAGCCTCTGACTCTTCTTTGTCTGTCTTGTGTTGTTATGGATGTTCTGGCCTATGACGCGCAGTTCTCCAACCCTGAGAAGCTGATACATCGGCACAATCGAAGCGCGATCATGCCTGAATCAAGCAGGGGCTTCACCCCGGCACAGCGCCCTCCACGTCGCCCTGGCGCCGATACCATAAGAGCACCGGCAGCNGANTGGCCAGCCATGGCAGGCTAAGCCACATCACCGCATCCCACCCGAGTGCATGAATCACCGCGCCTGAACTGAGTGCTCCCGCTGCCTGCAATGAGAAGATCGAAAAATCGTTCACCGCCTGTACCTTGAATCGCTCTGATGGTCTGTACACCGCAGTCAGCAGCGTCGTGCCGCCAAGAAATAGCAGGTTCCAGCCTACCCCCAGCAACACCAGCGCAAACCAGTAATGCATCAATGACTGATCAGCAAGACCTATGCCGACGCAAGCACACATCAGCGCCAGACCACACAATATGACGCGGATCGTGCCAAGTTTCTGGGTCAGGAAGCCACTCGCCACCGATGGAAGATACATCGCCGCGATGTGACTCTGGATGACAAACGTGGTTTCTTCGAGCGTCATCGCACGTTCCATATGCATCGACACCGGCGTAGCGGTCATCACAAAACTCATAATGCCGTAGGCCGCAGCACTGGCACCCAACGCCAANAGGAACGCCGGCAAGCGAAAAATCGTACCGAGCGGCCGTTCTTCNCCCCCCGCCTCCTCGACNGCGGGATCNGCTTCCACATAGAACAACAGAACTAGCAGGCCGCAGCCGAGCAACACCGCCAGGCCCACAAACGAACCAGCGTACTCCACCTCAAAAAGATCCTTGGCGCGCTTGGCGGTTTCGGGCCCAACAATAGCCGCAACAATGCCGGCAAGCATCACCATGGAAATGGCCAAGGGTGCTCGCTCTGCCGGAACGGACTCGGTAACAGCAAAACGGTATTGCTGGGCAAACGAAACGTGCGCACCCACAAAGAGNGTGCAGAATGTAAAGGCCCAGAATGAACTGGAGCTCACTGCCCATGCCGCCCCGAGTGCCGCACAGGTCCCAATGGCTACACCCGCAATGAAGCCCAGCTTACGACCGTAGCGAGCCATGATCATGGACGCGGGGATAGAGAACAGGGCAACGCCGATGAAGAGCATCGCGACAGGAAGTGTCGCCATTTCCGGCGCTGGCGCAATAACGGTACCGACAATCCCACCGAGCAGGATCACCACCGTGTGCCCCGTCTGGGCAAAGCCCTGCGCGGCCATCAGAACCGGTAGATTTCTGGCCATCAAGACACCGCCGAAGAATTATTGACGGATCATCCTACGCCTATTGCATCAAACGNCATCTTGCCTGTNAGCAGGCTTGAACAAGATCACGCAGTCAGTTCAGAAAATCGGGTCCGCACACGCNGCAGAACTTCCTCTTCGAAATCGGNGTCATGATTGAGCCAGGNATTGTTAAGCGGGCTGGGCTGCGGCAAAACAACCTGCTCAGGCAAATGGGACGCCCGNTCAAGAATAACTACATTCCGTCTGCCAGGTGCTANGCCAGGGCGTGCTTCCCCAAGGACGATCGTCAAAGCGAAGTCCGGCAGTAGAGTGAGCAGTTGCGAGNGCCATGCTTCAGCACATTCAGGCCGTGGCGGGTGGTCGCGAGAGGTGAGCCGGCNTGAGTAACAAAACCCCATCGGCAGGATCGCAACGANGCGCTGATAGTGGAACGTGGCCTCAGCGAGTCCAAGCCGGTCGCGCAGGAGCTTAAAGCTGGCATCGGCAAACGGCTTGCCGCTCTNGTGGACCTTGAGAGCGGGCGCCTTTCCAGCGAACAGAATCCGTGCCNCTCCGGCCAATTGCGGTAAGAGCNTAGGCTAAAGCTGGTCCCGGCAAATAGTGCGCTCACGTCACGCAGGGAGTCGGCAATCACTCGGTCCACGTTCAGGACAACCCGTGCTNGCTNAGAACTCCAGGATTGCGCGCCCGGAAATCTTGCCTTCGTCGAGTGCGGTCGTCGCCTCATTGATCTGATCAATGGTGTAACGCTCGGTAATCATGTGTTCGAGATTAAGATCACCGTTCGCATGCCACTGCAGAAACATGGGGAAGTCCCGGTCCGGCGCACAGGAGCCACCGATACTGCCCCGAAATTGCTTCTCGCTTGTGACGAAATCAATCGCCGAGAGCTCGACACTGGTGCTGGGAATACCTACCAAAACTGCGGTGCCGCCCTGGCACGCACCAAAGTGGCCACTGCGACACGAGGGGCCCAGTTGCTCCATCGTTACCTTGTGCCCGATGCAGTCAAAGGCGTAATCGACTCCGGTAACCGGCATCCCGCCAATCGTGAACTGGTCTGACTTGCCGGTAAGTTGATGAATTGCTTCAACCGCGTTGACGCGACCGGCGTTAATGCCGTGGGTTGCCCCAAACTCTTTCGCAAACTCCAGCTTCTTATCATCAAGGTCCACGGCAATGATCGGGTCCGCGCCGCGCATCTTGGCGCCGACCACCGCGGAAAGCCCAACGCCACCCACACCGAAGATCGCGACCGACTCGCCCTTCTGCACGTCGGCCGTGTTGATCACGGCGCCAGCCCCAGTCATGACCGCGCAGCCGATGATCGCGGTGACGTCACGTTTGATGTCCGGCGACGCTTTCACCACGTACTGCTGGTCACAGATAGTGTTGTCTGCCCAGGTGAAAACGTTCTGCGACATGGCGGTCCCGCCCGCTACATCGAGCGACGCCGGGGTTGGCAGCGCACCTGCCACCACCGAGTCCCGGGGCACCCAGGTCACCAGCACGGTATCGCCTTCATCGACGTGAGTTACCGCACTGCCCTTCTTTAAAACGACTCCGGTCGCCTCGTGCCCTAGCAGAATCGGGCTACGGCGCGGGTGGTGCATCTGGTGCAACTGCGAGTGACATATACCGGAGGCATATTGCTTGACAACAACCTCGTTGGGTCCGGGGTCCCGCAGCATGATCTCCTGAATCTCTAGCGGGCCCTCTTGCTGTGGTACTACAACGACGCGTGCTTGTGTTCCCATATTAGTCTCCGTTTTCCGTTCAATCAGTTCAAGATGCCCTGACTCAGACGGGCGTGCCCCCAGGCATGCTTGCAATCTTGCCGGAAAGCCGGCGCATGCCGTTCAGCCAGCGTTCGATGTCGCCGGTATGTCGCTCCATCCAGGTTTGTGCCACCGGGTCGGTAAGAATAAGAAACGACTCATCGCGCACCGCGTTAACAACCATAACAGCCACTTCATCCGGCTCTTTTACGTCACCCACAGCCCCAGAGCTCGCAATCCCCCCGCTCAGCATGGGCGTATTGACCCCCAGCGGCGCCAGCATCGATACCCGAATGCCCTGCTCGTGGTAGGTAATGGCCAGCCATTCGGCGAGCCCGACAACGGCGTGTTTCGTGACCGCATATGGAATGTTGCCAGGAGTCGTCAAAATCCCCGCCATCGACGCCGTATGCAACAGATACCCTTCGCCGCGTTGGAGCATCCCTGGCAGCACCGCCCGCACCGCATATACATGCGCCATCACATTGACATCCCACTGCGACTGCCAGACATCCATAGCGGTTTCAAGCGGATCGCCACCAGAGGCAATACCGGCATTGCTATAGAAAACCTCTATTGGACCAAAGTGTTTTTCGGCGTCCCTGACCAACGCGTTAACCGAGGCTTCATCACCTACGTCACACGCGATAGCAAGACCATCAATCTCACTCGCGACCGTCGTGGCACCGTCCCCGTCGATGTCAGCTACCACCACCTTTGCACCCTCATGGGCAAATGCCCGCGCGGTCGCGGCTCCAATGCCGCTTGCAGCGCCGGTAATCACAGCTACACGTTTGTTCAGTTCCACAGCATTCAAGGCCTCACGTTAGGGTTCATTACATTTGCGACGCCAGTCTGTTGTACCTAGCTCGCACATGATCCACGCCTACGCAACAGTCCACGGCCAACGCCACCGAATGGCCAGACGCCACATCGCAGTCGGTCGCGTCAGACTTTCCACACGCTAGCGCCAGGGCTCCACAATAATCTTCGCATGCTTCTCCGGGTCACCGAGGTCGTTGAACGCATGTGCAACCCCTTCCACGCCGACCTTACCCGTAATCAGCGTTTCACATTCGATGCGGCCGTCCGCGATCATGCCGAGCGTTGCCTCAAATTCAGGCGCTGTATAAGCCAACACAAACTGCAGATTGAGCTCGCGAACTATGCCGTAAAAAGGCTGAAAGCGATCCTCTTCCATACAAACGCCCACCACAACAATACGTGTGGCCGAAGGTGCACCCAGCATCATTTGGTCAATGACCCCTGGCACGCCTACGCATTCGAAGTACACCGCCTGAGGCAGGGTGACACCGCCGGTCAATGGATTCGGTGGCACGTCCAACTCAATTGCGCGTGCTTCCGCTGCGGCCTGCCAGCTCTCATAAGGCGAGTGCTCAGCCGGATCTATGACCACATCCGCGCCCAACTTTTCGGCCAGAGCCCGCCGCGCACTAGAATAGTCCGCGACAATGATGGGTCCGAGCCCCTTCAGTTTCAGCGCCGTGATCACAGCGAGCCCGACCGGGCCGCAGCCCACCACCAGGGGGATCTCATCGCCTTCGATCCTTGCTTTCTCGACCGCGTGGTATCCAACTGCCATAGGCTCAGTCAACGCAGCCATGTCGGTAGGCAGACCATCAGGTACCGGCAACAGCATCCCGTCCGTCAGTAGCATCTGTTCGCCATAACCACCAGGGGCGTCGTTTGAGTACCCAACAGAGCTGACCCCGTCGGGGCCAGCAAGCATCGGCACGCTGCAGGCGCGAGTGCCGGGCGTCAGTGTCTTTGCAGAACCTGGCCCGTAGTCCAGGACCTCCACACAGAACTCGTGCCCCATGACGATATCGCGACTTAGGTCCATACCAAAGCCAGCACAAGCTCTGTCTGAGAGCTCCACCATCGAATGTGCGTGCTGCAGGGCATGCAGATCTGAACCGCAAATCCCACATGCCAGGGTCTTGACCAAAACCTGGCCAGGACCCGGAGTGAGATCCGGGAGCTCATCAACAACGAGTTTGCTGTTACGCATAATAGCTGCGCGCATCGTAATGACTCGGTTTCGGCGTAGGCCATACCATGCCACGCCGAAGCCGGATGTACAGTAGTTATCTCCGCCGCAACATCGTCACACAGGCATGACCCGTTGGGTTACGCTCGGCCCATCCGCAGGGATGGAGACATCAGATGAGTGATCTCGGCGCTTTTCGCGAAAGGGCCCGCGACTGGCTTGAGGCCAACTGCCCCGCGAGCATGCGCGGTCCAGGCGTGGTTGCGGACTCAGGGACGAGGTTCCCGATCAAGGATCCCTATGCACAACTCTGGCTGGATCGCTGCGCCGAGCAAGGCTGGACCGTACCCACGTGGCCAGTCGCCTACGGGGGCGCCGCACTAAGCACGGATGAATACATTGTGCTGCTTGACGAGATGAAGCGGATCAAGGCCAGATCCCCACTCGGGGGCATGGGTGTTGGGCTGATTGGTCCAACCCTAATTGAATACGGTACAGAAGATCAGAAAACACGGCACCTGCCCCGCATTGCCAGGGGCGAAGTGCGCTGGTGCCAGGGGTACAGCGAACCGGGCGCCGGTTCCGACCTTGCCAGCCTGCAAACCAAAGCGGTGGCTGAAGGGGATACCTACATCATCAACGGCCAGAAAGTGTGGACTTCGGGCGCGCATCGCTCAGATTGGATGTTCTGCCTGGTTCGAACAGACCCTGACGCACCCAAGCACGAGGGTATCAGCCTGCTCCTGCTCGACATGGATCAGCCAGGTGTCATGACGAAGCCTATCCGCCTAATCAGCGGCGACTCGCCATTCTGCGAGACGTTTTTTGACAACGCTGTGGCGCACAAAGATGACCTTGTTGGAACGCTGAACCGCGGCTGGACGGTTGGCAAACGACTCCTCCAGCACGAACGCTCGGGGATGCAGAATCTTGCGGGTGGCTCAGTTGCTGCACCCAGCGCCGTTGAGACTATGCGGGTTCTGCTGGCCCGCTACGGTCGTCAGCCCGACCACGTGGATCGGCTGGTCAGCTTCGACATGCGTCAGCGCGCATTCCGGCTGACACAGCGACGTACGGTGGCGGAGTCTGACGATGGCAAAACGCCCGGTGCCCAGACTTCGATCTTCGAACTTTGCCAGGCTGAGTTGGAGAAGGAGGAGACCGATCTCAAAGCGCGGATGATGGGCAGCCAGGGACTAGGCTGGGACGGCACGGGCTTTACCGACGAGGAGATTGCCCTGACGCGCGACTGGCTGAGCCGTAAGAGGCGCTCAATCGCGCGTGGGTCGAACGAGATTCAGATG
Organism: Gammaproteobacteria bacterium; assembly: GCA_002714125.1. The sequence goes on from PAWP01000110.1 coordinate 13,349, forward strand.
AATATCATCGCCAAACGAGTACTCGCGCTACCCGATTAGGCCAACGTAGAAAGAACCATCTATTTAGAAAGCTCAGCGTCGAACACCACAACAACACCAATGCCGGTAGCACTTGCAGCATCGCTGAAAATGACGGCGTAAGTGCCAATGGGCAATGAGCCCACAATAGCCACCAGCCTACACAACAACACGCGTCGAGAGGTTATTGAGTTGGGAGCCAGCCGTTTGGGACGAGTCCTCATTCGGCTCCGGGAAGAGTTCTGCGATCCCATGCAAGCCGCAACCCCAGCCCACCAAGAATCGCGGTGCAACCCCGACTAGAGCGTCACCAGCAATGCCGTCCATACTGTGTTGAGCGGATCGAACATGTCCGGCATTTGCGCCGCATGGGCTGCATACGCAGGCACGCTTTGGCGCGTGGTAAAGTGCGTACATCATCTAAAACCGGCGTAAAGACCGGATGGCTCAGTACATACTCAAACGCCTGTTGTTGATCCTACCGACGCTGTTCGGGATCATGGTCATCAACTTTGTAATTGTGCAGTTCGCACCCGGCGGGCCTGTAGAGCAGGCGCTCGCCCAAGCCACCGGTTTCGGGTCGTTCTCGAGTACAGCCTCCGTTTCATCCGTCGAAAGCATGGGAACCGCCGGGGAATCCGGCTATACCGGCGACTCCGGCCTGGACCCGGACATGATTGCGCGCATCGAGAAGCAGTTTGGCTTCGATAAGCCCGCACATGAGCGGTTTTTCCTGATGATGGCCAACTACCTGGTGCTCGATTTCGGTGTCAGCTACTTCCAGGACCGACCCGTCACCGAAATCGTGGGAGAGCGAATCGGGGTCTCCATCTCGCTTGGGCTATGGGCGTTGGTGCTGATCTATCTCATATCAGTGCCACTTGGCGTGGCGAAAGCGACCCGGGACGGCGAGCGCTTCGATCTCTGGACAAGTGCCGCCGTATTCATTGCATACGCAGTACCTGGCTACCTCGTCGCAATCATTCTGATTGTCTTNTTCGCGGGCGGCTCGTACTTCGACTGGTTTCCCATGCGGGGCCTGACCAGTGAAGACACCTCCGGCTTCACCTTCATCGAGGCAACNCTCGATTATCTGCACCATTTGGTACTGCCGTTGACTGCACTGACACTAGCGGGGTTTGCGACCCTGACTATGCTCACAAAGAACAGCTTTCTGGAGGAGCTGAACAAGCAGTTTGTCCTGACCGCCAAAGCCAAGGGCATGACCCAGCAGCGGGTGTTGTACGGGCATGTCTTCCGTAATGCGATGTTGATCGTCATTGCAGGATTCCCGTCGGCGTTTGTGACGATACTGTTTACCGGTGCGCTGCTGATCGAGGTGATCTTTTCGATCGAGGGAATTGGGCTCCTCTCCTACGAGGCAGTTATAAAGCGCGACTACCCGATTCTCTTTGGCACCCTGTTCTGCTTCACGCTGGTGGGACTGACGATGCAGTTGATCGGCGATCTCATTTACACACTGGTCGATCCACGGATCGACTTCGAGACGCGCGAATGACTCCACTCAACGAACGCCGCCTCGCCAACTTCAAAGCTAATAAGCGTGGNTTCTACTCGCTGTGGATCTTCCTCGGGATCTTCACCGTATCGATGTTTGCNGAGTTTATTGCGAACGACAAGCCTATTGTCTTCAGCAAGGGCGGCGAGCTGTATTTCCCCGTCTTCTTTACCTATACCGAGGCCGGAATGGGCGGGGCGCTGAAGACCGAGGCGGACTACCGGGACCCATTTGTCGAGAACCTCATCGAGAGTGACGGCTGGTCGATATGGCCCCCTCTCCGATTCTCCTACAACACAATAGATTGGGACCTGCCACCACCCTATCCACATCCACCGACCTCGGAACACTGGCTGGGTACCGACGGGGGCTCAACCGATATCGTCGCCAAGCTGCTGTACGGCTTTCGCCTTTCGGTGCTGTTCGGCATCACACTGACTATTATCGCCTCAGCCATCGGAGTGACAGTTGGCGCGCTCCAGGGCTACTTCGGCGGTCTAGTGGATCTGCTTGGACAGCGCGTGGTGGAAATTTGGGCCGGGCTCCCAGTACTCCTGATCCTGATTATTCTGGCGTCCATCGTNGAGCCAAACGTATTCTGGCTGTTGNGGATCCTCACCCTGTTCAGCTGGATGGCATTGGTCGGTGTGGTGCGGGCGGAGTTCCTGCGGGCTCGNAACTTCGAGTTTGTGCGGGCGGCACGCAGCCTTGGGGTTGGCAATGCGACCATCATCGTCAAACATGTGCTGCCAAANGCAATGGTGGCAACCCTCACCTATCTGCCGTTTATCCTCAACGGCTCAATCACTATGCTTACCGCGCTCGATTTCCTCGGCTTTGGCCTGCCACTGGATTCACCCTCTCTCGGCCGTTTACTCTCGGCAGCTAAGGCCAACCTCGAGGCGCCCTGGCTCGGCATCTCGGTATTCGCAACACTCGCGACGATGCTGATATTACTGATCTTCATTGGCGAAGCNGTGCGTGATGCGCTGGATCCNCGACGCACGCTGGGTATCGCGTCGGAGGATGCNGTGCGGGCCGACAAAAACAACGAGAAGCNGGNAGCGGTCGCTGCCTGAGCCGGATCGGGAATGCGGACTACCTCCGCCACTGTGATCCAGATCAAGTGNGCCAGTATCGACCGTCGGACGACCTCAAGCTCCCCGCATCAGCGTCAGGACCTCAGAGTTGCCAATAGGAGCTAGTAATGTGGTGGGGGTTCGTGNGCAAACGGGTCCGCCCCGTCCTGCATGCGTTTCATTGATTCAATGTGCATTTCAAGGCGATGCTCGGTTGCGTCGATCCGCATCTGCTGCGCAACCAGCGCGTCGTTCAACTGGGCAATTGTGTCTTCCTGAAACGCCACACGAATTTCGAGTTCGGTGAGCCGGGATTCGCTCATAGGGTCNCCACTCCTGACCTGTCGCCATAGAAGAACAGACACTAGCAGCCTGCCGACATCCAATGTAAGCCATCGCCTAAGGGNGCAAGCCAANTCANGNGACCAGTGTCCGTGCGCAGACCGCCGAACCGAACTGGTCCACCCGCCAGTCCTGCGGCCAGCGATCAACCAGAATGCCTCCGATGCGTCATACTCCTGGACTTTCCATACGCACCGCCGGAGCCACGCGTGAGCGAAACGAATCCGCTGCTTGAAACCCACGAATTGCCGCCTTTCGAGCGTATCGAAGCGAGTCACGTGGAGCCCGCAATAGATGAACTGCTAGGTCGCTCGCGCAGTGCCATCGCGGACATTGAAGGCGTNACGGCGCCCTCATGGGCTAACACCGCCGAGGCACTCGAAGCCTTACAGGATGCACTNGCGCAGGCCTGGTCACCGATCGGTCACCTGCACGGCGTTGCAGATTCCGATGCACTCAGGGANGCNTACAACGCATGCCTGCCAAANCTNAGCGAGTTTCGTACCGAACTGGGGCAGAACGACAGGCTGTTTGCCGCATATGAAACGCTGCGTAGCAGCCCCGAATACGAGTCACTACCTCCGGCACGGCAAAAAGCGATCAACAACACTCTGCGCGACTTTCGCCTGTCCGGTATCGACCTGCCCAAAGCGGAACAGAAGCGTTTTGCCGAAGTGAGCAAGCGGCTCTCGGAACTTTCGGCAAAATTCAGCGAGAACGTGCTTGATGCGACCCAGGCCTGGAGCAAAAACGTCACCAATGAGATCGAGCTTGCAGGGCTGCCGGACACCGCCCTTGGCCTTGCACGGCAGATGGCGCAGAGCAAAGGCCTTGATGGCTGGCTGCTAACACTCGACTTCCCGCTGTACCTGCCCACGCAACAGTATTGTGACAATCGGGACCTGCGCAAAGAGATGTATACCGCGTATGTCACNCGNGCTTCGGATAANGGCCCAAACGCAGGCNAGTTCGACAACGGACCCGTGATGACAGAAATCGTAANNCTGCGTCANGAACTGGCCGCGTTGCTCGGGTTTGCCAACTACGCCGAGTATTCGCTCGCGACCAAAATGGCCAATACACCCAAGGAAGTAATGGACTTCCTCGAAGAACTGGCACGTCGTTCAAAGCCTGCCGCCGAACGCGAGTTTGCCGAGGTCTGTGCCTTCGCCCGCGATGGGCACGGACTCGACACGCTGGCACCGTGGGACTTGAACTACTACGGCGAGAAGCTTCGACTCGCCCGTTACGATGTCTCTCAGGAAGCACTGCGGCCGTACTTTCCCGCNACCCATGCCATCCAGGGCATGTTTGAGGTTGCAAACCGCCTGTACGACGTCACCATCGAGCAGACCTCAGGCTGGCAGGTCTGGCACCCAGATGTTCGCTGCTNCGACGTCTACAGGAACGTCAGCGGGGGCAGCGNGCGCGAACTCATCGCTCGCTTCTACCTGGATGCCTACGCCCGCGAACACAAGCAAGGCGGTGCCTGGATGGACGACTGCCGCGCACGGCGGGAAACCCCACAGGGCACGCAGCTCCCCGTTGCCTATCTCACCTGCAACTTCACCTCCCCCATTGGCGACGCGGACGCCCTGTTGACGCATAACGAGGTNGTGACGTTGTTTCATGAGTTCGGACACGGCATCCACCACATGTTTACGCGGGTCGACGTTGCCGAAGTTTCCGGGATCAACGGCGTNGCCTGGGACGCCGTCGAACTNCCAAGCCAATTCATGGAGAATTGGTGCTGGGAGTCCGAAGCGCTGGCGTTCCTGTCCTCACATCACGAGACGGGTGAGCCTTTACCGGACGCGTTGTTATGCAAGATGCTCGCAGCNAAGAACTTCCAGTCCGGCATGCAGACGATACGTCAACTCGAATTTGCGCTCTTTGACTTCCGTCTACACATGGAAACNGCTGCGGTTGACGNGTCCCGTATCCAGTCGGTCCTAGACGAGATCCGCTCGACTGTAGCTGTNGTCCCGGCGGCCGGCGAAAACCGCTTTCAGCACAGCTTCGGGCATATCTTTGGTGGTGGCTATGCAGCCGGGTATTACAGCTATAAGTGGGCNGAAGTGTTATCGGCAGATGCATTCTCGCGCTTCCGNGAAGAGGGCATTTTCAACCGTCAGACAGGTGAACGCTTNCTTGAGGAAATTCTCGAGGTGGGCGGGTCCGTTGACGCCATGGACATGTTTGTCGCCTTCCGCGGGCGCGAACCGAACCTCGAGTCATTGCTCAGACAAGACGGCATCATCGAGTAAGGTCAGCAACACTTTTCGCCCACCTGGTTNATAGACATCAATTTGATATTAATTTATGAAAATATTCTCTGATTCCGACTTCAAACACAACTTCCATACCCATACGTTCCGCTGCAAACACGCGAAAGGCGATGTCGCGGATTACTGCGCGAAAGCCATTGAGCTNGGTATGGAGACTCTCGGCATGTCCGATCANTCGGCCCTGCCCGACAATCGCTGGCAGCATGTGCGGATGCCCTACGCGCAGCTNGACGACTACGCGGACGCCATTGACCAGGCCCGCATAGACTACCCTCAGCTCGATATCAGAAAGGGTATGGAGTGCGAGTATGTACCNAAACTGCACAGCTTCTACGTCGACGAATTGCTCGGCGAGCGCCAATTCGACTACCTGATCGGCGCCGCACATTTTTTCACCGACACCAACGGCAANTGGTCCGGTACCTACGGTGGTACCAACAGCCCAAAAGCCCTGGCGGACTTTGCCCGGTACACCGTTNAGATGATCGAGACGGGACTTTTCGACTTCATCGCGCACCCGGACCTATTTGGCAACTGCTATCCCANNTGGGACGCCGACNCTGCAGCCTGCTCCCGGGACATCGCAGCGGCGGCTGCGGAATTCGGNGTAGGGCTCGAAATAAACGCACTCGGACTGCGCAAACAAGCCCACAAGAAGAACNACCCGTTTCCACTCTACCCCTGGGAGCCCTTCTGGGACGTTGTNGCCGAAGCGGGGGCGCCGGTGCTCATTAATTCTGATGCACACCGGCCGGAGGANCTACAAGGCCNGGCNGGCGCAGCAATGAACCTCGCCGCAAGCAGAGGGCTGANACCGATGGGGCCGGGTCTAATCGGGCAACGCCAGGTGGGCTGATCTCNCGCGGTACTTCGCAGCAAGCGCCCTTTATTCTAAAGTGCTNAGTCCGCCAATGTTCGGAACCAACGGAAGAAAGGATCATGAGCGAACGCGAAGCAAAAACCAATGTCGAGCCCCCTATCTTNNCGCCGGAGCCGGAAGACGCGGCTNCGGCNACGAGCCACAACAGCACGGCTAAAGCANTCGAGCTGCCTGACGCATCGGAGGCNCCGGCTACCGCAAAAACAGATCCTGCGGAACCCGTGCTCAAAGCGNCCGACAACTCCCNGCCGGAAGAACTCGAAAATCAGAACCGCGGTCTCGGCAAGATTGCCCAGTACCATTTTGCTGCCGCTATGGCCGCGTTTACTCTATTCGGTGCAGGCGACGTCTGGGCTGTGCAATCAGGACTATGGCTCGCCAGCGCNGTCAGCGTCGCAAACGGTTTGATTGCCGGTGTGGTCTTGGCCTATCTAATCCACGAATGGAGCCACTTCAGTGGAGCAAGATTGGCCGGNGCGCGTTCACCNGCATTGAAAGAGCCGCGCAGCTTTTTCATGTTCAACTTCGACATGGAGCGCAACTCGATTNGTCAATTCCTCACAATGAGCCTCGGCGGGCCGCTGGGAAACTGGCTGTTGGTACTNGCGCTGTNGTGGCTGCTGCCGCTCAATACNGCTGGTCAGGCAATGTTCTTCGCGGCAGCCAGCGCCATCGCCATCAGCGTCAGCATCTTCGAAATCCCCGTCATCAACCGGACTCGGGCCGGCGGTAACCCCGGCAAGGAACTTGCGCAGCGACTGGAATCCGGCGCACTCACGACCGGCCGGAACATCGGCATTGCGGCAGGCGTGGTGCTCTTTCTGATCGTCTCCTGAAAAATACATCAGGCAATGATGGCGCNGCGCGTCAGGGCTCACGCGGCAGCTTTCCTCAGTTAGATCTGCAGGACGCCCGGCCGCCAGCAGGACTTTCGCTACAGAATTCAGAACAACGTTCGCGGCAAACGGATTTGCCACGAATCGAATCGGTCTGGAATAGCTTGCACCTTCCATTGGTCACACACCGCAGCCGCTCATCATCGCGAAGGGCGTTGACGTCGGCTTGGTACCAAGGCGCGTCCAGTCTCGACATACCCGGCATCGCAACGTTCAGCAGCAGGGCGTTCGGTTCGCCAAGCCGATCGAGCACTCTCATGCCACTTGAAGACAGCATGGTCTGATACCCATTGGTACGCAGCAGGCAAGCGGCTATTCGCGGATCCACTCATCATCGTCAACCACCAAAATCGTAGCGGCAAGGTCTGTCTTGTGCACTACGATCGAAGCCTGGCTTCCAACGNNGGCGTTACGGTGTATTCGAGAGCTGGGAAAACCACCCTCACCGAGGTTCCCTTACCNAGCTCACTTTCTATGCAATTACGCTTCGTTGTGTGNGCTCNGACAATACTCATCATGGCTNCCATGCATAACCCGCGGCCGGCAAACTTCGAAATAAAGAAGGGCTCGGTGATCCGATCTCCGATGTCCGACGACATTCCTGCCCAACATCGCTGACGCTCAAACTGATGTAGTTTANGGNAGGCAAGCCGTCGTAAAGCGCTCCCCGTTTCCGCAGCCGCTGTCACTGCGCGTGCGGATCTAAACGCAACCGGCGCCATACTCGCAAGTTGTCTGCAGGCCACCCGGCATCGTACTTCCNGCGGACCAGACCCTTCCACCATCGCTACGGTTTAGCGTCGACTTCAAGTAGTATCTGCACGCTTCGTTTTCGCCACCCAAGCGCCCCCGGAGACACNATGAACAACGAACTGCTGGTCTTTGCCGGAAGCTCGAATCCTGCGCTCGCTGACGAGATCTGCACACACCTCGGCGTCGAGCGCAGCGGTCTTGGTTTATCCCGCTTCTCCAACGACAACTTGTCGGTGCAGATCGAAGCCAACGTGCGCGAGCGCGACGTCTTTGTCGTGCAGGCGTTTACCGAGCCGGCGAGCGACCGGATCATTGAACTGCTGATCACGCTTGACGCTCTGCGCAGCGCCTCCGCAAAACGCATTACCGCGGTAATTCCATATTATTCCTACGCTCGGTCCGACAAAAAGGATGCACCACGCATCTCAATAGCGGGCCGACTGATCGCCGATCTGCTGCGGACTGCCGGAGCGGACCGCGTCCTGACTATGGACCTGCACGCCGAGCAGGTCCATGGCTTCTTCACAATGCCGGTCGACCACCTGACGGCGATTCCTATAGTTGCCAAACACGTTGCAGAGACGTGCGACATGGGCAACTCGGTAGTCGTCGCAACGGACGCCGGCGGCGCCAAACGGGCAGGTAAGTTTGCATCTCAGCTTGAAGCTCCGCTGGCCATCATCGATAAACGTCGCATCAGCGACACCGAGGTGCGCCAAGGCTCCGTTGTCGGCGACGTCAGAGGCAAGGACTGCATTGTCTTCGAAGATGAAATCTCAACGGGCGGCACCCTCGTCGAGACTGCCAAGACACTAAAAAGCGCAGGCGCCGGGCGCGTCATTGCCGGGGCGACTCACGGCGTGCTGGTTGGCGAGTCCATGAGCCGCCTTGAACAGGCTCCGATTGAGTCACTCATCGTCACCAACACAGTGGCCGTGCCTGACTCGAAACGGATCGAGAAGTTGACGGTACTCTCAATTGCCTCACTGCTGGCCGGAGCGATCCGGCGCATTCATACCGGTGAGAGTGTAGGCGCACTGTTCGAGCCCTGACCTCAGAGCCTATTGCACCGTTCTGCAGTTATGACAACGAGTAGGTTACTAAAGCCTGACCGAGCGTCACTCAGCTAGAGATTGTTGAAACCGGCGCGGTACCGGTGCGCAACGTGGCATCCCGCGCCTCGTCCCGGTTGCCGAGCATTTGCATAGCCAGCGCGCGCACCCGGCCTATCTGTGTCCTGTGGATCAACCATCTAACTGACTTATGGATGGGAGTGGTGATCTGTTCCCTTACGGCGGAGCAAGTCCCTCAGAACAATGGCAGGTCAATCCGGCGCCCTTCAACAATCGACAGGCGCACGGCTTCCGTGAACTCCATATATCTCACACCGTCGGCAAAGGACGTGTGCGTCACCGGCTTGCCTTCTCGAATCGAATCGATGAAGTCGTCCTCCACGCGCCAACCACCCTCGGCGGCCGGCTCGACCTCCAGCGGAAGCCAGGCGCCGTCTGCCCCCTCCCGGATCTCACAGCCACCATCAAAAAAACGCACGGCCGCTTTGGTCCCGAACATCTCTACACCGCCGCTTGCACCACTCCCGGCGACGGTACTGAGGTGATACACCGAGGTGGCCCCGCCTTCGTGCCGGGCAATGACGCCCAGACTTTCGGGCACATCTGCAGTACCCGTCTGACCGGTCTCGGCATCCGTGCGCTGCGTGGTGAACGTCTGTCCAAAGGCCAGTACCGACACTTCGTGACCGGCATAACGGCGCAAGGTTTCGTTCAGGATACCCATCGACATGATGTTATTGCCGGAAAGATCCCGCCGCTGGCGCCACGCCAGTGGCACATCCGGAGTATATGCGCCCGCTAGGCTACGCACGTTGATCTCCAGCCAGTCGCCGAAAAAGCCGTCGGCCACCATCTGCAAAACGGTAGGTTCGTACTTCAGGTAAAACGGCGCCGGGACAATCATCGCCACTTTGTCACTGGCCTTCGCGGCCGCGTTCATCTCCCGCGCCTCAGCCAGATTCATCGCCATCCGCGCTTCGGTTAGGACGTGTTTGCCCGCGGCAAGCGCGCGCAAGGTGATGGGATGGTGCATATACGGCCAGGTACCGATACACACGGCATCGACGTCATCTGAGTCAACAAGAGACTCCCAAGTGTCGAATACCTGGGTGATACCAAACTCATCTGCGACTCGTTGAGACGACTCACGTGATCGATTACACACCCCCGTCAGAGTGACGCCCGCAATTGCCTGGAACCCCGGTATATGCCGCAGGCGCGTATTGCCACCTGCACCGACAATCCCAACCCTGACTGCTTCAACCATCGCGCTATTCCCTCAAACC
>PAWP01000111.1 GCA_002714125.1 Gammaproteobacteria bacterium
CAGTAGCCCCTGTGAGCGAGCGGCCCGCGCACGACTTCGTATCGGCGCTCGAGGATCAGCTGGCGGGCAAGACAACCGGCAAGCTTGTGCTCGTGCGAAGCTAGCTACACCAAGGTCCCTGCAACACCTAAATACTCCTATAGCCCTGATCGTCCAAGAGACATGACCCGACCGAACTCTCTTAAGCCTCGATGCTCGTTCCTATCCGCGTATGTCTGGTTTTTGCTGGCCGCGCTGCTTGGCGGCTGCTCTGCCAATGTAGAGGACGATCTCGCCGCAAGTGCCAAACAGTTGGAGGGTCTCGAGTCGCTGGTGGTCTGGAGAGATGGCGAATTTGTGGTCGAAGCCTATTACGAAGGCCGGGCGGGCGATCAACGCGACATCCGCTCGGTTACCAAAGGCGTGACCGCCCTGCTGTTCGGGATCGCACTCGACCAGAACCTACTAGACCTGAAAGATCCTGTGACCCAGTATCTGAGCGCGAATCACAGCGAGCTCGCACCCGACGCGGAGGGATTGACCCTGGAACACCTGCTGACCATGTCGGCCGGACTCGACTGGGATGAGGCCAAGCTCGCGGAATACGTTGCCTGGCAATCGGCGCTTGTGCCTACCCACCACTATCTGTCCCGGAACCGGGTGCGACCACCCGGCGTGGCATTCAACTATTCATCAGGCGGGGCCCACCTCATTGGCGAGGTGATCGCCGCTGCGGCTGGCATGCCTTATGCCGAGTTCGCCGAACGCTATCTCTTCAGGCCCCTAGCCTTTGGCCCCGTAACATGGCAACAACTCCGCGACGGTTCTACCAACGGTGCCTCCGCACTACGAATGTCCACCCGCGACCTCGTAAAGCTTGGCCAGCTGATGCTAGCCGAGGGTCTTTGGGATGGTCGCCAGATTGTATCGGCCAATTGGATAAACAAGATGACGCAACGCCAGATTGGCGCCGGCCAGGCCATGGGCTACGGCTATCTCTGGTGGATTCCCGAATACAACGAACGCAGCTGGGTCGCGCGCGGCTTCGGCGGCCAGCAGTTGATTGTGCTACCGGAACACCGGAGCGTGGTGGTCACGACCGCGCGCTGGCGAGGTCTCGATGGGGCACGCTCTGCCTATCAGGCCATCGCGATCGGCCAGTATGTAGAACTCAAACTGGCCTCGCAGCTCGCGGCAGGCTCAATTTGAGACAACAGCCCGTTCCACGGTCAACTGATAGTATTGTTACTTCTAATCTGCAGTGGAGTGCAACCCAATGCCTAACCCTATCCGCGCCCATCTTGTTGTTGGTGGCTTCCCCGTTGGCCAACATGCCGGCCACGACATGGACTTTGCTCGCTTACAGATCCTCTCGGCCCTGCAGGGCTTAGGCAACGTGCATGTATCGGTCTGCAATGACTTTACTGACTGCAGCAAGTGGCTCGCCGACTGTCAGCTGCTGATCACCTACGTCGCCGGTCCGTTCGCTGATGACGAACAAACCACTGCACTCAACACCTGGCTCAAAGCAGGTGGGCGCTGGCTTGCCCTGCATGGCAGCTCGGGCGGAAAGGCCGTTCGGGTCGAAGGCAAACTCCAACGTCGTTGGGTAAAAACGTCATACCACGAGGCCTTAGGGAGCTTTTTCCTGACACCCCCGCCGATTATGGAATTCAACGTTAAGGTCGAGAATGCTGACCACCCGCTCATGAAAGGACTGCCTGCGAGCTTCTCAGTACAGGACGAGCCCTATATGATTGAAGTGATCCATCCCGATACGGAGCTGCTGCTTACCACGACTGACATTGACACTCCAGACTACGTGCCCGACATCTATGGTTCTGATTCCTCACTGTTGCCCGACGGCAAGCGACGAGCTCTTGGGTATGTGCGTACAGTCGGTAAAGGTGCAGTTGCCTATTTTTCATTTGGTCACTGCCACACACCTACCACCAATGTTCAAGTGACCGTAGATACCACCATATCCGACGACCGATCTGTGCCCCTCGACTTCCACGGAGTATGGGCCACAGACAACTTCAAAACCCTACTGGGTAATGCGCTTGAGTGGGGTGTGCAGGCCGCAGCCTAAATCAGACCATGGATCGCGGGTACCAATCCCGCGGCCGTGCATAACAAGGGTTTCAGACTGCCGCTTTCCTTAGGCTTGCGACGCGCTTGCACCAAGATCTGCGCGTCCTGGTACCGTGCTCGACGACAGAGCAACAGTGGCCTTAGTGCCCTCTAAAGTCCGGATCGCGTTTCTCAACAAAGGCAGCAACAGCTTCTTTGTGGTCACTGGTACCTCGCGCCTTGACGAGCCTGTCAGCTTCACGCTCAATGGCGGTGACGTGATCTATGTCCAGGGCCTCATTGAGGTTGTCTTTAATATAGCCATACGCAACCAGGGGACCGTTGGCTAAACGCCTCGCCAGCACCTGGGTTGTTTCGGCCAGCTTCTCATCGGCCACAACCTCGTTGAAGAGCCCCAGGTTAAGCGCCCGGCTAGAAGCTACCCGGTCAGAGGTCAGCAGCAGCTCGCGAGCTCGTGCGGGACCTATAACCCGAGTCAAGAGCCATGCCACACCGTAGTCGCCGGACAGTCCAATACGCGCGTAGCCTGTACTAACAAATGCGCGCTCCGCCGCGACGCGCATGTCGCAGGACAATGCAAGCGCGAGGCCAGCCCCAGCCGCCGCGCCAGGCAAAGCTGCGATGGTTGGCTTGCGTGAGGCACGCAGGGCACCGGCGGTTTCAATATGCCGGGCCCGCATATCGAGGAACTGCTCGTGTGGCGTTGCAGCGGGTGCCTCTCCGGTATTACGACGGTTCATGTTCTTCACGTCGCCACCTGCACAGAACGCACCGCCAGCTCCGGTGAGCACAATCGCGCCCACAGTCTCAGCCACCTCGGCCCAGGCAAGTGCTCTGCGCAGGCCTCGGGTCAGGTCATCCGATAAGGCGTTGCGTGCGTCCGGCCGGTTGAGTGTGACCGTAAATACCCTGTTTTCCAGCGTAGTCAGAAGCTGGTCAGTACCGGAATCGAATGCGCTCATAGTGGTTCTCTGCCGTTTAGTCTGCGCGAGAGATTGCCAGTTTCGGCAGTCTCGCACCATCACGCTCAGCCACATCAGTGTTCGCTCACGCACAGACAAGCAATACCCACGGACAGTGGGCAGATGTGCCAGGATGCAGCCAGGCCAGCAGCGGGACAACCATGATGCAGACACCAGACTCGATGGAGAGCAAGCTGTTGCGGGATACGTTCCTGCGTGATGGAGTGGTAAAGCTGAGCGCACTGCTTGCTCATGACGATCTAGCCGGGGCGCATAGCTGCTACAACTGGAGCCTGACCCATCTCGGTCCCCATGGCAGCGGAACGTCGTTTGTCTCCTCTAAGGGCTCAGCGACATTCGAGGACAAGGCAAACCCAGATGCACCCGGCGTCTATGCCCCCTGGCTCCACGCTACCGGCCTAACCAAGGCGGCGCTGGCGCTTTGGGGTGACAGTCAGCAGGCCTGGTTCATGTATGAGCAGGTCTTCATGAAGCGCGGGGCCTCCCGCCGGACCTGCTGGCATCAGGACTCAAGCTATCTCGCCATCGATGGACAACATCTAATCGTATTCTGGATCTGTTTTGACGCGGTTGCGGAGTCTGAATCACTTGAGTTTGTCCGTGGCTCACACAAAGGGCCGCTTTACAACGGCTCAACTTTCAACGAGGTGGACCCCACCGAGCCCCTTTACAAATCGGGCAATCTGCCGCGTTTACCAGACGTCGACGCGACACCGGATGCTTTCGACCTTGTTAGCTACGGCATCGAGCCAGGGGATGTGATCGCGTTTCATCCACAGACGTTACATGGGGGCGCTGCAACTCACGCGGGGGCTAAGCGCGAAACGCTATCGATTCGTCTATTTGGCGATGACGCCGTCTTTGCCCACCGGCCCGGGCCCTGCGGTCCCAGAGTTGCAGGCTTGCATGACGCGCTCAAACCGGGTGAACCGTTTCGCTACCCAGCCTTTGTAGCACTGACATAAGCTTGCTGTTGCTACACCAGAATCACTTATCCGTTGCCGCACCCGCCTGCCGCAATGCCTTTTGACGGTATCGACGTTCAGCAAAAAAAGTTTGCAGCAATTCGGCGCTGTCAGCAGCAAGGACCCCCTCAGTCCAGTCAACCTNGTGGTTGANCGTTGCCCTGTCGAGCAGTTGCGCGACTGAAACCACTGCCCCCGCCTTGGGCTCCCGTGCTGCAAAAACCAGCCGCGCAATGCGNGCATGCACCATTGCACCAGCACACATGGTGCANGGTTCAACAGACACGTACANNGTCGATCCCGGCAGNCGGTAGTTCCCNATCTGTGTTGCTGCCGCCCGCAGCGCAATCACTTCGGCGTGGGCGGTGGGGTCGTTGTCGAGGATCTGGCGATTGTGGCCTTCACCAACAATTACACGATCCATGACCACCAGAGCACCAACGGGAANCTCGCCTGCCTGCCCCGCCCGGGCCGCAAGCTCGAGTGCCCGATGCATGTAGGCCAGGTCGGCGTCAGGCAGAGCCACCGGTTACTCCCACTCAATAGTAGACATGGGAAAAACCCCAGTGTTTATAAGGGTTTCAGAGCATACCCTCATTCCCACTCAATCGTGGCAGGCGGCTTACTAGAGATGTCGTAGACCACCCTAGAAATACCCTCGATTTCGTTGATGATCCGACCTGAGACCCGCTCAAGGAACTCGTAGGGTAGGTGTGCCCAACGAGCGGTCATAAAGTCGACTGTCTCCACGGCGCGCANACTGACAACCGGGGCGTAGCGGCGAGCATCNCCCACCACNCCCACCGAACTGACAGGCAAGAAGACTGTAAAAGCCTGACTGACGCGATCGTATAGATCAGCACGGCGCAGCTCTTCAATGAAGATGTGATCNGCCAGCCTCAGTAAATCAGCCGACTCTCGTGTCACCTCACCCAATAACCGAACTCCCAGGCCTGGGCCTGGGAACGGATGGCGAAAGACAATCTCATNGGACAGGCCCAACTCAAGGCCGATCTTGCGCACCTCATCTTTGAACAACTCCCTAAGAGGTTCGATAAGATCGAGGTCCATATNTTCCGGCAGTCCGCCCACGTTGTGATGAGACTTGATGACGTGGGCCTTGCCCTTGTTGCCGGCCGACTCAATGACATCCGGGTATATGGTGCCCTGTGCCAGGTACTTAACGTTCTCGATCTTGCCTGCCTCTTCGTCGAAGACCTCGATAAAAGTATTGCCAATGACCTTGCGCTTTGCCTCGGGGTCACTGATGCCCTTAAGCCGGGTGAGAAAAGTGTCACTTGCGTCAACCACCACAATATTGAGGTTGAACGCGTTAGCGGATCCTTGCCCAAGCATCCTGACCACCTGATCACGCTCGTGCAGGCGGAGCAGGCCGTTGTCCACAAAAACACATGTGAGCTGATCGCCGATNGCNCGGGACAGCAGTGCNGCCACCACCGATGAGTCTACGCCACCAGAAAGCCCAAGGATGACTCTNTCGTCCCCNACNCGGGTTCGCACCTCNTTAACAANGTCATCCACAATGTTCGCGGGGGTCCACAGCCCGTCGCAACCACAGATCTGCATGACAAACCGGCGCAGCAGGGCCTCGCCTTGCTGGGTATGGTTGACTTCAGGGTGAAACTGAAGCCCATAGAGGCGCTTGGCCTCGTCCTGCATGCCCGCGATGGGTGAGTTCGCGCTGCGAGCGAAGACGGTGAAGCCGGGCGGCACTTCGACCACCTTGTCACCATGGCTCATCCATACGTCGAGATAAGACATGCCATCCGTCACCTCATCGGCGACGTCTTGCGCGAGATCAGAGTGTGCAAAGAGTTCTACGCGGGCGTAGCCAAACTCCTGGCGATCAGACGCTTCAACACGCCCNCCTAACTGGTTTGCCATCGCCTGCAGGCCGTAACAAATACCGAGCACAGGTATGCCGGCCGCAAAGATGTAGTCCGGTGCCTTGAGGTCANCGGTGGTNACCGACTCNGGGCCNCCGGACAGAATCACACCCTTCGGAGCAAATCCATCAAACGTATTCCTAACGAGGTCGTGGGGGTGTATCTCACAATAGACGCCGATCTCGCGCACACGTCGCGCGATCAGCTGTGTGTACTGGCTGCCAAAGTCCAGGATCAGAATCTTGTCGTGATGAATGTCCTGTGCCATGGCAAAGCCGCTCCCGACGCCCCACGCTGAAGGCGGCGGAGTATACACCTGCAACCGCCGNAGANAGAGCTTTCCAGAGCCTGCGTCCCAACNNATACCGCAAAAGGACAGTAGGTCCTGCTAATGCGGTAGGGCCTNCGCCGGCAAAAACCTGACCCANCTAACGAGACGTCTTACGCCCTAGACATTTNNACCTGCCAATCCCCGTCCAAGCCAGCATGGAATGGTTCCCCCAGCACTCTGGGTGTTGCAGACCCCACCCAGGACAACGCCACCATTGCGACCCGTCGGGTACGCACATTCCCGGGACAGGGACCGGTTCGTTCATTTACTCTGTCCCTTTGTCTAAGGTTGGCAACGTCGCCGCAATGGAATCGAATCGCCAGGTCATAACCGTCACCGCGCTGACTCGGCTCGCACGCCGCAAGCTAGAGACGGATTTCCCCACCGTATTCGTGGAAGGTGAGATTTCCAATCTCGTAACGCCTCGTTCCGGGCATTGGTACTTCACGCTGAAAGATGAGTCCGCCCAATTGCGCTGCGCCATGTTCCGGAACCGCAACCAGTTCATGCGATTCAAGCCGCGCGACGGTATGGCAGTCATCGTGCGTGGGCGGGTCACGCTGTACGAAGGNCGTGGTGAGTTTCAACTNATAGCCGAGTTCATAGAANAAACCGGTGACGGNGCCCTCCGGCGAGCATGGGAACGACTGCGGGACCGACTGCAGGTTGAAGGCCTGTTTGATGAGCATCACAAACAGNCCTTGCCGCTTGTACCGGGGCATGTAGGAGTGTTGACCTCCCCCTCAGGGGCAGCGATCCGTGACGTGCTGGCGGTATTCGGGAGGCGTTTCCCAGCAGCCCGAATATCGGTCCTACCCGTTCAGGTACAGGGCGAGTTTGCGGAGCATCAACTAGTGCGTGCACTCGCCTGGGCTAACCGGTCAGCGACTGAACAGCAGTTTGATGTCCTGCTCGTAACTCGAGGTGGCGGGTCACTCGAAGACTTCGCAGCCTTCAACAGTGAGCGGGTGGCTCGCGCCATAGCCGACAGCACGATCCCGGTCGTCTGCGCCATTGGTCACGAATCAGACACATGTATTGCCGAGTTTGCATCGGACCTGCGCGCGTCCACTCCATCAGCCGCCGCCGAACTCATCAGCCCGGACACGTCCGAGTGGCTGGCAACATTCGAAGGGCTCGAAATCCGCCTGCTCGACATTGTTCGACGCGGCGTCGAACGCAGACTTCTCGCGCTGAACGCTTTGGTACGGCAGCTACGTCATCCTCGCACCAGCCTCGAAGCTAATCATCAGCGCTTGGACGGACTCGAAGCCCGCCTGCACACCGCCATCCGCGGCCGCACCTCTCAGGCGGCCTTGAAGCTGGACGGCGCGGCGTGGCGGGTAAGACCGCCTGTGCAACGCGTCAAGGCTCAAAGACAGAACGTTGCGCAACTGCAGGCGCGGTTGCTGCGCGGACAGATGCAACACCTAACCAGTGCGGGTGCACGATTCGAAGCGGCTGTTCAGCGGCTGAACGCGCTATCTCCACTTGCCACGCTGGAGCGAGGCTATGCGATCGTCAGCCGGGAAGGCACTGTTCTACAGAACGCAGACACTGTCCAGGTAGGTGACATCGTCGAAGCCCGACTACGCCGCGGCAAGCTCAAGGCCAACGTGACCGAAGTGCTCCCGGATGCCTAGAAAATGAACGTAACCTTGCCAAACGTAACCCCAACATTACCGAATGATGGATGAATTCATCCGGGCCGCATTGTCCCACTTAGGCCAACGCCTCTACATGAGATTCAAGCGTAGTTTCACCTGCACGCAGAGAATCTGCGTGTATGACTATTGCCCCATTGGGTCTGCACACCCGGACTTCCCGCCTAAGTACGATGANATGACCTTCGACTTCGAAAAGTACGACAACTTTGTGGACATTGATGCATGAGGTACCCCCCGCCCCCACAAAAGCTAGCCCTGCTTGTGCAAAGCCATACCCCTAGCGTCCGCCGCATGAACAACCTCCGCAGCTTGATCAAAATCTCCGTCTTTTGTGGCAGCGTTATGCTGGCGCTTGCAACTAGTGCAGCCCCGCCGCCCCAACATGTCCCTGTGCCGGGGGGTATTGCAGTCATCCAGCTACCCACTGCTGCTGAAGGCGCCCCAACCTACAAGGGCCGCCGCGTGTTGGTAGCGACGATTAATGACGAACGCTTCGCCGTTGTGGGCATCCCCCTATTTGCGAAGCCGGGTGTTCACGAAATCAGGCTCGGCGACACCGCACTTACCTTCGACGTGGCAGACAAGGTCTATCGCGAGCAGCGCCTGACTATCAAGAATCGCCGCCAGGTCAACCCTTTGGCAGAGGACCTTGATCGTATTCGGAACGACCGGGCCGAAATGGATGGCGCCTTCCGTCACTTCGAGCCGGCGCCGGCGGTCACCGAGTTCAGCCTGCCGGCAACCGGCCCCATCTCGAGTCCTTTCGGACTGAAGCGTTTCCTGAATGATCAGCCACGATCCCCCCACAGCGGGCTCGACATCGCCGCACCCGAAGGCGATCCGATTACCGCGCCGGCGGCCGGTAAAGTAGTCGTCGTCGGTGACTATTTCTTTAATGGCAAGACCGTGCTGATTGACCACGGTCAAGGGCTAATAACGATGTACTGCCATATGAGCAAGACCAGCGTCGCCGTGGATGACCGCGTCGCTGAAGGTGACCTGCTTGGAGAGATTGGCGAAACCGGCCGGGTGACCGGCGCGCACCTGCACTGGGCCGTGAGCCTGAACGATACGCGGGTCGATCCCAATCTCTTCCTAAACAACGAGAGCAAGGCGGCCCAGACTGATGCCGGCTCCTGAAGCGATCTCTGCAGCGCTTGAAGCGGTTGGTGTCCCCTTCGAGATCATCGACGTCGACCCCAGACTTGCCGACACCGACAACTTTTGCCTGCATTACNGCTANTCTCCGGAGGATTCAGCCAACACCATCATAGTGCGCACGAAGACGGGCGAACGCCGCTACGCTGCATGTGTGCTNCTGTCCACCTGCAGACTGGACGTGAATCGCNCCGTGCGCAAGCGCNCTCGAAGCGCGNAAANTCNCATTTNCGCCCGAATCAGAAACCACTGAACTAACGGGTATGGTCTCCGGCGGGGTCACGCCCATCGGACTTCCCGCAGACTGGCCGATCTGGGTTGACCCAAGAGTGATGGCGCGCGGACGCATCATCTTGGGTGGCGGTAGCCGCAACTGTAAGGTGATAGTGGGGCCCAGATATTTACAGGCCCTGCCTCAGGTTGTCATCGTGGATGGACTGGCAAACGAGATCGAATCCACGACCTGACCNCGGCCCATNTCNAGACACTGGCCCNGTAGGCCAAACTGCGTCTANCACGCCAGCNACAAGGCCAACCATGCGCAGCTTACACCGTCTGTTCTNAAAACTACGTCCCNNGNTANNAATCTGGCGCNGACCCCTTCTCTTTGCCATTGAATTTCTANCGTCGAGTCAAAATCTAGAGTCGGTCCNCTCGACCAACTGTNCCAACAGTGTTTCTCGGTGTACCGACGTCACGTANTTCCTGCCGTTCCACCAGATTCAGCTTTGACCTNNAGNGNGGGCTACTTGCAAAGNGCTCACGCAGGCGNNTGCAGCGAGTTCACTGACCNGCGAAGANGATGACAAGACCGACGAGGAAGGTGAGTATTTGCTCAGCTCAACGGAAATTAACAACGCCTGCTTTGACAGGGTTCNCATCAGCTGCTCCGAGCAATCCCTAANATCTCACCTATAGACAGCACAGCTCAAGCAATGGGTAGTGGGAAGCGACCAGATCACCCTTGGGATCAACAACCGCGGCCTGCGGCACAACTTGCCGGACGGCGAGGAGGAGGCAAACAGGGGGGCAGAGCCAGAGCGGAACAGATGGTGCAAGAGTACTTCCCGATNGCGGGCGCCGATTNCGCCAACGCACAGTTCANGACCATCTTTGACCGGACCAACATCGAAGCCAGTCGGTTGCCAGCTTAATTCTCGCAGTACCGGTTCAGCCTGTAAGGCGCGCCTGATAGGCAATTAGCCACGTTCGCCGCGTCTACTCCAGTGGGTAGCGCCACGGATTCTCCGGCTGCTCGGCCTCGTCATCGACTGTCCACTGCGGCAGTGCAAGACCATCACCCATGTCCACGTAGACCACCTTGAGTTGCGTCCCGATGCCAACACTTCTGACTAGCTCCTGAGNCGCAAGGCGGCCTTCTGGCGTCACCAGATTGCCCTGCAGGCGCAGCCCGTCAAATTCGTTNGGATTATCTCGCTGCTCATTNAGTTCCACGAGCAGCAGAAGGTAGGGAGCANACTCTTTGAACNCCGGCTGGATCGCGTGATGCACTTCGCCATACGAATACAGCGTGCCACGCCCATNAACCGGCTTCCAGGTGGCNTTTGGGCTTGAACAGAATGGACATGCTGTAGTCGGCGGGTAGCGTTTCAGCCCACAGTCATCACACTGCTGTAGATGCAGCTGGTGACCACCACAGAGTTTGAAGAAGTCCGTGTTCTCCCGATCGAGATCGTCCAGATGAACAGGCATCCCAAGATAACTGCCTTCCATCGCCATCGTTGCACCTCCTAGAGACGTGCCATGACACAAGCGGAACCAATCCCGGGAGTGCCCCAACCGAGATTAGCGGTCAGTTCGACGTCCTTTACTTGCCGGCAACCACCTTCCGAGTAGTCGTGGCTATGCTGGCGTTTCCCGTCGGGTCCAATCGGGCACGAGTCGTCAACGTCATGGCGAAGCTGGCGNACGTTTTCAATGATCATGTTCACTCCATGAGTATATCCCTCACACAGGTGTCCCCCACTTGTGTTGTTGGGGCGCCTGCCGCCCAGGCGTGTCGTACCGTTCGAAACGTAGTCGCCACCCTCACCTTTCTTGCAGAACCCGTAGTCTTCGAGCTGCAGCATCGTGGTAAAAGTAAAGGCATCGTATGCACCGGTAACATCGATNTCTTCCGGGCTGACCCCGGCGTTCTTCCACAGTATNTCCTTGCCCCAGTGGCCGGCCACTGTAGAAATCGGACCCGACTGGTAGTGCATGTCGGCGCGCGGTTTACAGCAGCGCCCGACCACCCCGAGGATGACAGCAGGCTTGTGTTTACAGTCCCGCGCACGATCAATCGAGGTCACTACGATCGCAACCCCATTGTCGGTTTCCACGCAGCAATCAAGCAAATGCAGTGGTTTGCAGATAACCCTGCTGCCCAGAACGTCATCAACCGTAACCCGCTGTTTGTAGTACGCCTTGGGGTTATTCGACGCNTGTTCAGAATGGATGACCTTGACGTGCGCCACCTGCGCCGGCGTTGTCCCGTAGTCATACATATGGCGCATAAACGACTGCGCAAACATCTGCCCCGCACTCGAAAGCCCAATCCCCCGATTTAACAAACTGGCGCCGTTCAGAGCACTGCTGCCGCGTCCCGTACCGCCGATACGCACCTGGGAGAAACCATTCATGGCACGGAAGATCACCATCGTCTTGCACATCCCTGCCTCGATCACACCCATCGCAATGCCGATGAGCGCTTCGATGGAAGAGCCCCCCCCAATCACATCCATATGGAAGTTGAGACGAATGCCAAGCTCGCCAGCAATCACCGGCGACATCGTTGAGTCGTTACCGCTGTAGGACATCATCGCGTCGACGTCTGACATCTGCAGGCCTGCATCTTCAACAGCCCTGCGCACAGCTGTTGTCCCAAGCGCCCGCGTAGTAACACCGGAACCCCTGGTGTACTCCGTCTCGCCAACTCCAACAATTGCGTACTTTCCGCGCAGATGTGCGCTGCTCGTACCGTCTATGTCCGACATCGGATTTCTCCTGAACCACTCTCAACTCCTTTCGAGCGTATCACACGCCCCTGCTTGCCCCGATGCAGATACCGCACTTGTCCGTCCGATTACGGTTTATGATTCGGCGCTTGCTAGGACGGCGGGCGGATGCCCGGTAGCAGCCCATCAACACGACGTTCACAGAATCGCTCACAGACTTTATTGCGGCCCACCGCGGTCTGGTCGTCATCACCGGCGCCGGCTGCTCGCTGGCATCGGGTATTCCAACCTATCGGGACGTCAGAGGCACCTGGCGGCGCACTCAGCCCGTCACNCATCAGGAATTTGTGTCGAGCCCGGCGCGGCGCCAACGTTACTGGTCCCGGTCGATGCTCGGCTGGCCACCGGTAGCGGANGCAANACCCAATGCGACACACAAGGCACTTGCTGTTCTCGAAGCCGCCGGCTACGTGTCGCTCGTCATCACGCAGAACGTAGATAACCTCCACCAGCGTGCGGGCCAACGTGAGGTGATTGCTCTGCACGGCAATCTGCACGACGTGGTCTGCCTGCAGTGCGGCGTTCGCAGTGCGCGCGCGGACCTGCAGAATCGACTCGTTGCAATGAATCCACAGGTAGCGGGACTGACAGCGTCAGNAGCGCCCGACGGGGACGCTGAGCCGCCGAANACNTTGATAGAACGGATCAGAGTACCGGTCTGTGAGGCCTGTGGTGGAATCCTCAAACCTGACGTGGTCTTTTTTGGCGGTGCCGTGCCCAAAGACCGTGTCGAGCGTTGCTACAACGCTGTCAGCGCAGCTCCTGCAATGCTGGCGGTTGGTTCCTCGCTCAAAGTCTTCTCGGGCTTCCGCTTCTGCAGGGCNGCCCATCGAGCGGGCAAGCTGCTGGTGCTGATCAACCCCGGTTGGACCCGCGCAGATGACATTGCTGACGCCAAGTTTTCAGTAGCCGCAAGCGTGCTTGCGGACGTTACGACGAATCTCGGTCTGGCATTCGACGCATAGCAATGAAACCGCTTCATTATTACCTTGGCGGCACAGGAGCCTGGTACCTCGCCTACGGGATCCAGGGTGTGACGTTNGCGTGGCTGCTCACGATCGAACTGCAGCTTGCTCCCGACCTTGTGGGGATCGCTCAGATGTCGCTCATGCTTCCTGCACTGGTGCTTATGCTGTTGGGTGGCAGCCTGGCAGACCATTTCGGAGGNAAGCCAGTAGCGATTCTCAGCCAGATGGCAGCCGCGCTTGGCCCCGTCTACCTCATCGTATTACTCACCCTCGATGGCATGAGCTACACAACCATTATCGTATTCGCGGTTTATGCGGGGAGCATCCAAGCAATCGTGACGCCCGCGCGGGACGGGCTGCTCGCCGAAGTTTCCGANGGCCGCCTGCAGCGTCGAGTCATGCAGGTGAGCATGGCGCAATGGGGACTGCAAATGGTGGGTTTTCTGCTTGNTTCGAACGCTGACGAGATCGGCGCCGAACCAATACTTGTGGNACAGGCAATTGTGCTTACCGCGGGCGCTGTCTGCCTCTGGCGCCTACGCCTTCCGNCCTCCCCTCGGGCCAGTGCGTCCCCTTCGATACGGTCAGTATTGAGCGGCATTGCAGAGGGCTACCACACCGTACGCGACTCNCCCTATATGCGCGCAGTGGCGATGCAGAACGTTGCGATGGGGATCTTCTTCATGGGTACCTACATGGTCACGATCCCAGTCCTGATTCGCGACGTGTACGATGGCACATCCACGCAACTNTCCTNGGTAAACGCAGCGAACTCTGCGGGACTCGTGCTCGTGGTTGCACTGCTGTNTCGACTTGGGGACNTCAACCACCAGGGACGCGCACTTCTTGCCAGTCAAATGATCGCAGCAGTTGCGCTGGGGTCAGTCGGCTTCGGCCTGCCGTTTGCCGGCGCTGCCGCNGGCATCTGCGCCTGGGGTATGTGCGGCGGNATCACGATGACCATGTCGCGCACAATCATGCAGGAACATGCCCCAGCCGATCAGCGAGCGCGGATCATGGCCTACTACTCATTTTCATTTATGGGGGCCGGACCGGTCGGCGCCCTATTCAACGGTTATCTGGTTGATTGGCTGGGACCTCAGCAGGCCATAATGGTTGCCTCAACCCTGATGTTCGCCGTGATACTCATCATTGCACTCNGTACTCGCCTTTGGTCACTGCAGGGTCAACATGGCGTACCCGCCTGATCAGCCAACCGTTCTGTTTGTAACCGACCCCCTGTGCTCCTGGTGCTGGGGCATGTTGCCGCAGATGAACCAGGCCCGGGATGCGCTCGCCGATGTAGCGCGGTTCGACTTATTGCTCGCCGGGCTCCAGATTAGCGGTACTGCGGGACTCTCCGAGNTTGAANGCGCGCGCCTAAGGCNCCTCTGGCAGAAGGTGGCCGCGGCCACGGGACAGACCTTTGCCGGGCGCCTGCCGGAGGACCCCGCGTTCCTCTACCACAGTGAGCTCGCCTGCCGAGCTGTCGAAGCCGTGCGGCAGATGACCGGNACCTGTCCCTGGAGNTATTTCGAAGCCATCCAGCGCACCTTCTACCTTGACGCCCGNAATCCTTGCAGCTTCGAAGTTTTGGGTGAACTTGCCGAAGCGACCTGCACGCCTGCCGAGCTCGAGCGGGCAATCCGCTCAAGGGTCGTCCGAGAGGCAACCCACGCGGGTTTCGAACTTGCCCGCACACTCGGTGCACATGCCTTGCCCACTGTCCTGCTCGACACNGGTGACGGCCCCAAACTTGTATGTGGAGGATTCGCAACCGCCGATTACTTGATCCCAGACCTGTCGTCGCGGCTTCAGGCCGCGAGCGACGCCAAACCGTAGTGAAGGCCAATGGAACAAACCAATCTGCAGTAGACCCGTCAGTTCCGATGGCGCCGGCGTTTCTTGTCGTTGCGCTTCACATGGCGAATCATGCGTTTGCGCTTGTTCTGCTGCCGCTCTGTCAGTTTGTTCCTACGCCCTTTGAACGGGTTGTCACCCCGCCGAAACAGCAGTCTTACCGGCGTGCCCTCCAGTTTGAGCGCGTCAATAAAACAGTGTTCAAGATAGCGCCGATAGGAGTCTGGCACTGCGTCGGCCTGACCGCCGTGGATCACAATGGTGGGTGGATGGTGACCACCCGCATGAGCATAACGAAGCTTGATCCGCCGGCCGCCAACTAGCGGTGGGGGATGCCGCGCCATCGCAACCTCAAGGATCTGATTGAGCTCACCCGTCTTCAATTCACGTGCGCCGCTTTCGTGGACCCTCGCAATGGTCCCGAACAACCCGCCAACACCGCTGCCATGCAGAGCGGAAATGAAGTGGACATAGGGATTCACAAGAAAGCCCAGCTTCCGATCAAGCTGTGTGCGAATGTCCTCTCGCCACTCGGCCTCTAGACCGTCCCACTTGTTTACCAGCAGGACCAAGGCCCGGCCAGCATCGAGCACGTGCGAGACCAAATGCAGATCCTGATCCACAAGCCCTTCTGAGCCATCCAGCATCACCAAGACCACGTGGGCATTGCCGATGGCTTCGAGGGTTTTAATGACAGAGAACTTCTCCACCTTCTCTGAAATCCGCCCTCTGCGCCTTACGCCGGCGGTATCTATGACCGTGTATGCATGGCCGTCCCGTTCAAACGGAATATAGATACTGTCCCTGGTTGTGCCCGCCTGATCAAAGACAACAATCCGCTCTTCGCCCAGCATGCGATTAACTAGTGTGGACTTACCAACGTTCGGGCGGCCTACAACGGCGAAGCGAATCCCTGGGTAGGAGGCATCTGTCTCCGCATCGATCGCATCAGGCACATGCGTTTCGATCAGCTGTTTCACACCATGGCCGTTGGTTGCGGAAATGCAGACCGGATCACCGAGACCTAGACCCACAAACTCTGAGACCGCAAAGTCTGGATTCTGCCCATCAACCTTGTTGACGATCGGCAACACCGCTTTGCCGGTTTCCCGGAGCATCTGCGCAATCACCTCATCACCGCCGGTACGCCCGGCCTGCGCGTCGAGTAGAAGCCAGACTATATCGGCTTCCTCAACAGCGGCACGGGCCTGATGGGCCATAGGGCCGTCGATCCCTTCTTCATTGCCGGACAGGCCTCCGGTGTCAACAATCAAGGCCGACTTATCTGCAATCGAGCAACGACCGTACTGGCGATCACGCGTAAGCCCAGGCCACGACGCAACCAGTGCGTCCCGGGTCCGGGTGAGGCGATTAAACAAAGTCGACTTACCAACGTTCGGCCGACCGACAAGAGCGATGACAACGGCCACGGGGGGCCTCAGCGAATTTCGAATGCGTTCAGCCTGCCGCTGTTGCCAATAATATACAAGCGCGAACCGTCGACCGCAGCAACGGACTGGATGCCCTTTCGGTCCACCCGCCTGCGCCCGACAAATCGCCCATCTGATTGCGCAAGCACGTGCAGGTACCCATCGAAGTCACCCATCAGCACAAAACTGCCCAAAGTGAAGGGAGTGCTGACCTCGCGGTATTCAAGCGCATCCGACTCCCATACCTCCTTGGCGTTCTGCACGTCGAAGGCGGTCACGTGACCGTTATCTCGTACCGCGTAGATATTGCCAAAACCGCTGGCAAGCCCTGCCGTTGAAGACAGCTCTTTGATCCAGCGCGATGCGCCTTCCTGCAGGTCAAACGCGGCGATGTTGCCCTGATAACTCGCAGCCACAAGCGTGGAGCCATCCACCACAATGGCACCATCGACGTCGACAAGGCGCTCAAGGTCTGATTTTCCTTTTGCAACGGCGATCTTTGTGTCTAGCCGCGGGATTCCAGTTCGAAGATCTAGTACCGCAATCCGCCCGTTCGCAAACCCTGTAACCACAAACTCACCGCGAATGAGTGGTGTGGTGGTGCCCCGCAGAGTCAGGGCGGGCACGGAGGTTGAAAATGCCCAACGCTCTTCACCGTCAAGCGCGTCAAGCGCAATGATGCGGCCATCAATCGACTGGACGATTACAGTGTCGCCACCAACCTGTGGTGGTGCGAGCGTCTCACTGGTCATCTTAGTCTGCCACGACAACGAACCATCGCTCTGATTCAACGCAAGCAAAGTGCCATCTGTTAGCCCAATGAACACAAGTTCGGCGCCGGTACCCACACCACCGGAGACAATATGACTCTCGCTGCGGAAGCGGAACCAGCTACCGCCCGTCGCCTCTCCTACATCAACACGCCAGATCTGACTGCCATCGGAGGCATCCAGCGCCCAGGCATTGCCGTCCACGGACGCGGCGAAGATGCGACTGCCTACGAGAGCTGGCACGAGGCGTGCTTCGCGCCCGTTCACATCATCGCCAAGATTTCTGTCCCAGAGTTTCTCCAGGCGGATCTCAGCGTCGAACCGGGTCAACACCTTGGGTTCGAGTTTCAGCGAAGCCTCTTCCGGATCGCCAAAATAGTTATTCCAAACCGAGCAGCCCCCACAAAAGAGCAACACGGACAGATAAGTTGTAGCGCGCGAGGCAAATGCCATCATTCAGCTCCCGGCAGCTTCGCTCGAAACCGTCGCGTCGTCGCCTGAGACGTCGTCAGCTTCTGCCGGATCAGCCGGCGCGTTTGCAACCACGGGGACATCCCGCAGCTTCATTTCCAAAATCGGTTTTGCGCTACCTTCGACAATCCCGTCGAGCGCAGCCTGGTAGGCAGCGCGTGCATCATCTTGACGATCAAGCGTCAAATAGACATCGCCAAGCGCCTCCTGACGCGAGGATTCATGCGCACCGGCCTCAAAGGTCTCAAGGAGCGCTAGTGCGTCATCGCGCTTCTGCGCGGTAAGGTAGACACGCGCAAGACGAATTTTGGCAATGGCCGCTATCGACTCAGCGGGTTTCCGCGCGATAATCCACTCCAGCTCGCGCTCGGCCAGCTCAAGGTCATTTTCCTCAACGGCGATCTTCGCCATGAGCAGCGCCGCGAACTGCGCGTAGGTGCTGCTTTCATAGTCATTTTTCAACGTATCAGCGATGAACCGGCTGCTCTGGACCGTCTCTTCCGTCAGGCTGGCCGATGGCGCGATCGCCATGGCTTCGGTCAGGCTCTGGTAGAGCTCTGCGGCGGCCTCGCCGGCTTCACGCGTGCTGTCCTGCCAACTATGAAAGCCGAATACACCTACGACAGCCAGCAGGATGCCAACGGCAAGCGAAGTGCCGTTTTCGTCTAGCCACTTCTTGAGCGCTTCTACCTGTTCTTCGTCTGAATCCGCCAACTGCCATTCCTCCAGGACTTCACCTGAGCCGTTACATCCACCATTTGCCTTGCTCTTCGTGAGCGGACCATTACCCGGCTACCACCGCCGCGAGCCGCGCCACCACATCCGCAGCCGCCAGACACTCCTGCGGGAGGTCCTGGCGCAGAAATTTGAAGCCTACCTCGCCACGACTGATTTCATCTTCACCAAGAATAAGTGCCACGCGGGCTCCGCTCGCATCAGCCTTCTTCATCTGCGCTTTGAACTTGCCGTCCCCACAATGGACCACCAAACGCAGATTCGGTTCACTGCTGCGAATCTGTTCGGCAAGCAGCATGGCCTCGGTTCTCGCAGCATCGCCGAAACTCACGAGGTAAACATCAGCCGCAGAATCCGCCGGGGACATCTGCGCCTGTTCTACCAGCATCGCAAGCCGATCGAGTCCCATCGCAAAACCAACCGCCGGCGTTGGCCGGCCGCCCAGTTCTTCTATCAGGCCGTCGTAGCGCCCCCCACCACACACGGTACCCTGAGCGCCCAGCGCGTTGGTGGTCCACTCAAAGACCGTTTTGTTGTAGTAATCGAGGCCGCGCACAATGCTGCGATTCACGATGTAGGACAGTTGGGCCCGATCGAGAACGGCCCGCACTGCGGCAAAGTGCGTCACTGAGGCTTCATCGAGGTAGTCCTCAAGAGAAGGCGCGTCGGTGAGTATTGCCCGGGTTCTCTCGTCCTTAGAGTCAAGGATACGCATCGGGTTTGTTGTCAGCCGCCGCTGGCTGTCAGCGTCGAGCTCGGCCTCAAAGTCACCCAGGTAGGTTACGAGCGCCTCCTTGAACGCAGCTCGGGCTTCGGCACTCCCAATGGAATTCAACTCCAGGGTAATGTCGGCATCGATCCCGAGTGCTTTCCACAGCCGACCGAGCATCAGCAGCAGTTCGCAATCGACATCGGGACCGGGCATGCCATAACACTCCGCACCGATCTGTTCGAACTGACGGTACCGACCCTTCTGCGGCCGTTCATAGCGAAACATCGGACCGGAGTACCAGAGCCGCTGCACCTGGTTGTATGTCATGCCGGCGCTAAGCGCCGCGCGTGCACAGCCGGCCGTGCCTTCCGGGCGCAAGGTAACGGAGTCACCGCTGCGATCGTCGAAGGTGTACATCTCCTTTTCGACAATGTCGGTTGCCTCCCCCACCAAGCGCCGGAAAAGATGGGTACTCTCGATCACAGGCAGGCCAATCTCACGATAGCCATAGGTCTCGAAGGTCTCGCGCGCGGTACCCTCAATATGTCGGAACAGCTCTCGCCGTTCCGGCACGAGGTCCTGCATACCTCTGACGGCTTTTATCTTCATGATAACTGCGGGTTCTATTTCAAAGCCGTGCCGGCCAGGCACGGACTGCGCATTTTATCGGAAACCGCCAGGAGTGGCAGTACCCGCCGCATAATGCAGCACCGCTGCAGGGTCAGGTTTCCCGTGCGATCACGTTGAGATCATTATCTTGCGCCAGCTTGTCTGCCACGCGTTGGCGAATCATAGCTTCGAGTTCATCCAGCAGAGAGGCATTCTGGACCTTGTGGTGGGGCGTACCGTCGCTGTAGAGAAGGTTGCTTGGCGTTGCACCCGTGAGCCCAATGTCGGACTCTTTCGCCTCGCCCGGACCATTGACAATGCAACCGATAATGGCGACGTCAATGGGGGTAGTGATATCTTCGACGCGCCGTTCCAGTTCGTTCACAGTCGCAATTACATCAAAGTTTTGTCTGGAGCAGCTCGGGCATGCGGTGAAATTAACCCCCTTGCTACGCAGGTGCAGCGACTTCAACAGATCAAACCCAACCTTGATTTCCTCCACCGGGTCGGCTGCAAGTGAAATCCTGATCGTGTCCCCGATCCCCTGCATGAGCAGCATGCCAAGCCCCGCCGCGCTCTTGACGGTGCCCGAACGCAGGCCGCCGGCCTCGGTAATGCCAAGATGCAGCGGCGCATCGATCTGGCCCGCAATCTGCTGGTAGGCGTCAATAGCCATGAATACATCTGACGACTTGAGCGAGAGTTTGTAGTCCTGGAAATTCTCTGCCTCAAGCATCGCGATATTTCGCATGGCAGACTCAACCATGGCCTCGCTACACGGCTCGGGATATTTGCGCAGCAGGTCTTTGCCTAACGAACCGGCATTGACGCCGATTCTGATCGGGATTCCCTTGTCCTTTGCGGCATCGACAACAGCGCGGGTTCGATCGCGGCTTCCAATATTGCCCGGGTTGATCCGTAAGCAGTCCACACCTAGCTCNGCCACGCGAAGAGCGATCCTGTAGTCAAAATGGATGTCCGCTACAAGNGGCACCTGAACCTCGCGCCGGATCAANCCNAANGCCTCGGCCGCNTCCGTCGAAGGTACCGAAACGCGCACGATGTCCGCTCCAACCTGTTCCAATCGTCGGATCTGCGCAACCGTTGCATCAACATCGGTTGTCTCGGTATTGGTCATGCTTTGCACTGAGATGGGTGCGTCACCGCCTACGGGGACGTTACCGACATAAATCTGACGGCTCTTGCGCCGGGTAATGTTGGAGGCTTGTTTCATTCAAGAAGTCTCTCAATTAGGCGCATCATCTGTGCGCGCGGAAACCGTTCCCGACCTAGCCTTTCAGCGTGTGCGGACCAGAGCAGTCTCATCGCTCATCGTATACCGGCCAAGACCGAAAGGTGCTCCGTTGTANTCCATNCGTACTACAGGCGCTTTACCAAGCAGCACGGTAAAGGGCCCTGTTCCAGTCACTATCATGGCGTCACCACCGCGGTTGAGATCAGCGTAGATGACTTTGTTCGCCGCATCCTCAATCTGCACCCAACAGTCGTCGCTGAACGTAAAGTCGAGCACATCTACGCCATCGGCGGTCACTGTGANGATGCGCTCATCACCCCGATCATCGCGTTCAATGTTCACACCGGGGTCTTCAAATTCATTAATCGGGAGCGCAGGCACCGTCTCCGTACCACCCTCCAGATCAGAGTCCAGCAATAGCGGGATAGCTTCGGCGGCCGAGCGCTNCGGCGACTCGAACACATCCTCTTCTACCAACTCCGGACTTGCGGCGGCCGCATCGGACCCCACGTCCGTTGGTGTGGGAATGGCACCGCTCAGATCCTCCGGGNACGGTGACATCTCCCCGGCGTTTGCCTCGACTCCGACGGAATCGGTAAGAAANTCTGGGGCTNTCGCNGGCGGTGCCACCCAGCGCTCGGAAACNGGCGCAGGCTGGAACGCGGGNGGAGCCGATCCAACAGGGGCTAAATCAGCCTCATCGCNCATAGCCAGGAACCACACCAACGCTACAACGACAACAAGCCCGCCAAGCGCCATCAGACCGGTTTGCAGCACCGGGCCTGTGAACGTCACGGGGCCAACNGNCTCCTCGGTTACATCCNGAATTTGCACAACGTCGTCGNCGCCCGGTAGACCNGCTACNTAAAGGGCCACCATCTCATCGCCATCCAGGCCGACAACCCGCGCGTAGGACCGAATNTAGCCCTTGATGAACGCAGTGCCCTTCGGGATCTTGTGGAACTCCGCCTCGTCGATGTAGCCGATAAAAGTGCTCGTGAGAAAGAGTTGGTCCGCAACCTCCTCCTGCGAGAGCCCCGAACGCTCACGGGCTTCGATCAGCAGTGCCGAAACAGTAGCTGGCTCGTCCGATACCATCGCCTCCGCAGACTCATTCACCGAGAGATTCCCGATAGTGCGCGTATTCGTCAGTTACCGAGGAAATGATCCTAATGACCAGAGCAGAGCTCGCCTTTTCGTACTCAGCGCCAAAAATGTTACGCATACCTGTCGACCGCGCGTCATATCGCAACGCCGAACGATAGTGGTCTTTGGCGAGCACTTGCTCACTCTCGAGCCGGAACAGCATGCCAAAGAAGCCATGCTCCTCAGGCAGGCGCGGCCGTATCTGCTGGGCCCGGTTCAGCTTACTTTTAGCCCGCTGGGATTCACNATTGCTAATGTAGGCCACACCCGGCGCCAGGCAGTCCTGAAAGACCTCTCCCCCATCAACGTTAGGTTTGCACTGCCCGTTGCAGGCGGAGAGCAGCACGTCCGCAAAAAGTCCACCGATCACCGGCTCGAAGGGGCCCGACGCGCATGCTGCNGNGTGAAAATTCANGAGGCGCTGGCCAGCTNACGATAGCGCGCCTGACGCCGGCTTCTGTCCACNACATTTCCCACCAACTGCCCACATGCTGCATCGATGTCATCACCGCGGGTGGTACGTATCGTGACCGACAGCCTNGCATTGNCCAGCCGCTGCTGGAACGCCTTGACTGCAGCCGCTGCCGGGCGGCGAAAGCCACTGCCCGGGAATGGGTTGAAAGGGATGAGGTTGATCTTGCAGGGGAAGTCTCGCAAAAGCTCNGCGAGCTCTGCAGCATGTTCCGGCTGATCGTTGACGCCGTCGAGCAAGGTGTANTCAATCGTGACCGTGCGCTTTTCGCCNAGGTTTCCCGCATAGGTGCGGCAGGCGGACAGGAGTTCNGCAATCGGGTAGCGACGGTTGATAGGCACCAGTTCATTGCGCAGTTCATCATTCGGCGCGTGGAGCGAAATCGCAAGCGAGGCATCGGTGACCTCAGCAAGCCGATAGATCCCNGGCACCACCCNCGCGGTTGAGATNGTCACCCGTCGCTTGGAGATGCCATACCCCATATCGTCCATCATCAGCGCNACGGCAGNCGCCANAGAATCAAAGTTGAGCAGTGGTTCNCCCATACCCATAAGGACCACGTTGGTGACAGTACGATCCCGCTCGGGGTAGACCTCAGCCAGCTTCTGAACGGCAATCCGGACCTGCCCGACAATCTCAGCGGCAGTGAGATTACTGTTGAAACCCTGTTTGCCCGTAGCGCAGAATTTACAATCAAGAGCACAGCCCACCTGAGAGGACACGCATAACGTGCCTCGCTTAGATTCGGGAATGAAGACCATCTCGACCGCGCTGCCGCCGGCCGCACGCACTAGCCACTTGCGAGTGCCATCATGAGAGACATGTTCGCTGATAATGCCAGGCTCGCGAATCTCGCAGTGCAGCTCNAGTTCAGANCGAAGCTTTTTGGANATGTCCGTCATGAGCGAGAAGTCGTTCACAAACCGGTGATGCAGCCACTTCAGGATTTGGTCAGTGCGGTAAGGCTTCTCGCCGAGTTCGCTCAGCAGTGCGTCCCATGCCGCTCGGTCTATNCCTAGCGCGTTCTGCNGNGCGGGGGACTGAACCACCGGGTGCTCAGTTGCGGACANTCGCTCCTNCATGACCGTTTCCCGCTCAGTCGCGCGGGCAGATGCCGCCATCAGCGAAGAAGAAGTTGATCTCGCGCTCGGCTGACGTTGGTGAATCCGAGCCATGCACCGAGTTAGCATCGATAGATTGTGCAAAGTCTGCCCGGATCGTACCCGCTGCAGCCTCCGCCGGGTTTGTAGCGCCCATCAGCTCACGGTTGTGCGCAATGGCGTTTTCCCCTTCCAGCACCTGGACAATGACCGCGCCTGACGTCATGTATTCAACCAGCGCTTCGTAGAACGGCTTGCCTTCGTGTTCACCATAGAAGGCCTGAGCCTGTTCCTGAGACAAACGAATCATCCTCGAAGCCACTATGCGCAGTCCTGCACCTTCGAACCGCTGGCTGATTTCGCCGATCAGGTTCCTGGCTACTGCGTCAGGCTTAATGATTGAGAACGTGCGTTCTACGGCCATGGGCTTACTCTCCAAAAGGTTAATGAGAACGGGTGCAAAATCGGAGCGGAATTATACGCCGATGCTGCATGAGTACATCCCTTTTCGCACACCCACCGGTGTTGATCTCCGTCGTCGGAATCAATCTGTAACCTGAACAACATAGCCGGGGCCAACGGCTAGAAGGGCCAGTGCATCACCGGATCTGTTGCCTCTGCCTTCCAACCGCAACCTTTGCTGCGCCCGACTGACCCCTGCTTCAGAGTGGCTCCCTTCGTTCACGCTTCAGCTAAGCCCTATCAATCAATAGCCAACTAGCTACCCGTCTAATCCCGCTCATCAATCCAGGCCATCTGGATCGCTTCTAGGATGCGCTCTCCGCAACGGTTCGGGTCGTCATCAAAATCCGGCAGTTCCTCAACCCATTGCTTTAGGTCGGTAAATCGAACCATGAGCGGATCGGTCTCAGGGAAGCGCTCCACAAGTTCAATGGCAATATCAATCGTATCGGTCCACAACAACGCCATCAGCATCCTTCCCCGGATTTCCGGGTCTCCTAGTCAGTGATTCTCTGAAACCTGATTGATGGTGTACTTAGGAATCTCTATGACAAGATCCTCTTCACCCACCTCGACCTGGCACGCCAGTCGGGAATCGGGTTCCAGGCCCCAGGCCTTGTCGAGTAGGTCATCCTCCTCTTCTTTGGATTCATCCAGCGAATCGAAGCCTTCGCGCAGTATGACGTGACAGGTTGTGCAGGCGCAGGACATTTCACAGGCGTGCTCAATCTTGATGCCATTTGCGAGCGCGACACGAATCAGGTCGTCACCCGGACTGGCTTCGATCACAGCGCCCTCAGGGCAGCGCTCTTCATGCGGAAGGAAAACAAGCTGTGGCATCAGACGGTTCTTCCCTCGACGTTACCGGCATCATCAGTACCCGGCTCGCGCTCATCAAGTTCGGCATCAAGTTCATCAATGTCATGCCCGGCCAACGCCTGCCGAACGGCCTGATCCATGCGCAGTCCGGCAAAGGTTTCACTCGCGTGCCCGAGTGCTTCCGTCGCTTCCGTAATTGCACGGTGATCATCGCTGGTTGCGGTCTCGCGGAGACCGTTGATCGCCGACTCAAGGACCGCAATCTCCTCCGCATGAAGCAGTTTCTCGCCGTCGGTCACAAGTGCCTCTGTGAGCGCTTCGATCACCCGGTTTGCCTCCACACGCGCTTCAGACAGCGAGCGCGCCTGAGCGTCAAGCTCCGCATGTTCGAAACCCGCGCGCAGCATTTCGGTGATGGCTGACTCTTCGAGGCCGTAAGTCGGTTTAACCGTAACCTCAGCGGCTACCCCTGTGCTCTCTTCGGTAGCGGTAACTGACAAGAGCCCGTCCGCATCAACCTGAAAAACAACCTGAATGCGCGCAGCACCCGCCACCATGGGTGGTATTCCACGGAGTTCGAACCGTGCCAATGAGCGACAATCTGCTACGAGTTCCCTTTCTCCCTGTAACAAATGCACCAGCATCGCGGTCTGGCCATCCTTGTAGGTTGTAAAGGACTGCACCCGCGCCACAGGAATCGCGGTGTTGCGGTGGATAACTTTCTCAGCCAGCCCACCCATCGTCTCTAGACCCAGCGAGAGCGGAAGCACATCCAGCAGGAGTACCTCGTCAGCGGACCGGTTGCCAGCAAGGATATTGGCTTGCACCGCTGCACCCAGTGCCACGACGCGGTCAGGATCGATACTGGTCAGCGGTTCACGCCCAAAATAGTTACCAACGGATTCGCGCACAGCCGGGACCCTGGTTGAGCCGCCCACCATCACAACGCTGGTTATCTCCTCAAGACTGACGCGCGCGTCGCGAACTGCGCGCTTGCACGCGCGGATCGTACGTTCGATCAGCGGGGCGACGAGCCTACCAAAGGTCTCCCGATCAAGTGTCCGATCCTCGCCAGAGAGTTGCACACTTTCAGCGTCGGTAAGTGCCTCCTTTGCTGCACGCGACGCGAGCATCAGGCGACGATGTTCAGCGGGACCCGGTGCGGCATCTGCCCCTGCCTGTGCACGGGCCCAGGTGGCAATCAAGGCGTCAAAATCATCCCCTCCCAACGCGGAGTCTCCCCCGGTTGCGAGTACTTCGAATACACCCTTCGCCAGCCGCAGAATCGAGATATCAAAGGTGCCACCACCCAGGTCATAGACCGCGACCACACCCTCCGCACCGGTATCGAGACCGTACGCAACTGCAGCCGCTGTGGGTTCGTTGAGCAGGCGTAGCACATTGAGGCCGGCCAGACGAGCAGCGTCCTTGGTCGCCTGGCGCTGAGCATCATCAAAATAGGCCGGCACCGTCACCACCACACCTTCCAGTTCACCGCCGAGCGTGGCCTCCGCTCTTGCTCCGAGAGACTTGAGAATTTCGGCCGAAACCTCAACTGCGCTGACGTCCCCTGCTACCGTGCGCAGCCTGGGCACCGCCTCATCACCCACTACCTCATAAGGCAGGTCAGCCACCTCGTCAGCGCCACGGCCCATCAGGCGTTTAACCGAGACGATGGTATTGAGCGGGTCGGCGGCCGCCCCGGCCAGAGCATCAGCTCCGATCACGACCGCTCCCGACTCGTAGCGCACCGCCGAAGGCAACAGGTGGCTGCCGGACTCGTCCGCCAGGGTTTCCGTCACGCCTGCCCGTACGCTCGCCACCAGCGAATTCGTCGTACCGAGATCGATACCCGCTGCGCGTTTACGCGTGTGCGGATCAACCGCTTCGCCGGGTTCTGTAATCTGGAGCAGAGCCATGGGAATTGTTTCTCTCCGAGTGCGAACTCACTAAAGTCACGCAGAGCAACTTGAGTAACGTTCGGTGAACTGCTCGGCATGGATTCTGACGGGCCTTGACCTGCAGCACCCTTCGCCTGAGCAATCAATCAATAATCAAGCAGGCCCTCTTCAACCGCCTCAGCCTCGGCACGCAGTTTGTGCATGAACTGTAGTTTGTAGACAGCCTGCTCTGCTTGCGCCGGATGGTCATCGAGAGCTGCCACAAATTCGGCCTCATAATGGCCGATAGCGCCGTCAATCCGCTTTAGAAAAGCCCCCGCAGCCGCCTCACTGTTAGTCTCCTCCAGCGCCTCACGCAACTCGATCTGCTCCATAAGGAAACCGGGATCAAGCGAGGGGTTCTCTTCAATCCTAGAGCCCGCAAGCTCAAGCAGATAAATGGCACGGGAGAGCGGAGACTTCAGAGTGGTATACGCCTCGTTGACGAAGGTCGTGTATTGCATCGCCAGGCGCTGTTCGTGATCAGTAGCACCCACATGCCGATCAGGGTGCACATTTTGTTGCAGGCCACGATAACGCTCCGCCAACAGCGCGGCATCAATTTCAAACGCGCACGGTAGGCCAAAGAGGGCAAAGTAGTCGAGGGACAGATCCACGGCTGTGCAACAGGGCCTTCTCGATAACGACGTTAGTGGCGATCAGACTGTGAAGCTCTCGCCACAGCCACACTCACCCTGCACATTGGGGTTTCGGAACTCAAACCCCTCGTTAAGCCCCTGCTTGACGTAGTCCATTTCAGTGCCATCGACGTAGATCAGGCTTTTCTTATCGACGAACACCTCAACGCCGTAACTCTCAAACTGTTCGTCTCCCTCCGTGAGTTCATCAACCGGTTCAAGTACGTACATGAGTCCGGAGCAGCCGGTGGTTTTCACGGCAAGGCGAATGCCAAGACCTTTGCCACGACCGGCAAGGTAGTCGTTCACATGCTTAGCCGCGTTTTCTGTCAGGCTGATTCCCATAGGTCAGGCCCCCGCTGACTCGGGGGCTTCGCCACGTTTGTCGCGAATATCACGGATAGCGGCTTTGATAGCGTCCTCAGCCAGCACTGAGCAGTGAATCTTCACCGGT
This sequence comes from Gammaproteobacteria bacterium, assembly GCA_002714125.1. The sequence continues at coordinate 27,943 of PAWP01000111.1, forward strand.
GGCAGGGCGAGTTCTTCCGCAATCTCAGTGTTCTTGATCGCCTCAGCATCGTCCAGGGTCCGCCCTTTCACCCACTCCGTGAGCAGGGAACTCGAAGCAATGGCAGAACCACAACCGTAGGTCTTGAACTTAGCGTCCTCAATGACCCCATCATCACTGACCTGGATCTGTAGGCGCATGACGTCTCCGCAAGCCGGCGCACCCACCATGCCGGTGCCAACGTTGCCGTCTTCGGCATTGAACTTGCCCACATTGCGGGGGTTCTGGTAGTGGTCGAGTACCTTGTCGCTATACGCCATGGCTCAGTGCTCCGCCCATTCAATCTTGTCCATATCCACGCCGTCTTTGTACATATCCCAAAGCGGCGACAGTTCGCGCAGCTTTTCCACCGCGNCTCGTATCTGCTCCACCGCGGCGTCGACGTCCGCTTCGTTCGTGAAGCGCCCGATCGAAAACCGCAGTGATGAGTGTGCCAACTCGTCGTTCAACCCCAACGCACGCAGCACATAAGAAGGCTCCAGGCTGGCCGAGGTACAGGCCGATCCGCTCGAGACTGCAAGGTCCGTCAACGACATGATCAGCGACTCACCCTCAACATAGTTGAACGACACGTTGAGAATACCCGGAACGTGATGGCTGATGTCACCGTTAATGTGAATTTCTTCCATCTGTGCAATGCCATGCCAGAGGCGTTCGCGCAGAGCCAGGATTCGGGCAGACTCCTCCGCCATCTCCTCCTTGCAGATCCGGCACGCCTCACCCATACCCACAAGCTGATGAGTTGCAAGAGTTCCGGAGCGCATGCCACGTTCGTGGCCTCCGCCATGCATCTGTGCCTCGAGCCGCACACGCGGCTTACGGCGGACGTAAAGCGCGCCGACACCNTTCGGCCCATAAATCTTGTGCGCCGAGAAGGACATCAGGTCGATTTTCATTGCTTCAAGGTCGATGGCCACCTTGCCCAAGCTCTGGGCGGCGTCAACGTGAAAGAACACCTTTCGCTCACGACATGCCTCACTAATGGCGGCGATGTCGTTGACCACTCCAATCTCATTGTTCACGTGCATGATCGAAACAATGATCGTGTCTTCACGAATCGCATCCACAACCTGCTCAGGCGTGACGATGCCATCGGCGCCAGGCTCGAGGTAGGTCACCTCAAAACCGTCACGCTCAAGGTGCCTGCAGGTGTCGAGCACAGCTTTGTGCTCGATCTTCGAGGTGATGATGTGCCTCCCTTTCTTGGCATAAAACTGCGCAACTCCTTTGATCGCGAGGTTGTCTGATTCGGTTGCACCCGAGGTCCAGACAATCTCACGAGGATCGCAGTTGACCAGGTCCGCGACGTTCCGGCGTGCAATCTCCACGGCCTCCTCAGCTTCCCAACCAAACTTGTGGGAACGGCTGGCCGGATTACCAAAATTGCCTTCGGCAAGCAAGCAGGCGCTCATTTTCTGAGCAACCCTTGGGTCCACTGGCGTTGTGGCGGCATAGTCTAGGTAAATAGGCGCTGTCATGATCTGTCTCTGTAATGCCTCTTCAATACCTTCTCAATAAGTCCAAAGTGATTATTTGCAAGGGCCGGCTCACGCCCGCTGTCGCAACGCGATCACTTCATCCTGCCGGACCGCCACGTTTCTAACACCCCGTCGCGCGATCAGTCCGGCAAGGCTGATGTCACTGAGAAACTGGTTAATCTGGTCCGTCAGATCCGCCCACAGTTCGTGAGTCAGGCAGGTTTTGCCGCCCTGACAGTTGGCACGACCCTGACATCGGGTCGCATCGACGGTTTCATCAACCGATACGACAATGTGGGCAATCGAGATGGCGTCGCTCGCCATGGCCAATTGATACCCACCCCCAGGGCCTCGCACGCTGGTTACAAGGTCCGCACGCCGCAGCTTGGCAAACAATTGCTCAAGGTATGCCAGGCTGATTTCCTGCCGCTCAGAGATGTCGGCAAGGCTCACAGGACCCTCGTTAGCGTGTACTGCAAGGTCCAACATCGCTGTAACCGCGTAGCGTCCCTTGGCTGTCATCTTCATAGAGCTCTCCTCATAGAAGCTCCCCGCCTGAAAGCCCTTCGAGACTCCGGCGATTCCCCTTCGAACAGGACTGTGCAAATGCCTGCCGTCGAACCTGAGCACAGCAATCANGCGCCCGGGGCGGGCACACAGCGACCCCGCACAAACAAAATGTGGGGACCGAACCGAAGTATCCAATACCCGACTATTTTGGTCAACTAAAAGTCTGGCTACATTGGTCAGGCTTTCTGCCAAGTGCCTTTTAGCGCTGCAACCGGCCAGCCACCCTGATCTGCCCGCGCGAACAGCCAGAAGAAATGCTCCAGGAGACGGGCACTTACCAGCACCGTGCGGATGATCGTACTGTNGCTAACCACAAGCTAGTTCGTCGTAGATCACTTTCTGACCACGGCGATCATCGACTAAGACCCCGCGGAAGAGCGGCGGATTCTGGCTNGTCTCGGGATGGACATTTTTCATCAAAAATCGGTCAGATTCGACGGGTCCGGTGTGGCACTGACTGGCTCCTTCTTCGAACATCCCGACGGCAGCAACTGTGCGTTCATCCTGGTACCAGGCATNGGCGGCACACAGACCCAGGTCCTGCCAGCGCTGCCGCTATTCAGGTCGCGGGTTGTCACGTGCCAGCGTACGANCCCGGGTGTACCCGCGACTCTGAACGAGTCTAGTGCACGCTCGGCTAAAGGAGAGGCGCGATAAAGTCGCGGCGTTCCGATGGTTGGTCACGGAGAAAGGTTCCACACGATCATTTATCGGCATCTGCGGCACATCGTTCGGCGCTACGCTTGGCCTGATGAGGCTGAACGAACTTGATGACATCACCTTTGTCATCGCCAATTCCAGCTACCACTTTCTTTCGCAGGNGGCCTAGGACACCACTGCATTGTTGAGCCATCTAGCGGTGCCCAGCATCCTCAGACCGAGCGTTTTCTTATTTCTTGAAAAGCGTACAGGCATCATCATCAAGCACACTGCTCCTTCAGCATCCGTTACGGACACAGCGGTGCCAATGCTGCTTAGTCACGCTCTAGAAGGTTCAACNNTGAAAGTATCGCACTCACGGTTGTTCCATGCAGCTCGAGCTGGCCCCAACGTGACCGANTGGTGGTGCCAGCTACGCGCACTNAGCGCTGGCGACCCCGACGCATGTCGTGACCTGCTCGATCGGTTCCCGCGTCGGGCACAGCTTCTGTTATTGATCAGAACCGTCATCCCGGGAAAGTCCATCAACCGTCGTCAGAATACCGCGTAGTATATTCACTTCCATCTGGTCCATACGCACACGATTAAAAAGCCTGCGTAGCCGCGGCAGAAGCTGTCGCGGATTGGCCGGGTCGTGAAAGCCAATATTGGTGAGCGTGCGCTCGAGATGGTCGTAGAAATTCTCAACNGAATCCGCTCCGGCAAGCGACTGATCCCACTTCAACGGCTCGGGCGGTTCGCGCTCCGCCATNAGGATTTCGTANGTGANCACCTGGACCGCCATCGCNAGATTAAGGGAACTGTAGGCTTCAGCGGTCGGNATATTGACGTGGAAGTTACACTTGCGCAGTTCGTCNTTGGTCAGGCCACGGGATTCGCGGCCAAACAGGATCGCCACGTTNTGGCCTCGCTCTGCCGCTATCTTCAGTGCGCACTCGCGCGGATCGAGCATGGGCCAGGGAATCCGCCGGTCCCGTGCGCTTGTTCCAACCACGAGTTCGCAACCCGCTATCGCCTCATCAACTGAAGCCACCACCCGCGCTGAGTCAACAACGTCCACCGCACTCGCTGATCGCCACCGCGACTTGTCGGCCGGATGGTCATAGGGGTTAACTAATGTCAGCGAGGTAAGCCCCATATTCTTCATAGCGCGAGCAGCCGCGCCGATATTGCCCGGATGGGTGGTTTCTACAAGCACGATGCGAATCTCGCGGGAGGATTCCGGATCTGGCACAGGGATGTCGGTAATGCTGGCGTAGGCGCGCACGATACCGCAGAATCCCGNCCCTAGTTTGGTCGCAGCGGACACGTACATGCAGGCGATGGCAGCCATGGGCCTGCGGGCCGTGCGCGGTGCAGCGCGTGAAGTTGCCCGTGCGTTCGACCGACCAGACCTCACAGAGCTTGAAGGTGACAGCACATTCACTAACGTCGAGCGAGACGCCGAGCGCGAAATCCGCGCCAGTCTGTCGCAGACCTACCCCGAACATGGCTTCGGGCCGGAGGCNACAGCCGAGTTCACCTGGTGGATTAAGGCCATTGACGGCAGCGAGAACTTCGCGCGCAACCTGCCGCACTTCGCGCTAGTGCTGGTCTGCATGCAGAAAGGCCAGGCGCAGCACGCGATCATCGTCGATCCTATGCGAAATGAGGAGTTTGTAGCGAGCCGTGGCAGCGGTTGCCGTATGAATGGTGCACAACTGATGCGGGTCAACAAAGACGCCCGCCTACGCAACGCGATTATTGCGCTTTGCAGCTTCCGCCCTGGCCTCACCAGAGCCCTGGAAGAGGCCGGCAGTGACACCCGTCAGACCGGGTCAGCCGCGCTTGATCTAGCATACGTCGCTTCCGGCCGACTGGACGCCGCCGTCCTGGCTGGCGCAGATGCGAGCGCAGTAGCTGCAGGGTCTCTGCTTGTTGCTGAGGCAGGCGGGCTTGTCTCAGATTTCGACGGCGGCACGGCGAACGCGGCATGGGGCAACGCGGTCGCGGGCGCGCGGGGGGTATTCCGGGAACTGCTGCCATTGGCAAGAAAGTCCTACGGCTGAGGACAAGTCGTGGGAGCAAGGGCTTCGCCGTNGGGAATGTCCGTTTGGCCGTCCNGCCCCAAGGGATGGCNTGGAGCTTTCGAAGCAGATACCCGCATTCACTTTGTGCAGCTTTGGAAGCTGCGCTATAGGTCCGTAAACGTGCGCATACCCTTGGAGGGCACNGAGCCTTTGTTGAGTCGCGCAGCGTCGGATCCTCGCTCCACCATCAACATAAAAAGCAGCAGGTGCAGCTATGGACCGCTCTTTGCCACTGATCTCGGCGTTACGGCCTCTGCAAAGTGGACTCCCGCTCCTAGAACATATAGATCCAGCTTGGCATCGAGAGCAGCTCAATGGCCCTCAACCCGTCTTCGCCAAACCTAGCCTNAGTGCTTCAGCTAGCCGAATTTCTNGAGAACAGTGACCAGTTTNTCCCCGACTGCCATGCAAAGTTAGATGAAGCGCTTACGCTGAACTTTGACGGCATGACGCCCTTCAAGCTAGTTTGCCGACCCGAAAACGTTCGTCAGATCTTCCAGAATCTGGACGGCACTGTCTAAGGTAGTTAAGGCGGCGACGGTGCACGTCGCCATTCGTGAGGGTTTCGAGTGCGCACCCAATGGCACCGCAGAGCTTGTTGCGGGGTGAACAGCGCGAGCCTAGCCCCGATCAAGGCGGACCGTTTTACCAAGTTCTGGGACCGACACAGTTGAATGCTGCCGCTGCAAACCCATGCGCGATCTCCTCAGACAGTTGGAACAACCCAGCGACCAAAGGACCCACAGACGGTATGAAAAAGCGTCTCTACAAAACCTCAGCATCGCGCCTATACGCCATTTGGGTCGTGCTGCTCGCGGTCGCCGCTCTATCACTGCCGACCAACCGCGCCCATAGCGCAGACCGCCCGGGGTTCGTCCCCGCAATATTTGGCAAATACGAAGCTCGTTTTCTCCGCTCNATCAGCTTCCCGCCCGGAGATGCACCCGTCGATGTGCGGATTTTGTGTGATGCAACTCTCTACAACGATGGCCGCGGCCGAGGGGTGTTCTGCAACGGAAGGGAAACCCACCCCGAGTTCCATCGGGCCGTAACGCGCCACAAGGCGAGATATCTGCGTCTGATGGTGCCGCGTAAAGACGGGCGNAAGAAAACCGCGCGTTTCCAATTCAACGTTCACTTCGTCCGCGACGCACAGGGTGAAGGCATTACAGTACAACCCAACCACCGCCACAACGTTGCGCGGTACGGCGAAGCCTATTCCTCCCCNCAGCGCCACGAGGGCGCCTATCGGGCCTCCACCAAATGTGACCGCTTCTTTGACGTACGGGTGCGTGGCGTAGTGCCNGCCGACGGCAATGGCGCCAGTGACGTTNCGGTGGTCGCAGCGGACGCAAACGAAGCCTGCATTNCGGCGATCTCTGAGTACTTTGCCCGNAGTGAGTATATTCCTGGGTTCGCTGACGGCGAGCCCGTCGAGATGATCCTGGTCGAGCGCTTCTGGCGNACAGCTGCAAAGCGCTGAAAGCAAAGCGGCCGACAGACAGGGCAAAAANGATGATCGAGAGTGTNTNAACGACCCCCATCCAAACATCCTACTGNTGATGACCGAACGACAGGGCGNGGTGCGCTTGGCATCGAAGGACACCCAGTCCTGCAAGCACCGTGACTCCAATCGCTCTCAGCAGCCGGCGCGCGTCTTCGACACGCCTACAGCGCAAAACCTTTCTGCATTCCCGCCAGCCGAACACTGATGACCGGCCAGCGCGGTCTGACGGCGCAAAGCCTTGCAGGTATGCCTTGAACCTGGACTGCGGCGGCAGATGCAGGCGGCCACTANGGTCGCATCAATCACATTGACTATCAGATCGGCCNGGTCCTGNCGGTGCTACCACCCAAAAACGCGGTGTTCGTTATCTCGGTCCATAGCGAGATGNTGGAGCAACACCAGTGGATCCCGAAACGATCCAGCTTCGAAGGNTCAGNNCGGGTTCCGTTNCTGCTCCGCACCCCGNGCGAATGCAGCTGGGTCACGACGCAGTAATTGACGCNCCGGTCGAACTGGTGGAAGTGATACCTACCGCGCTGGAGTTGGNCGNAGTGCCAGCGCCTTGNGCCATNGATNGACAAAGAATCTTGTCANTGCAGCGGNGCGAAACAGACAAGCGCAGNAATGTGCATGGCGAGTANTCGTACCCAGAAACTCTNANCTCGGGANCACAGTTCATCATTGATGGGCGGCGCAAGCTCNTCTGGTATCCAGGCACNGGCCNAGAGCATTTCTTCANNCTGGAGNAAGATTCTACAAAGACNATNAATTTTNGCGGTGACGCAGACCGAGCCAAAGAACTNANCACCTNGCGCGCGCCTCGCCGAGATCCTACGCAACCAGNCNGANGGGTTTGAACTCGCTCGCCAGGCANGCCCAACCGCGCTCNGCATGCCGCATTACGCAGAGGCAGTCAAACACTCCGTCTGGTCACCATCAGTGACCNGCCGNCCCACCGCTGCAGAATCTCGTGGGCCANGCATCTTCAGGCGGTCAGAAGTTCTGCGGCACGTCATNGGCTTCAGCACCTTCTTTGACCGGCACAGCCAGATCGTCCTTCGTNATACCCAGTGCGAGCAACGAGTTCGCGGCAATATAGATTGACGAGTAGGTCCCGACGATGACGCCAATGATCAATCCGAGGGCGAAGCCGCGTATCAATTCGCCGCCCAGCAGCAAGAGCGCAAACAGCACAAGCAGCGTGGTAAACGAGGTGACAAGGGTGCGGCCGAGNGTCTGATTAAGGGACGTATTGATAATTTCCGTCGGCGTCCCCCGGCGGATCTTGCGGAAGTTCTCCCTAATCCGGTCCGAGACCACAATNGTGTCATTCAAAGAATAACCAATGACTGCCAGCATCGCCGCGAGCACTGTGAGATCAAAGTCCCAGCGCAGGATCGAGAAGACCCCAAGGGCAATCATCACATCATGGAACAGCGCAACCACCGCACCCACCGAGAACTTGATCTGGAACCGGAACGCGATGTAGAGCATCACAAGCCCCAGCGCCGTCAATACACCAAGCCCGCCCTGATCTCGGAGTTCCTCGCCGACCGCCGGGCCAACAAACTCGATGCGTCGCTTCGCCAGGCAGCCGACGGGCCCAGATTCCGGGACAGTNCCTACGCACGCCGAGAGGCTGGCATTACCTGCAAGCGTNTCAAATACGTTATCGCCCAGCTTTGCTTCACCTCGATCGGCCTCCCTCCCGGCGGCCTGTTCCGATTCGGCAGAATCCTGGGGTGGAACCCGTACCAGAATGTCGCGGTCCGAGCCAAAAAATTGCACCACATGCCCTGCATACCCAGCCTCATCAAGCTGCAGACGGATGGTCTCCGGATTCACCGCATCAGGGTAGGCTACTTCAACCAGCGTGCCGCCAGTGAAGTCGAGGCCCCATTCGAGCTGATTAACAGCGAGGGTCCCGATAGAGGCCAGCACCAGCACCGTGGAGGCGACCGCCGCCACCTTCCGCCAGCGCATGAAGTCGATTGCAAAATTAGTTGCGGTTACCAACATTCAGCCCTCTTATCGCAGCGTTGTCCTCGCCGGGACCTCAGATATGCAGTGTTTTGATGTTACGGCCGCCATANATCAGGTTAACGATGGCCCGGGTACCCCAGATCGCCGTGAAGAACGACGTAAGGATGCCAATCATCAAGGTGACCGCAAACCCTTTCACAGGGCCGGTGCCGATGCTATAGAGAATCACCGCCACCACCAGCGTCGTCAGATTNGCATCAAGNATCGTCACAAAGGCCCGGTCGAACCCTGCGCTGATTGCCGCTTGGGGTGACATTCGATTTGCCAACTCCTCCTTGATCCGCGAGAAGATCAGGACGTTGGCATCCACCGCCATACCCACCGTCAACACAATCCCNGCGATACCAGGTAGGGTCAGNGTTGCCGACAGCAGCGACATCATCGCTATGAGCAGCACAAGGTTCACCGTCAGCGCGATATTGGCTGCGATGCCAAACACCTTGTAGTACACAAACATGAACAGGATCACGAGNCCCATGCCCACGGTCACAGCCGTGCGGCCAAGATCGATGTTCTCTTGCCCCAGACTTGCACCGACAGTGCGCTCTTCCGCAATGAACATGTCCGCGGCTAATGCGCCTGCGCGCAGGAAGAGCGCCAGTTCACGCGCCTCGGCGGGCTCGAGGCCAGTGATACGGAAGTTCGAAGGCAGCGCCGCCTGGATGGTCGCCAGCGAAATTACGCGCCGCTCCTCGCGGACTACCTGCTCCTCAACCTGCACNCCATTGCGCATGACGAGCACGCTACGCGGTTTCTTCTCGATGAAGATCACCGCCATCCGGCGCCCAATGTCGTTAACCGTGGAGCGGTACATTTTCGCGCCACCATCGCCATCCAGGGTGATATTGACCTGGGGCAGCCCGGTTTCCGGATCAAAGCTTGGCTTAGCGTCAATGACACGTTCGCCTTTGACGATGATGCGTTTTTCCAGACTGACGTCGCGACCTTCGTAGTTGTAACCGACCGTCGAGGCGCGGCTAGCACCGGGTTTTGCCTCGAGCCGGAACTCGAGGGTTGCCACCTTGCCCAGAATGTCTTTTGCCTTCGCTGAGTCCTGCACGCCCGGCAGATCGACGACAATCCGGGTAGAGCCCAATTTCTGCACCAATGGCTCCGACACCCCAAGCTCGTTCACCCGGTTGCGGATGGTCTGCACGTTCTGGCTGACCGCGAAATCTACCAGCTGATCGANAGACTCCTGCGTAACGGTGAACAAAAGTGCTGGCCGCGTTCCGGAATCGTCTGAGGTAACCACATAGTCCTGGTANTCGNTAGNAATCGCGTCGTCAGCCCGGTCCCGATCGTCTTGTGAATTGAACTCGGCGCGCAAGGTGTTCCCCTCACGTTCAACAGCAGCATAGCGGATCCGCTCTTTCATCAAGCGACGCTTGATGTCTGTAGAAGTGCCATCAATTCGCTCATCGATATTGCGGGCAGTATCAACCTCCATCAGGAAGTGTACGCCGCCTCGCAGATCGAGGCCGTACTTCATAGGCTCGGCCCCGAGTGAACGCAGCCAGTCCGGCGTGGTCGCGGCGAGATTCAACGCCACCACCACGTTCTCCTTGTCCTGCAGCATGCGACGATGAATCAACGCCTGCGCACGCCGCTGCGAGACATCATCCTCGAGACGAATAAGGCCGTTGCCCTCGGCAATTGTTGGGTCGAAATAGGTAATGCCGTTTTCATCCAGCTCGCTGGTTGCCACATCAAGCAGCCGCTGCTCGAGTACAACGCCGGCCTTTTCCGCCGAAATCTGCACGGCATAATCGGGTGGATAGACGTTAGGCAGCGCGTAGACGAAACCAAGCACGGTTGCAATCAGGACAATCGTGTACTTCCAAAGGGGGTAGGTATTCAGCATGTAAGCGCACCCGTGCCGATCGGATCAGATCAGTCGATGGATTTGATGGTGCCTTTCGGCAGCGCCGCGGCCACAGAGNCCTTTTGCATCTTCANGTGCACGTTATTGGCGACCTCAACGACCAGGAACTGCTCGTCCACCTTGTGGACCTTGCCGATGATGCCGCCGTTGGTGACCACCTCATCGCCTTTGGAAAGCCCCCCGACAAGCTCACGGTGTTCCTTGGCGCGCTTGCTCTGCGGCCGCCAGATGATGAAGTAAAACACCAGAACGATCATNCCGATGAATACGATGTCCATATAACCCATGCCGGGACCTCCGTTGGCTGCCTCGGCCGCTGCGGCCTCGGGAATGAAAAAGCCCATTATGAATAGACTCTGATTTTCAGGTTGACGCTATTGTGCGGCAATGGCGACTAGCTGGCCAATCCACTCNCCTGCTGTAAGTGCCAGANGAGCTCAAAACGCTCTCGGGTTCGACTCCGCCGCCGAATGCATGCCGACCTATTCAGGACTGCCAGCCGGCTTTGACGCCGGCAACCCANTCGAGCAACCGCCCGCCCTNGATGGCACGCCGCGCGCCGGCCATCAGATCCATGTAATAGGCAAGGTTGTGGATGGTCGCGAGCTGAGCACCGAGCATCTCACCACTCTTGTCGAGGTGGTGCAGGTAAGACCGGCTAAAATTGCTGCAGGTATAGCAGTTGCATGCTGGATCAACAGGGCCAGTGTCGGACTTGAACCGAGCGTTACGCAAACGCAATACACCCTCTGACGTGAAGAGGTGTGCGTTACGGGCGTTGCGAGTCGGCATTACGCAATCAAACATATCGACGCCGGCCACGAGGCAGTTGAGCAGATCTTCAGGCGTCCCGACCCCCATCAGGTATCGGGGCCTGTCCTCGGGCAGCCGTGGCGCNGTGTGCCGCACCACGGCCATCATCTCATCCTTAGGTTCACCCACCGACAGCCCGCCAATCGCGTAACCCCCGAAGCCAATCCGCTGCAGACNTACGATCGAAGCGTCCCGCAGGTCTGNATGAATCCCGCCCTGCACAATACCGAACAGCGTCCCCGAGCCGCTATANCTCGCAGCGGAGCGTTCAGCCCAACGCAGTGACAGCCGCATCGACGTTTCGACTTCGGACTTGCTTGCCGGGTACGGCGTACATTCATCGAACACCATCGCTATNTCCGAACCCAGTTCGCTTTGAACCTGCATAGAAGACTCCGGCGAGAGGAATACCGCATCGCCATTGATCGGCGAACGAAAATGCACGCCGTCCTCGCCAATTTTTCTAAGATCCCCCAGGCTGAACACCTGGAAGCCGCCCGAGTCAGTCAGGATGGGTTTATCCCAACCCATGAAATCGTGCAGGTCGCCATGCTCGCAGATGATCCCGGTACCAGGTCTCAACATTAGGTGGAAGGTGTTCCCAAGCAGAATCTGGGTACCTAGATCGTTCAGCGCGGCCGGCGTCATCGCCTTGACCGCGCCGTAGGTACCGCAAGGCATGAACACTGGCGTTTGNACCTGACCACGCTCGAAAGTCAGCGTGCCTCGNCGCGCAGCGCCGTCCGTTGCGAGCACCGAGAATTTCACGCCTCCACTNCCAATATCAACATAGCATCACCGTAACTGAAGAAGCGATAACGCTCGGCAATGGCTTCAGCATAGGCCGCCTGCACAGACTCAAGTCCCGCAAACGCCGCAACCAGCATAATGAGTGTCGAGCCAGGGAGGTGGAAATTCGTGACTAGGCCGTCTACGACACGAAACTCATAGCCAGGGTAGATGAAAATGTCGGTCTCCGTGCCTGCGGGCGGTGTAGGTTCAAGCGTGCCGCTCGCACCGGCGGACTCGAGGGACCTCACGCTAGTGGTCCCAACTGCAATCACTCGCCCACCTCGAGCCTTGCATGCCATCACCTCCTCACAGACAACCTTCGGCACATGGAAACGCTCCGAATGCATCTCGTGCGCTTCAACGCTGTCCACACGCACAGGCTGGAACGTGCCCGTACCAACGTGCAGCGTGACAAAGCNCTGGNTGACACCCCTCTCAGCAAGCTCGGTCAGCAACAANTCATCGAAATGCAATCCGGCCGTGGGGGCGGCCACGGCCCCTGCTTCACGCGCAAACACTGTTTGATANCGGGCCACGTCCTCCACCNCCGCCTCGCGTTCAATGTANGGTGGCANCGGCATATGCCCTGCCTCNTTCAGCAGTGAACCAATGGCCCCAGTCGCAAGCACTGCAAAGAACTGTCCNACGCGGCCCTCCACGGTCAACTCGACANCAGAGCCATCAATCTGGATACGCGTGCCGGGCTTAGGNGCNTTCGATGCGCGGATCTGGGTCAAGGCCTGACGTTCGCCCGTCAACCGCTCAATCAGCACTTCGACCCGACCGCCGGTGCGTTTGTTGCCAAACAAACGTGCCTGAATGACCTTAGTGTCATTGAACACAAGGAGATCACCCGCACGCAACAAGGCACCAAGCGCGCTAAAGGTGTGGTGTGAGCAGGCGCCTGTCCGCCGGTCGAGATGCAGCAGCCGTGAGTCTGTACGGCGCGCCAACGGCGCCTGGGCAATAAGCTCAGGGGGCAGTTCGAATTTGAAGTCGGAAACCTGCATCACCTTCCAGGCCAGAGAAAGGCCAGCAGCAAAACGGCGCACTTTATCTGCTCAGTGACAAACAGGCACGCGGTTGGCCATTATTATGCCGATCGGCATACTTCGCCCGGGACATCATGGGCTTTCCCCTATGCAGCACACTACCGAAACAGTGATCAGCACCAACGGTGTTGAAATCTGCACCGACGCTTTCGGTGAGCGACAGGACCTAACAATTCTGCTAATCACGGACACCAGTGCCTCGATGCTGCTCTGGCAAAACAGCTCCATTGCAGCCCTTGTGGACGACGGGCGTTTTAGCATCAGATAAGGCAACCTAGCACGCCACCTACTGCCCGCCCGGCACGCCGGACTACGAAAGCGGTGGCCACGGCAGCGTACATGAACAATTGAACCCATCGATACAAACGCTGAAGGAGTAAGCCATGCAACTGGGCGTCGTCTTCCCCCAAACCGAAATCAGCGCAGACCCCGACATTGTTGCGGAATTTGCAACCACCGCCGAGTCACTGGGGTACGCGCACCTAATCGCCTATGACCACGTCCTGGGCGCAAACACCGCAACCCGGCCGAACTGGTCCGGACCTTACACAATGGACAGTCTGTTCCATGAGCCCTTTGTATTGTTCAGCTATCTCGCCGGACTGACCAGCACACTCGAATTTGTTTCCGCTGTGATCATCCTGCCTCAGCGCCAGACGGCTCTGGTAGCCAAACAGGCGGCATGCGTCGATGTGTTGTCCAAGGGACGACTCAGACTCGGCGTAGGTACTGGCTGGAACGCGGTCGAATACGAAGCGTTAGGTGAGAACTTCAATGACCGCGGCAAACGCTCGGAAGAGCAAATCGACGTCATCCGCAAGCTCTGGGACGATCCGACCATCAGCTACGACGGTACCTGGCACAAGATTACTGACGCTGGCCTGAACCCGTTGCCAGGGCGCCAGATCCCGATCTGGCTGGGCGGCATGGCGCCCCAGGTCGTTGAGCGCGTGGGACGTCTTGCCGACGGCTGGTTCCCCTTCTTCAACGACAAATTGGCAGAGCAACTGGCGAAGGTTAAAACAGTAGCGGAAGCCAACAGCCGCTCCATGGATGACATTGGGATCGAGGTAATCTCACCACTGGGGGAGGCCGGGCCCAAGCAGCTTGATCAGCTGAAACACCTGGCAGACATGGGGGTCACACACTCAGCAGTCGTCACCATGAATCACAACCTGGCCTCGCCGCAAGATCATATCGAAGCGCTCAAACGATACCGGGACGCAACCGGCTCTCTTGCATGAGAGGGGATGCGAGCGAGATGAACAGCGGTCAGCAGCAATAAAGATTTCACGCCACCGCCCAATTCGAGAAAGGACGGAAGGTTACAGGGGAGTTACAAATGACCAACATTAGACTGAACATTAACGGCGAAGACGTCGAACTCGACGCACGGCCGGACATGCCGCTGCTCTGGGTGCTACGCGACAAGCTGAAGCTCAAGGGCACCAAGTTTGGCTGTGGCATCGCACAGTGCGGGGCGTGCACCGTCCACATCGATGGCGCACCAACCCGCTCCTGCGTGCTGCCTGTGTCCGCAGTCAGCGGCAAGGTCACGACAATTGAAGGTCTGGCTGGCGACGGTCCTCTGCACCCGCTGCAAACCGCATGGATGGAACACGATGTGCCTCAGTGTGGCTACTGTCAGGCAGGCCAGATCATGAGTGCGGCTGCTCTGCTCGAAGCCAACGGTAAGCCAAGCGACGATGACATTGACGCTGCCATGGCCGGCAACTTCTGTCGCTGCGGTACGTATGTCCGCATCCGTGCAGCCATCCACACCGCCGCGCAATACCACGACGCCAGCCGCAAGGCAGGGGATGACGCATGAGGACAACAAACGTGAACCGTCGTTCGTTTCTCAAAGCCTCTGCCCTCGCCGGCGGTGGCCTGATGCTGCAGGTCGCCCTGCCGAGTTCAGCTGAAGAACTTGGCACGCTGGTAGGCTCCGAAGAACTCAACGCGTATATCAAGATCGCTTCCGACGGCAAGATCACTATTTACTCCGCGACGCCGGAGATGGGTCAGGGCATCAAAACCGCGCTGCCAATGATCGTTGCTGAAGAGATGGGCGCGAGCTGGGATGACGTCGAGGTCATCAATGCTGAGATCGATGCAACCCGATTTGGGCTTAAGTTCGCTGGAGGGTCACTATCAATACCAACAGAGTTCGACACTATGCGTACGTTAGGCGCCTCGGCCAGAGAAATGCTGATAGCAGCCGCTTCTGACGCATTGGAAGTTGACCGCAATGAACTTAAAGCGCGAGACAGCGTGGTGATCCACGTATCCGGTCGAACACTAACTTTCGGTCAGCTTGCCGCCACCGCCGTCCGCCAACCGGTGCCTAAGCCAGAAACTCTGTCCTTCAAAGACCCTCGCTCGTACACAATTCTTGGCAAGGCCGTAAGCGGCGTCGACAACCTGGTCATAGCAACTGGGCGATCCGAATTCGGTATCGACATAGATATACCTGGCATGAAGTACGCGTCGTACACGCGTTGCCCGAAGCTTGGTGGGTTCGCCATNAGCTTCAACGAAGCTGAGATCAAAGCCTTACCCGGTGTAACCGACGCGTTTATTGTGGATCCTGATGAAAGTTCGGGCAAAACCAAAACAAGTTGGCTAGCAGGTTTAGCCACACTCCAAGGTGGCGTTGGCATAGTTGGCGAGGACACCTGGTCGGTATTCGCTGCGAAAGCGAAACTGAAGGTCAGATGGGACGAAACTCACGCCTCGAATGATCACTGGGAAGACATGATTACGCGGGCGAAGGAGATGGCTCGCGCCGGCACCGGTGAAGTGCGCAAAAACAATCCGGCCGTCGCAAAAGCACTTAATGACAAAACCAATCGATCAATCGAGGCGTTCTACGAATTCCCTTGGGTTGCACACGCTTGTATGGAACCGATGAATTGCACTGCAGATTATCGCCCTGCTAACGGCAATAAACCTGCACGCATGGAGTGCTGGGCACCTACCCAGTTCCCGGGCGAGATCATAGAGATCGCGAACAACATGTTGGGGCTCGACCCTGAGAATGTCGTCGTTCACGGAACGCGTATGGGCGGAGGTTTTGGCCGCAGGATCATCAACGACTTTGCNGCCGAAGCAATGGCAATCTCTAAGCGAGCAGCTGTACCAGTCAAGCTAACTTGGACACGTACGGACGACATCCATAACGACTTTTTTCGTGCAGGTGGCTTCGAGAACATGCGCGGCGCTATTACTAAGGAGGGCAAACTCGCTGCACTCAATCAGCAATACATCGGCTTCACGAAAGACGGCAGTCCGGTCATGGGCTCCGGATTGGACGGAAATGAGTTTACGATCGCAGCATTAACGCAAAGCCACGTTACCCAAGCGACGATAGACATGAGTACGCCCTGCGGACCGTGGCGCGCTCCTGGATCGAATACCAATGCATTCGTTGAGCAAAGCTTCCTAAACGAGCTCTCACACCTAGCTGAGCGAGACTATGCTGAATTTCTTATCGAACTGATGGGCGAACGGCGCTGGCTCTCTGAAAACGTANACTCGCTGAACACGGGTCGAGCCATCGACACCATCAACCTCGTGACTGAGAAATCGGCTTGGGGCCAATCCTTACCTGCGGGTAAAGGCGTTGGTTTAGCATTTTATTTTTGCCATGCGGGCCACGTCGCAGAGGTAGCTGAAGTCACCGTAAATTCAGACAAGACCTTTCATGTNGACCGGGTCACCGTTGCAATCGACGTTGGCCCAATCATCAATATGAGCGGCGCCGTTAGCCAAGTTCAGGGCTCAATCGTNGACGGTCTTTCAACTATGGCTCTGCAGGAAGTCACGATCGATCAGGGGGTGATTCAAGAAAACAATTTCGACACCTACGAGGTCATGCGCATTGCGGCAACGCCACAGATCGACGTGCACTTTATACAGAGTGACAATCCACCTACTGGTTTGGGTGAGCCGGCTCTTCCNCCACTGGCACCTGCCGTGACCAACGCGATCTTCGCGGCCTGCGGCGAGCGGATCCGGACCATGCCGTTGACCAAAGTCGGATTCAGGCTCGTGTGACGGCGAGCGCAAAANAGGAGCACCAGGATGACCGCGACTAGAGCATGGTTGCAGGNACTGCGGCNTACCATNNCAAGATCNCAATTTATTNTGGGCATATGCCTAATGGCGGCAGCCACCTACGCCCAACCGGATAACGAAGTTGANATNGCTGAAATAGANGCTTTCCTNAAACCNGNAAACATCGACNNGGTAAGCATCTCTCCCAATGGACGCTACCTTGCNGTTACGTCCTTCTCTANGAACGGGCACCGCTTAGAAGTTCAGGACAGGGAACGCGACAAACGCACAGTCAATTACAACCTGGGTCACGACTACCGGATCCGATCGCTGCGCTGGGCAACTGACAGCATGATGCTGATCCAGCAGATTGAGCGCAGTCGGTTTGGGGGGTTCTTCGGAAGTCGCGAGTTACTCAGCGTTGAGGCTGCGAACGGAAAACTCGAAAAGCTGGGGCGAGGAGATGTAATCGACATCTTGGATGGCAAACGCATGGTGCTGGTCTCAGAGTCACCGGACCGCTTCTCAGANGCACAACGNCTGGACGTGCGCTCNAAGGTTCGACGNCGAGCAGCNCGCTCACCCNCACCTCGTGCTCAGTTCATACCGGATGAAACCGGGCAGATTCGGTTCAGTATCGGCGAGGACAAGAATGCGCGCCAGCTGGTCCACCTAAGGGAGGGCTCCAAATGGCGGGAGGNTGCCGCCAACCGNTTCGATGAGCGTGGCTGGTTCCCGTTGTGGTTCACCGGTAAAGCCGACCACTTTTTTACCCAGACTTCGGAGGGCAACGACGAAGCGACCTGGGGCCTAGGGCTATACAACACAAAGAGTGGTGACCACCGACTGCTATTCCGTCACCCAAAGGCCGATATTACTGACCTGGCAACCGACTTCTCACAGCAGAACGTCATCGCCGTTGGCTATGAGCTGCACTACCCCTCCTGGCGCTACATCAACGCCACACACCCGCTGACTCAACTCCATGCCAACATGCGCAAGGCCTTTCCAGAGATGAACGTCAATATTGTGGCGTCGACCCGAGATCACAGCGAAGCCGTCCTGCAGATCTCCGGCGACGTCAACCCAGGCGAGTACTATCTCGTCAACACTAAGACGAAAAAGGCAGACAAACTGTACACCCAGCGCCCACAACTATCCGAGCGCAAACTTGCCGTCATGTCTGCGATCACAGTGCAGGCACGCGACGGCACAACTCTCTACGGCTACACCACAAGCCACCCCGACACCCCAGTACCCGGGCCAATGGTAGTACTTGTACATGGCGGGCCGTACGGCATCCGGGATCGTTGGGGTTTCGATCCACAGGTGCAGCTGCTCGCGGCGCGGGGTTTTCACGTCCTGCAGATAAACTATCGCGGCTCGGGCGGTTACGGAGTCGATTATCTGTCAGCCGGCATTGGCGAGTGGGGCGGTCTGATGCAGGACGATGTGACCGATGCAACCCGATGGGCCACCGAAGCCGGTAGCGCCGACAGCTCTAATCTAGCACTGGCACACGCCGATCAGATCTGCATTATGGGCTCGAGCTACGGTGCCTATGCGGCCATGATGGGACCCATTACTGCACCGGGCCTATACCAGTGTTCGATCGGCACATCCGGCGTTTATGACATGAATCTGCTGGAAGACCGAGGTGACATACGCCTTACACGTGCAGGCGAGGCTTATCTACGTCACATCCACGGGCGTTCGGAGGCTGAAAAGCGTGCGATCTCGCCCACCCATCGTGCCGACGAGATCAAAGTGCCTGTATTGCTGATTCACGGCGAGCAGGACTTCCGCGCACCGATTGCACATGCCACTGGCCTGCAGACCGCGCTGGCGACGGTCGGCAACCCACCCGAGTTCCACAAGTTGCCTAACGAAGGCCACTCAACACTAGAATTTCAAAACCAGNTGGACTCAGCTGCACAGGTCCATGCCTTCCTGCGCAAGCACCTGATGAGGTAAGCATGCGCGGCCACGCGACTCTTGGACCTGCTGTTNATGTACTTGGCACAGCCGCGGCTGTCATCCCTGCCAGCCACCCAGACACCCAATACCCTACAGCACCTTGTCTTCGCTCAGAGCCTTCAGCCACGCGAGCAGACAGCAGAGGCCCCGCGAGAACGGCACGAAATCGGTACGCCATGCCAACNCACGGCAACTACGCTGACGAGTAGGTTCGGCTAACCCTGGACAAACGAACCCTCGTCGACAACAGTGCACCGCTCAAGCCTTTGCTGGCGGCGCCAAAATGACCGCTGACATGTAAGATGCGCATGTACACAAACGCTGCGATCACTCTATGACTTCAGAAAACCTCAGCCACTTCCAGGTTGTCATCATTGGCACGGGCTTTTCCGGGCTGCTCTGCGCATCTTACCTAAAGGAAGCGGGTGTTGATGACATCCGTGTCTTCGAAATGACTCCGTCAGTGGGCGGCGTCTGGAGCCACGGTGGGGTCGGCGCCTACCCGGGCGCAGCGTGCGATGTGCCGTCCTATGCCTACCTGCCACTCCTGGACCGCACCGGCGTCATCCCATCCAAGAAGTATGTAAACCAGGGTGAGATTGCGGACTANGCTGAGNTGTTGACCGATTTNATTGGCATGCGCGACAACATTGCGTTCTCTCGCAAGGTAGTCGCAATCGACTACATTGGCGAGGGAGATCAGGTCTGGCGGGTGACCACCGAAGACCCGAACACCGGTGCTACCGCCGACATTGTGACCTGCCAGCATGTCGTTGCAGCGAACGGCCCACTGTCCAGCCCGCGCATGCCGGAAGTTGACGGAATGTCCGCCTTCATGGGCGAGAGCTTCCATACGGCAATGTGGGACCAGAGCGCCTCACTTGCGGGCAAAAAGGTCGGCGTTATCGGCACGGGTGCATCAGCGGCGCAGGTCATCACCTCCATCGTAGACGAAGTTGCTCACCTCACTGTGTTCCAGCGTACACCCACCTGGTGCCTTCCACGTATGGACGAACCCACCCCGCCGGACATTCGTGCCAAGTTCGAAGCGGGTGGCTACAGTGAATCCCTGCGCGTGACGGACTGGCGCGGCGACAATCCGCCGGATGAGCCGCCACTGTTTGAATTCGATGACCTGCATGACGAGCAGAAGAATGCCGGCATCTGCGCCGCGCTCGCCGCTCAAATCCAGAAAGATGTAGAGGACCCAGAGCTGGTCAAACTACTAACCCCTGANTATCCGTTTTTNTGCAAGCGCGCACTTTTCATTGACGACTACTACACGACATACAACAAACCTAACGTGACGCTGATCAACGATCCNGGCGGCGTGGTGCGCATCACNGAAGACGGCGTTGAGCTCGCNAACGGCGACACACACGGTGACCTGGACGTGCTGATCTACGCTACGGGTTTCGACAGCAACTTCATTCCTTTTGCCGTCACGGGTCGCGGCGGCGTCACGCTGGCCGACCGCTTTGGTGCCAATGAGGCGAACCGCTGGCAGATGACCCGCCCGCATTCACTATGGGGCATCCACGTAAGCGACATGCCGAACTTCTACATGATGATTGGTCCACAGGCGATCAACCCCGTCACCAACGTGACCCTAGTGTGCGAAGAGCAGGCGAAGTACGTTGCCAATCTNGTCAGCCAGATCACGNAAAGCAACCACACCGAAGTTGAGCCGACCACNGAGGCAGTCGAGAAGTGGACCGACATCTGCGATAAATCAGCCGACGGCAAGGTCTGGCTGAAGTGCAATAACTGGTACCTGAAGACCACTAAGTCTGACAAAGCGGCAGGGCGCGAGCGCTCAGCCGGCATGTACATGNACTCGTANGTCGACTACCTAAAGCAAATTCTGGGGCATGAGGGTGGCACGCCGGACGAACTGTTGTCGTTCCGTTAGGAGCACCACTCGATACCAACGACTCAATCCAGGTGCAGCTATANCTGCAGCCTTCAGATGCTTCTGAAATTAATGTNTCAAGCCGCCTTAAGAATTCGACGGCCCTAAAAGGCTTGTAGCTTACGAGCGGCTCCGGCACCAACCAGCCCNATGGNCAGGATCAGCAAGGNGAACAGCGCGGCAAAGTCCGGTGGCTGCAGACAAAGGCCGCGGGGCTGACACAAGCAACGGCTGACCCCAGGCCGGGACTCTTTTCGGTGTGACGTGCCAAGTGTTATTGCCGGCAGGCGATTTGGCCTAAATTCCAGCATTCGCGACGTTGGTTACAAGCACGCTTAGAGGNCGGTTGACAGGTTGACTGACGGACCTCGCCTGACTCCAGCNTCAGCGCGGATTCAGGGCGTCTTAGCTGTTGCGGTCTGANACNCTCCTGATTGATGGCGTCTCGCCAGAGAGNACGCTGACACAGTAGTTGATGCCGGGAATGAAATACTCCTGCGTCCCTGAGTTACGGGCCCGAAACTTCTCGTTGTGCTCGGCCTCCAGGTCAAACCAACCCCCGGAGGTCACTTCAAGTACTGCCCCAGCGGGCATGACACCCCAGAAGTCAGGTAAAACACCTTCGTCAAGCACCCGGAAGCCTCCCGGGCTCTCAAATGCAACGATCAGAGTGTTGTTGTTCGAAAAAGAAACCGTGATCCGCAGTGTCCAAATGTCAAAGCGCAGGTCGGTGATCTCCCGACTTCCGCTGCGTAGTGACGCCGGATTGCGTAGCTCGGTAAGGACTGCGGACACGATTCTCTCCATTGCTACCCCGCTGGTTCAGAGTGCTGCTACTCGGCGTCGACGGCGTTATGATCCGAAGCCAGTTTACCAATCCGAGAACGATTCATGCCCCGCTACGTAATCGAACGCGACATCCCAGAGATTGGCTCCGCCGAACGCGAAGCCCTGCGCGACGCGGCAACTCAGTCAAACGGCGTACTTGCCGCAATGAAAGCAGAACACAAGAACATCCAATGGGAACACTCATACGTCGCAGGCGACAAGACCTTTTGCATCTACCTGGCAGATGAGGAAGCTTTGATCTACGAGCACGCTGAACGAAGCGGTTTTCCCGCAACCAACGTTACACCTGTGCGCAAGATGATCGACCCGGTGACCGCAGAAGGCGGCTAAATCCAAGCGCAGCCATTTTCGATGACACTCGCAGCGGCAACCCGCCGGCGCTTCATTGCTGACGGGTTTCTTGTGATCGACCCGGGCCTGCTCGCCGCGACACCCAGCCAGATCGATCAGCAGTTGCGTGACCTAGTCGGCAGGGCAACCAGTGCTGCCTACGCGGCCCTGCGCACATTGCTCGGGGACCATGACGTTAATATGGTCCGAGTAGCACTCGACGCTCTGTGTGCCAATCCCTCTTTCGGAGATGAAACCGCACGGTGCATCATCGCTCTCATGCGGGCCGAGCATCGACAATGGCATTATTCTGCGTCCGCAGCGCCTCAGGTTAGCGGTAGCTGGCGGGCCGCTGATCAAGTTCGTTTCATGTGCACCTGGGCGCTGACCCATAGCGCCTCTGGCTCCGAGTTTCCGGAAAGGGTCGAAGCCGCGTTGATTCGCGCCTTGTGGGACGAAACCGACTATCTCCCCGCGATAGCCTGTGAAGGGCTCAAGCGCATTGGCCCGACCCGCAGCCTGAGCGCGGCGATCAACTTTCTGCAAAGTCGACGCTGGGATATCACCGGTCGCCAGCTTGAACGCCTGAGCGCGACCGCCACCCGAATCAAAAACGAAAGAGACCAAGCCAATGAGTGAACCCGCCCTGCTTACCGAAATGGACGGAGCAGTACGCATCCTCACGCTGAACGATGCACCGATGAACAGGATGTCGCTCGACTTCATGGATGCCTTGGAGGCCGAGGTCAAAGCCATTGCCGCAGACAACTCGATCCGGTCCGTCGTTCTGACGAGTGCCGGCGAGCAGAACTTTTCGGTTGGTATGAATCTCAAACAACTGCCGGAGGGCGTCGAACGCATGGG